>NZ_JAYEER010000004.1:330000-635000 GCF_034653355.1 Nitrospirillum guanabarense
ACTGGGGCGAGCCCTGAGCCATATCCCCCTTTTTGCCGCCCGCTTTCACCCCCGACGCCGTGTAAGACTGAGGGACACCGGGAAGAGGGCATCTAAAATCATCGCGACCGCTCACGCGCCGGCCAACGCCAGCCAGGCCGATTACAACCAGGTGGTCGCCAGCTTCCATGCGGGCGACCTGGCGGGGGTGGAGACCGCTTGCCGGCGCGTGCTGGCCCGGAACCCGCGCCAGCCGGCCTTCCTGCATGTGCTGGGCCTGGTGGCCCAGGCGCGCGGCCAGTCCGCCATCGCCGCCGAACTGATCGGCGAGGCCGTGGCGCTGAAGCCCGACGACAGCGCCATGCACGGCAATCTGGGCATCGCCCTGGCCAAGCTGGGCCGTCTGGACGCGGCGGAGGATGCCTACCGCCGCGCCATCGCGTTGCGCCCCGACAATGCCGACGCCCACAGCAACCTGGGCAATGTCCTGCGCCACCATGGCCGCTGGGCCGAGGCTGAATCCGAGTACCGCCAAGCCCTGGCCCTGCGTCCCACCTTCGCCGAGGCGCACAGCAACTTGGGCAACGCGCTGCGCCAGCGGGAAGATCTGGATGGGGCGGAGGCGGCTTACCGCCAGGCCTTGGCCTTGCGGCCCGCCTATCCCGAGGGCCGCTACAACCTGGGCAACGTGCTGCTGGAGCGCGGGCGGATCGCCGAGGCCATCGAGAGTTATCGCGCCGCCCTGGCCTTCAATCCCCGGCTGGTGGAGGCGCATAACAACCTGGGCAGCGCGCTCAAGGCCCTGGGCGATATGGACGGCGCCATCGCCTGCTATCAGGCGGCGTTGGCGATCGACCCCCGCTATGCCGAGGCCCGTTACAACCTGGGCTTGGCTTGGTTGGGCCTGGGCGATTATCCCCGGGGTTGGGCCGCCTATGAATGGCGCTGGGCCAGTCCGGACTTCCGTCCCCACCGCCGCCCATTCGCCCAGAAGACCTGGCGGGGCGAGGAGATGGCCGAAGGGACCCTGCTGCTGCATGCCGAGCAAGGCTATGGCGACACCTTGCAATTCTGCCGCTACATCCCCCTGGTGGCCGCCCGCTGCCGCCGGGTGGTGGTGGAGGTGCCGCAGCCCCTGCTGCGCCTGTTGCGCGCCTCACCCGCCCTGACGGCCGTGGGGGATGTACGCATCATGCCCCGGGGTACGCCCTTGCCGGATTTCGACCTGCATTGCCCGTTGCTGAGCCTGCCGCTGGCGCTGGATACGCGGCTGGAGACGGTGCCGGCGGCCGCACCCTATTTGGCGGCGCCGACAGTGCCCACGGTGTCGCGGGATCGTGCCCGTGTCGGGCTGGTCTGGGCCGGCAACCCCACTTACAAGGTGGACCGCCGCCGCTCCCTGACGCGGGCCCAGGTCGAGTCCCTGGTGGCCGCCTGTCCGGAGGTGGAATTCCACAGCCTGCAGAAGGATCCGGACATGGCCGGCGGGGTGCCCGTTGGCGTCATCGACCGCATGCGGGACGTCGCCGACTTCGCTGACACCGCGGCACTGGTCGAGGCGATGGACCTGGTGATCAGCGTCGACACTTCCGTCGTCCATCTGGCGGGCGCGCTCGGCCGGCCGGTGTGGCTGCTGAACCGCTTCGACTCCGACTGGCGCTGGCTGCGCGACCGCGATGACAGCCCCTGGTATCCCACCCTGCGCCAGTTTCGACAGGAGACGCCCGGTGACTGGTACGGCGTGCTGGCGAGGGTGGCGGCGGCCCTGGACGGATTGAACCCGCCCGCATGAAAAAAGCCGCCCAGGCCTCAACGGCCCGGCGGCTTCGTTCAATTCAGCAAAGCGTGGCCAGCAGAGCCTGGGATCAGGCGGCGCGGTTCAGCTTGCGCACCTTGGCCCACAGGTCGGACGGCTGGCGGTCCAGCTCGAACATGGAGACCTTGGACGGCTCGCGGCCCTGAACGGCGCATTCCAGCAGGAACATGTTGGTCTTCTGCGGGTCCAGCCCGTGCGCTTCGCAAGCGGCGACGAAGGCGGGATCCAGTTCCAGGGTGGACATCGGAATTGCTCTCTAGGAGGTTGGCGGTTGGGTACCCGCTTGGGGTACGCTCATAATATCGCGATGCAACATGGCTTAACTAGGGCGATTTCGCATCTGCGGCATGACAAATCGGTGGCCGGCGCGCGGGAACAAGCCGCCGGGCGGGAGAAGGTTCCGATGAGGTCTTGGGTCCACCCCTTCCTGGCCGTGACGGCCGTCCTTCCCGCCGCCTGCCAGCCGTCACCGGCACCCTTGACCTTCGACGGCCTGGGGCCCGTCCGCCTGGGCATGACGGTCGTCCAGGCGGAGTCGGCGTTGGACGTTCCCTTTCGTCCCATGGACCGGGCCCAGTCGGTGGACTGCTGGCTGATCGGCCGCGGCGACGGCAAGGACAAACAGGTCAGCTACATGGTGGAAAAGGGCCGGATCACCCGCATCGACGTTTTCGCCCCGCCGGGTGGGGAGGCGACCTTCCGGACGGCCAAGGGAATCGGCGTGGGCGCCACGGAGGCGGCGGTGCTGAAGGCTTATGGTCCCGCGGTGGTGGTGCAGCCTCACGCCTATGAGGAGGGGCACTATCTCCGGATCGAGGAGCGGGGGCGGGTCCTACTGTTCGAGACAGCCAATGGCCGGGTTACCCGCTTCCGCGCGGGCTTGCCCCCGGCCGTGGACTATATCGAAGGCTGCCTCTGACGCGGCCCCTTACTCCGCCAGCAGGATCGTGCGGGCGGGCACGGTCAGTTTGCGCAGGGTATTGCCGGCGTCGTCATTCTCGAACAGCAGCACGTCATACCCCCACAGGTTGGCCACATGCTGCAACACGGACTTCGCGTCCTCCTCCGCCAGCAGCACGCCGTTCTGCACCTTGTGCTCCAGGATCAGGCGGCGGTCGCCGGCCAGGTCCACGTCGGTGATCTGGATGTCCGGATCCAGGGAGGAGAAGTCGTACTGCGCCGCCAGCTGCTGGCGCACCCGGCGGTAGCCGCGCTCGTCATGGATGGCGGCGACGCGATAGACGTTCTCATCGCTGTCGTCATGCAGGTGGAACATCCGCATCTTGCGCATCAGGTGCGGGCTCAGATACTGCAGGATGAAGCTCTCATCGCGGTAGTTGGCCCAAGCGTTGCGCAGGGCCGCCATGGCGTCGCCGCTACCGGCATAGCCGGGGAACCAGGCGCGGTCCTCCTCCGTGGGGTTGGTGGCGATGCGCTCGATGTCCTGCATCATGGCGAACCCCAGGGCATAGGGGTTGATGCCGGAATAGCGCGGGTCGTCGAAGGCCGGCTGGAACACCACGGCGGTGTGGGAGTGCAGGAACTCCATATAGGCGCCGTCGCTGATGCGACCCGTTTCGTGCAGGCGGGTCATGATGCGGTAGTGCGTGTAGGTGGCGCACCCCTCGTTCATCACCTTGGTCTGCCGCTGGGGGAGAAGTACTGCGCCACATGGCGGACGATGCGCAGCACCTCGCGCTGCCAATTGGCCAGGCGCGGGGCCTTCTTCTCCAGAAAATAGAGGATGTTCTCTTCCGGCAGGTCCAGCAGGGCCCGGCGCCGCTCCTCGTCCGAGGGTGCCTTCTGGCCCTTCTTGGTGGGCACCGTGCGCCATAGGTCGTTGTACAGCTGGCGCTGCATCTCCTGCCGCTCCTGCTCCCGCCGGGCTTCGGACTGCAGGTCCAGGCGGCGCCGGGGATAGCGGTGGATGCCCTGGTTCATCAGGGCGTGGGCGGCGTCCAGCGTGCGTTCCACCAGCTGCTGGCCATAGCGTTCCTCGCACCGGGCGATATACGACTTGGCGAAGTCGAGATAGCCCAGGATGCCCTCGGCATCCGTCCACTGCTGGAACAGGTAGTTGTTCTTGAAGAAGTGGTTATGGCCGAACGCCGCGTGGGCGATGACCAGCGCCTGCATGGTGATGGAGTTCTCCTCCATGATGTAGCTGATGCAGGGGCTGGAATTGATGACGATCTCATAGGCCAGGCCGCGCATGCCGCGGCGGTACATGGCCTCATCCCGGGCGAAATGCTTGCCGAAGGACCAGTGGCGGTACAGCAGGGGCATGCCGATGGAGGCGTAGGCGTCCAGCATCTGCTCGGACGTGATGACCTCGATCTGGTTGGGATAGACATCCAGGCCCAGCTCGCCCAGCGCGATCTCCTGAATGGCGTCGTGGCAGCGCTTGATGGTGTCGTAGTCCCAGTCGGCTCCGGTGTAGAGCAGGCGGCTGTCGTCCGGCGGCGGCGCTTTCTCCCCAGGTTCCGATCTCTTGGCAGGCTTCAGGCGTTCTGCGGGGGCAAGGGTCAAGGTGTCGCCTCCTCCGACTGTTTCGCGCCATCGCGGGCGAACAGCTCACGGAATACCGGGTAGATTTCCCGCCGATGGCGGACCTTCTTCATGACGAACGGCGTCTCGGTGCCGGTGACCTGCTTGTAGGTGCGCCACAAGTCGGTTTCGCGGGCATGGGTGGCGAAGCCCGCGGGCATGGCGTCGGGGTCGGACCCGACCTCGACATAGGCGTAGTACTGGCAGGCGGGCAGCAGGTCATGCTCCAGCAGGGCCGCCGTGCGGCCGCCGTCGCTGGTGGTGTTGTCGCCGTCCGAGGCCTGGGCGCCGTAGATGTTCCAGTCGGCGACGGGGTAGCGCTCCTTGATGATGCGCTTCATCTCCTCCAGCGCCGTCGACACCATGGTGCCGCCGGTCTCGGTGGAATGGAAGAAGGTGTCCTCGTCCACCTCCTCCGCCTCATGGGTGTGGCGGATGAAGACCACCTCCACCTGCTTGTACCGGCGGGTGAGGAAGAGGTAGAGCAGCATGAAGAAGCGCTTGGCCAAGTCCTTCATATGCTCCGTCATCGAGCCCGAGACGTCCATCAGGCAGAACATCACCGCCTGGGCCGCCGGCTTGGGAATGGGCGTGAAGCGGTTGTAGCGGACGTCGATGGGGTCGATGTAGGGGATGCGCTTGGACCGCATCACCTGGCGTTCCAGCAGGCCCCGCAGTTCCATCAGCCGGTCCGGGTCCTTGCCCGGCTGGGCCTCCAGTTCCGCGATCTCCGCCTCCAGCGCCAGCATCTCCTCCGACTTGGGGCGCTTCAGCGCGATGCGCCGCGACAGGCTGTTGCGCATGGTGCGCACCAGGTTGAGGTTGGTGGGCGAGCCGGAGGAGGAATAACCCGCGCGCTGCCACAGCACGGCGTCGGCCGCCTTCAGCTTGCGCTTGGCGAGGTCGGGCAGTTCCAGGTCCTCCATGAAGAGGTCCATGAACTCCTCCCGCGTCAGGACGAAGCGGAACTCGTCCTCGCCCCCGCCGTCGGGGCTGCCATCCGTGCCGCGGCCGCCGCTCTGGCCGCTGGGCGGCTTGGCGATGGTGTCCCCCTCCATGAACTCCTTGTTGCCGGGCACCACATGGTCGCGGATGCCGCCTTGGCCGGAGCGATGGAAGGTGGGTTCGGAAATGCCGCCGGTGGGGATGGAGATGTCGGCGCCGCTCTCCACGTCCTTGATGCGGCGGTTGCTTGAGGCGCCGTTCACAGCGCGCAGGATCTGTTCCTTGGCACGCCGGATGAAGCGCTGGCGGTTGGCCAGGCTCTTGCCCTTGGGATTGCTGCGGCGATCGACAATGATCATCGACGACAAGGCATTACTCCCCGGTACCCCGGCCCCCGGGAACCGTACCGGCGGCGCCGGCGCCCCGGTACCCATGAAGGGGCCGGGCGGGAGAGCGCCACCGGCGGTCAGCCGGGCGGGGGTGGTGTCGGTTTCGCGTGTGAGCGCAGGGGGTCGCGGGATGGGGCCCGGCCGGTGAAGCCGGGCCCGGACTGCCCGTCAGCCCGCCTGCTTCACCCGCATGTACCACTCGACCAGCCGGCGCACCTGGCGCTCGGTATAGCCGCGATCCACCATGCGCTCGACGAACTCGTGGTGCTTCTTCTCCGTCTCGCCATCCTTCTTGCTGCCGAAGCTGATGACCGGCAGCAGCTCTTCCA
The DNA here is from genome assembly GCF_034653355.1 of Nitrospirillum guanabarense. NCBI lineage: Bacteria > Pseudomonadati > Pseudomonadota > Alphaproteobacteria > Rhodospirillales > Azospirillaceae > Nitrospirillum > Nitrospirillum guanabarense. The sequence goes on from NZ_JAYEER010000004.1 coordinate 336,006, forward strand.
CCTGGCTGAACATACGCCGTTCGATGACCAACCGCAGCTTCTCATAAGATGTCCAGCTGGGGTTGCGGCCGGCATTGGCCGCCCGCGTCCGCAGCACGAACTTCACGACCTCGTTGCGGAAGTCTTTCGGGTTGGCGATGCCCGCCGGCTTCTCGATCTTGGTCAGCTCCTGATTCAGCAGGTCCCGGTTCATCAGCTGGCCGGTATCGGGATCCTTGAAGTCCTGATCCTCGATCCAGGCGTCGGCGTAGTCGACATACCGGTCGAACAGGTTCTGGCCGTAATCGTGGTAGGACTCGAGGTAGGCCTTCTGGATTTCATAGCCGATGAACTCCGCATAGCGCGGCGCCAGCTCGGCTTTGATGAATTCCAGGTAGCGCTTCTCCGTCTCATCCGGGAACTGCTCGCGGCGGATGGCCTGCTCCAGCACATACATGAGGTGCACCGGGTCGGCCGCCACCTCCACCGTGTCGTAGTTGAAGGTGCTGGCCAGTACCTTGAAGGCGAAACGGGTGGAGATGCCGTTCATGCCCTCGTCCATGCCGGCGGCGTCCTTGTATTCCTGCAGGGTGCGGGCCTTGGGGTCCGTCTCCTTCAGGCTTTCGCCGTCATAGACGCGCATCTTGGAGAAGAGGTTGGAATTCTCGTGCTCCCGCAGGCGGGACAGCACGGTGAACCGGGCCAGCATCTCCATGGTGCCGGGGGCGCAGGGCGACTTCGCCAGCTCCGACCCGCCGATCAGCTTCTCATAGATGCGTTGCTCCTCGGTGACGCGCAGGCTGTATGGGACCTTGACCACGCAGATGCGGTCGATGAAGGCCTCGTTGTTCTTGTTGTTCTTGAAGCTCTGCCACTCCGCCTCGTTGGAGTGCGCCATGATGACGCCGGTGAAGGGCAGGGCGCCGATGTTCTCGGTGCCGATGTAGTTGCCCTCCTGCGTGGCGGTCAGCAGGGGATGCAGCATCTTGATGGGCGCCTTGAACATCTCGACGAATTCCAGCAGGCCCTGGTTCGCCCGGTTCAGGCCGCCGGAGTAGCTGTAGGCGTCGGGGTCGTTCTGCTGGAACATTTCCAGCTTGCGGATGTCGACCTTGCCCACCAGCGAGGAAATGTCCTGGTTGTTCTCATCGCCCGGCTCGGTCTTGGAGATGGCGATCTGGCGCAGGCGCGACGGGCGCAGCTTCACCACCCTGAACCGGGTGATGTCGCCACCGAACTCATCCAGGCGCTTGATGGCCCAGGGGCTGACCAGACCGGTCAGGCGGCGGCGGGGAATGCCGTAGCGTTCCTCCAGCGCGTCGCCCATGGTGCTGGGATCGAACAGGCCCAGCGGGCTTTCGAACACCGGGCTCAATTGGTCGCCGGCCTTCAGCACGTAGATGGGCTGGTCTTCCATCAGGGCCTTCAGGCGCTCGGCCAGCGAGGACTTGCCGCCGCCGACGGGACCCAGCAGGTAGAGGATCTGCTTGCGCTCCTCCAGGCCCTGGGCGGCATGGCGGAAGAAGCCGACGATGCGCTCGATCGTCTCCTCCATGCCGTAGAACTCGGCGAAGGCGGGATAGATCTTGATGGTTCGATTCATGAAGACGCGGGACAGGCGGCTGTCCTTGGCGGTGTCCACCACCTCCGGCTCGCCGATGGCGGCCAGCAGGCGCTCCGGTGCGCTGGCGTACATCATCGGGTCGTCGCGGCACCCTTCCAGGTATTCCTGCAACGACATCGCCACCTCGCGGCGCGCCTCGTAGCTCTGGGCGAAGGTCGTGAACAGATCGGTCGACTTCGGCATGGGTTCACCCTTTCAGAAGGATCACGCCTATCAGGCAACTCGACGGGCGGTCCCAACATGGCGGGACCGCGACGGCTCCACTCTCCCCGTTCCAACGGGGTACCAACCTCGTGACTGACGTTCCAGGAGAGGCAAGTTCCGTACCAGATGGCCCATCCCCATGGATCGCACCCCTGGACTCCACTCAAACACTCACCTGCCGTCCTTCGTTCTCCCTGTACCCGGATGCCTTGGGTCTTGATTTAGATATTGGTCGAAGATTGTGGTGACGTAAGGGCAATGCGGAAATTTTTCAGTGATAACCACATGTTGTGATGATGACCGCCGGGCTGCGGGCCTCATCCGTTCCACCTATCCCAAGAGCGCTGCCCACGATCCGGGCAGCCCTGTCCGCATATAAAACGGGCCCATCCAGCGGCGCCCGGTGCCACACGTGCCTCCACCAGACGGCCTAGCCCAGGGGTGTCCCCGCAACCGGCGCGTCGGTGCAGTCATTATGCGTATTCCCTATGATCAGGGTGAGCCACAAGGTCTCACCAAAGCGTTAACGCTGTGGACGGGAATACGTGTTTTTGGCCACTGCGGTCCATCTGCGCGGGACCGCTCGGCAGGTCCTCACCGGCCCTGGAAAACCCCTTAAGCCTCATTGCGGGCGGGTGGCTGGCTATAGGTAGATGCTAAACCACGATCCGGGCCTAGCGCTAGTCCCTCTGTCCATAAGGAGGACGATTTCGCGCCGATGCTGTCCGAAGGACGCTGGTGCCCGACATGTGGGCATTTGCCTGCGGAGAGGGCGGGTCAGGTCCCGGAGGGCTTATTTCCCAGGCCTTCCGTCGGTACCGTTTCCGGCACCGCCACGGCGTCGGGCGCGATGACCAGGGGCGGCCGGGCGCGGGGCGGCGGGGCAGGGTGGACCACATCGTCGCGGTAGGGCGCCAGCATGGCCAGGAAGCGGTTTTGCGCGGCGTAGGGGATGTGGTGCCCGTCCATGGCGTTCTGCAGCGCCCGCACCAGGGCGTTGAATTCATGGTCGCCGATGCCGTAGCGGGCGTGGGCCATCCTCATGTCCATGCCCTGGTACTCACAGGGGCCGCCCAGGGTGGCGCAGAACTGCGCCACCAGTTCCGCCTTGATGTGCGGGCGGTTGGCGTTGACGAAATAGGGATGCAGATCGGGATCGCGCATCATGCCGTCCATGAGGTCGTCCACCAGGGACACCAGGCCCGGCTGGCCGCCAAAGGCCTGGTAAAGGTCGGGCGAGGGGCCGGAGGCGCAGCCGGGGAGCGGACCGGCCAGGGTGATCGCCAGCAGCAGGACGGCGGCGGAACGGCGCGTCATGGCTCAGAACCCCGCTTGCAGGGACAGGTAGACGGCGTTCTGCCGCGTGGGCGTCACAACCCGGCCCAAGTTCACATAGGCCAGGGTGAAGGCCAAATTCCTGCTGGGCAGCCAGGCGACGAAGGCGTCGTACCAGTCATCCTCCGGCGCGAGGCCGGGGGTCGCGCGGGCCAGCGTGTCGGGTTTCATGCGGTATTCCACGCCGGCCACCAGGGCGCGGTCCAGCAGCAGGGCGGCGCTGCCCTCCAGCTCGGCATGATAGTCGTCATCGGCACCGCCGAAACCGAGCAGGCCGGTCTGGTTGGCCTTGGTCAGGCGCACAGTGCCGCTCAACAGCAGGCTTTGCGCCAGCAACACCTTGGTGGCGCTGGCGTAAAGGTCCAGGCCAGTGTCGCTGCGGGCTCCCAACGCCTTCACCAGGCCGCCGCGGTTGTTGGACTTGTACTGCGCGCCCAGCGCCACCTGAGGCATCCAGCTGTCCTGGCCATAGACGGCGTCACCCGCCACCCGCACCTTGACGCCGGCGACGGTGTCGGTGAAGGCGTAACCGTCGCCCAGGCCCAGGGCACCGCCAATGGCCTGGATGTCGAGGCGATTCTGGGCCACCGACAATTCCACGCGGTCCCACAGGCCGATCAGGGCGCCGTAGGCGTTCATGCCGTAATCGTGCGTGCGCACGGCGGTGAAGAAGGCGGTGGCGCCCACCTCTTCCCGCGTCTCCCCGCCGCCGATGACGGCCCAGGGCGTCAGGCCGCCGCCAGCGGCCCCCTCCACCTGCGTGACACCGCCGGTGGCGATCAGCTTGCCGCTGAAGGTCATGTCCTCCGGCCGGCTGACGGTGGCGGCGACGGCCGGCAGGCCCACCCCCATCAGCGCGGCGCCCGCCCACACGGCGACTCGGGATCGACGCCGCATTCCGGAAAACCACCCCACCATGCCCCAATCCTTGACTGGACCCATGCTGCGCCCCGCCCGGGATGGGGTGGCGGCGCGGGGGTAGATGGCGGGCTTCACGCCTTGATCAAGGCGGAGCTAGCCGAAAAGCGCGGGAGGCGGGATGGACTCAGCGCTGCTTCGCGCCGAACAGGTTTTCTCGCGCCTTCTCATCTATGGTTTGCCCGGCGGGACGGGCCTTGTCCTTCAGCAGGTCCAGCCCGCGCTGCACGGCGGGGCGGGCGGCGACCGTGTCAATCCAGCGCTTCACATGGGGGAAGTCAGCCAAGTCGATCTCATAGCGGTCGTGCAGGCGCAGCCAGGGGAAGGTCGCCATATCGGCGATGCCATAGTCGCCCGCCAGGAATTCCGTCTTGGCCAGCTGGGTGTTGGCCACGCGGATCAAGCGCCGCGCCTCGTTGGTGTAGCGGTCGATGCCGTACTGGATGCGCTCGGGCGCGTAGACGCGGAAATGGCCGGCCTGGCCGAACATGGGGCCCACGCCGCCCATCTGCCACATCAGCCATTGCACGTGGCCGTACCAGACGGCGGCGTCGGCCGGGCGGAACCGCCCCGTCTTCTCCGCCAGATAGATCAGGATGGCGCCGGATTCGAACAGCGACAGGGGCTGGCCGTTGGGGCCTTGGGGATCGACGATGGCCGGCATGCGGTTGTTGGGCGCGATCGCCAGGAAGTCCGGCTTGAACTGGTCGCCGGCGCCGATGTCCACCGGGTGCACGACGTAGGGCAGGCCCATCTCCTCCAGCGCGATGGAGATCTTGTGGCCGTTGGGGGTGGGCCAGGCGTAAAGGGCGATGGCGTTGGGGGCGGTCTCGGTCATGGCGGCGGCTTTCGCTGGAGGGGAAGGGGCAGCCTTCCGAAATGGTTAACGGGCCGCTGCGATGGTCGTCACAGCGGCCCGCTCATCCCCTTGGGCCCTTGGGCGGGGCCCTCTTCAAACCGGGCACAGCTCCTCCGCTTCCCCGGCGCGTCGGCGCGGGGTGATGCATCGCGGATGACGCGCCCGTCAGAAGCCGCCGGCCACGTAGACCCGCAAGCTTTCGACCTCGCTGGTGGCCTCCTCCAGGCGGTGTTTCACCACGTCGCCGATGCTGATGAAGCCCACCAGCCGTCCACCTTCCATCACCGGCATGTGGCGGAACCGACCTTCCGTCATGCGGGTCATGATGGAGGAGACGCTGTCGCCCGGGTTGCAAGACACCACCTTGCGGGTCATCAGTTCCGACACGCTCTGGTTCAACACGGCAGGGCCGTGGGTCGCCAGACCGCGCACGATGTCGCGTTCCGAGATGATGCCGGCCACGCCGCCGCCCGGCTCGAGAACCAGCACGGCGCCGATGCGGTGGGCCGCCAGCAGGGCCGCCACCGTTTCGATGGTGTCGCCCGGCTTGGCGCTGATGATGCTGCTGCTGTCCTTATGCTTCAGGATACCGGAAACATGCATAGGCGCTTCTCCCGTTCATCACGGGGACGCGGGGGCAGGGCGGTCTTGCGCCCGGCAGTCCGGCCTTCCCAGGGCCGGTCTTCCGCGTGCCCAGTGGATTCATGCCAAGGAAACCAGCGCCGGCTTCTGAATGGCCGGTAACGGCCCCCTCCGGAAGCGGGCCACACCCGGCGGCCCCTCCTTCCAGGGGACTATGAAACGTCATGTTGCGCCGCATCCGCAATGGGCCAAACGGCGACAGGCCCGGCCGAGGGCCGGGCCTTAAGCATAGGTCGAGGGATATGGGCACCCAATGCATCGCGCCGTGCTCGACAACGCCTGGCGACCCAGGGATTGTTTCGGCAGGGCAATATTCGATCCCTTAACGGGCGCGGCTGCCCGCGCCGGTGGCGGCGGAGGCCGCCGGGCCCGACTGCTGCGGCACCAGCGGCAGGCAATTCTGCACGATGGCGTAGCACTGGGACAGGCGGCCGGCCGGGCTGTCGGTGGAGCTGCCGTAGACCAGCTGCTGCACGGCGCCGTTCTTCAAGGTGAAGGTGGCGTTGCAGTTGCGGGCCGACACCTCGGTCGGGCCGAAATCGGCGCCACCCCAATAGCCGCGGTGCCACGGGCCGCCGCCGAAACCACCCCAGTAGGACGGGCCCACTCGGGTCTGCAGACTGTCGCTGGAGTACGTGAAGTATTCCACGTTGTCGACCGCCGTCTGGCGGGTAGGCACGCCGGCGCAGGACAGCAAGGTCTGCTTGGGCATGCCGATCAGCGCGCGCTGGGCGTACGCCGCCTGGTCGGCGTCGGGGTTGGCGGCGCAACCGGCAACGGCCAACAGGCCCACCGCCGCGAATGCCATGGAACGGTACCGCATTTCAGTCTCCCTCACGCTTCCGGTTCGGCCGCTGCCGCCGGATGAAACAAGCCCCAACCGCCCGGGCCCTGCCCCAGGGCCCGTGTTGGTTAAGATAATGCAGCACGCGCTTTCCCGCCAGGGCCGGCCTGTTGCGGGCGGCAGCGCCAGTTGTCGCGGGTAACGGGGTTAACTTCCCACCACAGCGCCGTTTTTGCGCCTATTCGGCGGCCTGAAGCTCCTCGGCGGTAGCCAAGTCGACGGACACCAATTGCGACACCCCCCGCTCCGCCATGGTGACGCCGAACAGGCGGTCCATGCGCGACATGGTCAGGCGGTGGTGGCTGATGATGAGGAAGCGGGTATGGCCCGCCCGCGCCATCTCCTCCACCAGGTCGCAGAAGCGGCCCACGTTGGCCTCGTCCAGCGGCGCGTCCACCTCGTCCAGCACGCAGATGGGCGCCGGGTTGCACAGGAAGACGGCAAACAGCAGGGCAATGGCGGTCAAGGCCTGCTCACCGCCCGACAGCAGCGACAGGATCTGCAGCTTCTTGCCCGGGGGGCTGGCGTAAATCTCCAGGCCGGCGTCCAGCGGATCCTCGGTGTCGGTCAGCTTCAGCTGGGCGCGGCCGCCGCCGAACAGCTGGGTGAACATCTCCTGGAAATGGGCGTCCACCTTGTGGAAGGCGGCCAGCAGCCGCTCACGCGCCTCCTTGTTCAGGCCCGAGATGCCTTGGCGCAGGCGGGCAATGGCGGACACCAGGTCCTCCCGCTCCGTCTTCATGACACCGATCTGCTCGTCCAGCTCCTGCACCTCCTGCTCGGCGCGCAGGTTGACCGGACCCATGTTGTCGCGCTCAGCCTCCAGCCGGCCCAGGCGCTGTTCCACGGCGTGCGCCTCGGGCAAGGGCTCACCCTCGTCCAGGCCGGCCAGGGCCAGCGCCTGTTCCGGCGGGCAGTCCAGCCGCTCGGCGATGCGTTCCTTCACCGTGTCCAAGTGCTGGTGGGCGGAGCCCACGGCGGCCTCGGCATGGGCGCGGGCCTCGCGCGCGTCGGCCAGGCCGTTCTCCGCCTCCTTCAAGGTGCGCTCGGCCGTGGTGAGCGCGCCCTCGGCTTCCGCCAGGTCGTCGCCGGCACGGCTGCGCACCCGCTCCGCCTCATGGATCAGGTTGGCCAGGGTCAGGCGCTCTTCCTCGATCTGGGCCGGGCGTTCGGCCAGGCGCTCCTGCTCCTCGCGTGTCTCCTCGGCGCGTTCGGTCAGTTCGGCCAGGCGGCCGCCGGTACCATCGCGGCGCTGGCGCCACGAGGTTTCCTCAGCGGCGATGGCGTCCAGCCGGCGGCGGCGATCCTCCGCCTCACGCAGCAGGCGGTCCAGGGCGTTCTGCGCTTCCGCCTGGGTGCCGCGCGCCTCGGTCAGGCGCAGGCGGGCCTCGGCGATCTGCTCGCGGCCCTCGCCCGGGGGCGGCAGTTCCTCCAGCGTGGCGCGGGCCTCGGTCCAGCGCTCCTGCAGATCCTCCTGGTCGGCCGCCATCTGCTGCAGGGTTTCGGACAGGGCGGCCAGGCGGCTGGCCAGGGCGGCGGCGGCCTGGGCCACGCGCGCATGGGTGGCGCGGGCATCGGCCACAGCGCGGAAGGCGGAGCTGACGGCGTCGCGGGCGGCGCGGTCCTTTGCGGAGGCCTGGTCCACGGTGCGCAGCGCCTGGGCCACGCGCTCCTCCGCCGCATCCTTCACCGCCTCATAGGCGGCGCGGGCCTCGGCCACCACGGCGTCGGCCTCCGCGATCTCCTGCGTCAGCTCGGTCAGGCGGTTGCGCTGGCGCAGGCGCTCGGCGGCGGCGGTGGGGGCGCCGGCGGCGATGCAGTGCCCGTCCCAGCGCCAGGCGGCCCCGTCGCGGGTCACCAGGATTTGGCCGGGTGCCAGGTTGGGCGCCAGACGCGTGCCGGTGGCGGTGTCGGCGACGATGCCGATGTGGGCCAGGCAGCGGTCCAGCGCGCCCGGCGCCTTCACCCTGGCCGCCAGTGGCTCGGCGCCAGCTGGCAGGGGAGCCACGGCGGCCAGGGCGGGGAAGGCGCGCCAGTGCACCGGCGCCGCCTCGTCCAGCGGGGCGGTCAGCGCGTCGCCCAGGGCGGCGGCCAGGGCCTGCTCATAGCCTTTGGCCACGGTCAGCGCGTCCACCAGGGGTGGGAACAGGTCGCCGGCCCCGGCCTTCAGCAGGCGGGTGATGGCGTCGGCCTCCGCTGTCAGGCGGGCGCGGTCGCCCTCGGCCCGCTGCAGGGCGTCGCGGGCCGTCGCCTGCTCCTGCGTGCCCAGCGCGCGGGCGGCGTTGGCGGCCTGCTCGGCCCCGGCCTTGGCGGTTTCCGCCTCTTCCGCGGCACCCTTGGCCAGTTCCAACCGTTCCTCGGCCAGATGGATGGCCTCTTCCGCCTCGGCCACGTCGTCGCGGGCGGCCTGCTGGCGCTCCAGCTCCGCCCTCTGGGCCTGCGTCTCCTCGACACGGCGGCGCAGGGTGGCGACGCGCTGCTCCAGGTCCTGCGCCTGACGCTGGATCTGGGCGCGCTTGGCCTCATCGGCGGCCAGCCGCTCCGTGGCGGCCGCCAGCTCGGCGTCCAGGCTGGCCACCGTGTCGCGGATTTCTTCCAGGCGGGCCTTGGCCAGTTCCTGGTTTTCCGCCTCGTCCCCTTGCGCGTCGGCGATGCCCTGCCGTTCCTCCGCCAAGCGGGACAGGGCCCGGTCGGCGTCGGCGGCCAGATCCTTTTCGCGCGCCAGGTCGCCCTCGATCTGGGCCAGGCGGCGCTGCAGGGTGGCCAGGGCCTCGGTGGCGCGCCGCTCCTCCGCGTCCAGCTGCTCGCGCGCCACCAGCAGGCGCTGCAGGGCGGCGGCAGCCTCCGCCTCCGCCTGCCGTTTGGGCGGGAGGCTGGCGGCGAGGTCGGTGCGCCTGGTCGTGGCTTGCGTCACGGCCAGCATCAGGCCGCGCACCGCCTCCTCCGCCCTGTCGAAACCGGCGCGGGCCTGCATCACCTGGGCGGTGGCGGTGGTCCAGCGCAGGTGCAGCAGCAGCGCCTCCGCCCGGCGGATGTGGTCGGAGATGTTGCGGTAGCGGGCGGCCTGGCGGGCCTGTTTGCGCAGGTTCTGCAACTGCGCGTCCATGGTGACGACCACGTCGTCCAGGCGCATCAGGTTGGTTTCCGCCGCCTTCAGCTTCAATTCCGCCTCATGCCGGCGGGAATGCAGGCCAGTGATGCCCGCCGCCTCCTCCAGCAGCTGGCGGCGGTCGCCCGGCTTGGCGTTGATCAGGGCGCCGACGCGCCCTTGGCTGACCAGGGCCGGGGAATGGGCGCCCGAGGCGTTGTCGGCCAGCAGCAGTTGCACGTCGCGGGCGCGGGCCGGCCGGCCGTTGATGCGGTAGTCGGAGCCCGCGCCGCGCTCCAGCTTGCGGCTGATCTCCATTTCCGTCTGGACGGCGTCCGCTTTGACGCCCGGCGTGCCGGCGGTCAGGTTGGGGCTGTCCAGGTGCAGGACGACTTCGCACAGATTGCGCGCCGGCCGGGTGGCCGTGCCGCCGAAGATGACGTCGTCCATGTCCTCGCCGCGCATCTTCTTGGCCGAGGTCTCGCCCATGGCCCAGCGCAACGCCTCCACCAGGTTGGATTTGCCGCAACCGTTGGGGCCGACGATGCCGGTCATTCCGGGCTCGATCAGAAGCTCGGTGTGGTCCACGAAGGACTTGAAGCCGGAGATGCGAAGCTTGGTGAATTGCACGGGGGCTTACTTCTTCGGTGCCTTGGCGCCGGCCTTGATCAGGGCGGCGGCCAGCTTGTCATAGTCGTTGGGGCCGGCGATGCGGTCCACCTCCTTGCCGCCCTTGCGGATGATCAGCGTGGGCGTCTGTTCGACCTTCGCCTCGGTGGCCTCCTGGCTGCTGGCGGCGATATAGTCCTGGATCGGCTTGCTGGCGACGCAGGCGTCATAGGCCGGGGCCGGCAGGCCGGCCATGCTCATCATCTCCTTGAGGCCCGCCTCCGGGTCCTTGGCGCCCAGCCATTGGCTCTGCGTGCTGAACAGCAGGCTGCGGGCGTCGTTATAGCCGTCGACGGGCAGGCAGCGCGTGGCCATGTGGGCCAGGTAGCCCACGCGGTTGGTGGGCGTGTCGTGGAAGACGAATTGCACCTGTCCGGGATTGATGAAGTCCGCCTTCAGGCGGGGCAGCATCGTCTCCTCGAAATGGGCGCAGTGCGGGCAGGAGAGGGAGGCGTATTCTTCGATCACCACCGGGGCGTTGCCGCTGCCCAGGGCGCGGGTGCTCGTGGCGGCGGCGATGTCGATGCCGCCCCCCGTGGCGGGGGCGGCTGCCGCCGTCTGGGCCGACGCGGGCGCGGCCAGGGCCAGCGCCGCCATCGCGATGACCAGATACCCGGCCCTGCCGATCCCCTCGCGCATCCAACGCCCTGCCATATCCCCCTCCATTCCAGCCCTTCGAAACGCGATGGGCAAAACGCGACTGGCATGAAAACGGCGCCCGGGGGTTCCGTCCCCGGGGCGCCGCCGGTCTCACTTCTTGCGGCGGGTCAGCATGAAGATGCCGCCCAGCACGACCAGGGCGGCGACGATGCCGCCCACGATCAGGCCGGTGTTGGGGCCGGCGGACGCGGCCGGCGCGGCGGCGGGGGCCGCCGGCGTGCTGTTGGCCGGAGTGCTGGCGGGGGTCGACGCGGCTGGGTCGGCGGCCGGCGTCGGGGCCGGGTTGGCCGGGGCCTTGGCGCCCGCCTTCACCAGCGCGTCCGACAGCTGGCTGTATTCACGAAGGTTGTCGATCTTCTCCACCATGGCGTCACCCTTCTTGATGAAGAAGGTCGGGGTGCCGTCCACGCCCAGCTTTTCCGACGCGTCCAGCCGGCTCTGGGTGATGAAGTCCTGCAGCGGCTTGTTGCTCAGGCAGGCGGTGAAGGTGGCGTCGGACATGCCGCCCAGGCGCAGGGTCTGCTGCAAGGCCTTCAGCGGGTCGTCGGCGTGTTCCCACTGCGCTTGCGTCTTGAAGATCAGGCCCTTGGCGGCGGTGTAGCGGTCGGGCGGCAGGCAGCGGGCGGCCATTTCGGCGGCGAAGGCCAGCTGGTCCAGCGGGAAGTCATGGAACACCAGCTGCACCTGGCCGGTATCGATGAAGTCGGCCTTCAGCTGCGGCAGGAACGCTTCCTCAAAATGGGCGCAGTGCGGGCAGGTGAACGAGGCGTATTCCTCCAGCACGATGGGCGCCTTGACGTCGCCCAGCACGCGCGGGCTGGTGGCGCTGGCGACGTCGATGGTGACCGGGGCGTCCGCCGTCTGGGCGCTGGCCGCGCCGGCCACCATCGTCCCGGCCAGGGCACCGGCGGCCACCAGGGCGGCGGCCAGCGAATTACGCAGATGTAGGTTCACCTTAGTTCCTCCGATACCAACTGTAGTGACTATAGGGGGCGGCGCCGGGGGCCGGCAAGCCGCGTCCGAGAGACTATCGCTTCGGGGACCCGGCCGGCTTTTCGGTCGCCAGGATCGCGCGGCCCAGGCTGGCCAGCGCCTCCCGCAAATCCCCGTCTTCCACGGTCGCCGTCTGGGTTTCCAGCGCCGCAGCCTCGCCCGCCGACAGGCGGCGGGGAATCGGCGCCGGCCGGTCGCGCCGCCGGTTGGTGGCCGGGGGCGCCTGCAGCAGCTTCAGCCGCGCCACGGCGCGAAAGCCGAAGAAACCATTCAGCCGTTGCAGGATCTGCGGTTCCTCATGCTGGATGAACAGGGCGGCGGGGCCGGCCACGCCCAGGTGCAGCACGGCGTCGTCCTGCCGGCCCTTGGGGAACTGCAGCTTCAGCGGCAGGGCCACGCTGGCCAGGCGAGGGCCCACGATGGCGTCCCACTCGGCCAGCAGGGTGGCGAAGGCCGGGCCATGGGGGCCCAGCGCCTTGCCGGCGATGGCGTTCAAGTGGCGGCCGATGGGGCGGGGGCCGGGCATGGGCTGTGGTGGACCTTGAAACAGTTGCGGGGGCGGCGTATCCGCTAGCGCCGACCCCTTTGTCTGGGACAGTGTTTGGGGGCAGTTGAACCATGGCGCAAGGGGCTTTGACCACACAATGATCGTCGCAGGCGACTCCCTTCCCCTCGGCAACGATTTGCCCGCCCCCCGGCCCGCCGACCTGCTGGCCTGGTACGACGCCCACCGCCGGGTGCTGCCTTGGCGTGCCGCCCCGGGTGCCAAGGCCGACCCCTACCATGTCTGGCTGTCGGAGATCATGCTGCAGCAGACGACGGTGGCGACCGTTGGCCCCTATTTCCAGCGCTTCCTGGCCCGCTGGCCCACGGTCGCGGACCTGGCGGCGGTGGACCTGGATGAGGTGCTGAAGGAATGGGCCGGCCTTGGCTACTACGCCCGAGCCCGCAACCTCCACGCCTGTGCCAGGGCGGTGGTGGCGCGGCACGGCGGCCGCTTCCCGGCGGACGAGGCGGCGTTGCTGGACCTGCCCGGCATCGGCGCCTACACCGCCGCCGCCATCGCGGCCATCGCCTTCGACCGGCCGGCCGCGGCCATGGACGGCAATGTGGAGCGGGTGATGTCCCGTATCTACGCCGTGACCGATCCGCTGCCAGGCTCCAAGCCCAAGCTGAAGGCGCTGGCCGCCGCCCTGGTGCCGGAAAAGCGGCCGGGCGACTACACCCAGGCCCTGTTCGACCTGGGCGCCACCCTGTGCAGCCCGCGCAGCCCCCGCTGCGTGCTGTGCCCGTGGATGGCGGCTTGCCGGGGCCGGCGCGACGGCCTGGCCGAACTGCTGCCGCTGAAGGCGGAGAAGGCCGCCAAGCCCACCCGCCGGGGGGTGGCCTTCTGGTTGACCAACGCCCGGGGGCAGGTGCTGCTGCGCCGCCGCCCCGAATCGGGCCTGCTGGGCGGGATGATGGAGGTGCCGTCCAGCGCCTGGGAACCGGGCGCCGACCTTGCCTACACCCGCGCCCTGGGCTGGGCGCCGACGGCGGTGAACTGGCAGCGCCTACCGGGCATCGTCCGCCATACATTCACCCACTTTCACCTGGAACTTACCGTCGTTCGCGGCCACCTGGATGACGATGGGGCGGCGGTGGAGGGCGTGTGGTGCGCCCCCGCCGATTTCCATGACCAGGCCCTGCCCACCGTCATGCGCAAGGTCGTCGCCTGGGCGCGCGGCGGGGGCAAGGACTGATCCCACGCCCAGGCGCCGCCGCGTTTCTCCATAGGACTGACGGGTAGATGGGACGAGACGTGAGTGAGGGTGGTCAAGGAACGGCCAAGCCGACGCGACGCGCGCTGCTGGTCGGCATGGGGGCGGCGCTGGCGGCCCCCGCCGTGACAGGCCGGGCCTGGGCACGGGCCGGGGGGCGCGGGCCGGCGGCACGCCGGTGGACCTGGCCCTGGTGATGGCGGTCGACAGCTCCGCCAGCATTTCCAAGGTGATGCTGGACTTCCAGCTGCGCGGCCACGCCGCCGCCTTCCGCGACAAGGCGGTGCACCAGGCCTTGGCCGGCGGGCCGAAGGGCAAGGTGGCGGTGCAGCTGGCCCTTTTCTCCGGCCCCGGCACCCTGACCACCCTGGTGCCGTGGACCTTGCTGGCCGGGACCCAGGACGCGCTGGCCCTGGCCGACCGCATCGATGAGGCGCCCGGCGTGGCCATGGGCGGCAACACGGCGCTGGGCGACTGCATCGTCCAGGCGGTGCGCCAGCTGGACACATGCCCCTACAGCGCCGACCGGCGGACCATCGACCTGGTCAGCAACGGCTTCAACAACGGCGGCATCGACCCACGCTCGGCCCGGGCGCATGCCCAGGCCGCCGGCGTGGGCGTGAACGGCCTGGTCATCCTGGACGAATACGACTGGCTGGAACCCTACTACCGCGAGAACGTGGTGGCGGGCGAGGACGCCTTCGTCATCACCGCCGCCAACCGCCACGCCTTCGCCGACGCCTTCCTGTCCAAGCTGGTGCGGGAAGTGGTGTAATTTTTTGTTCCTCAGGCGCCGGCAGGCCATCCGGCCCTTGGCTGTCCTCGCATTCCAGTCCGCTGACGCTCCCCGAAATGCTCCGGCGGCCGCAGTCGCGGCCTAGATTTGGGGGGAGCGCCTGAGGGGACCAAGAAAAACGGGAGGGGTGTTGACCCCTCCCGTTCTCATTTCAGCCGGATCGCTGGTCTTTACTGCTGCTTGCGCGGGCCGGCCGCCGGGCGGGGGCCCGCTGCGGGCTGCTGCGCGCCCTGCGCGGGCGGCGGCTCGTTGGCCTTCTTGCGCAGCACGCCGACGATGGCGTTGCCGGCGTTGTCGGCCACAGCCTTGGACGCCACCGGCGCCTCGTGCGAGATGATGAACAGCTGGCGGTCCTTGGTCAGGTACAGGATCAGGTTGGCGTAGAACTCACCCTTCTCCGTTTTGCAGCTGGCCGAGCCGGTCTGCAGGTCGATCTGCAGCAGCTTTTCCAGCTTGCCCTTGGTCGGGGTGTAGGTGCCCTGGCAACCCTTGGACAGGCTGTCCAGGTAGTTCTGCATGATCTTTTCCAGATCGCCGGCCTCGGGCTTCAGGCCGACGGACCGCAAGGAACCGATGACGTCCTTCTGGATGGCCCAGGCGAAGTCGCCGGGTCGCTCCTGCGGCGACATCTTGTCGACGGGCAGGGGATGGGCATCCTTCAGGCCGGCATCCATCAGCAACTGGGCGAAGGCCGGCGGGATGGCGGGCGGCGGGGCGGGCAACTGCAGCTTGCCGGCCATGGCCTGGTCGAAGCAGGCGTTCAGGTCCTTGAACGCCTTGGTGCCGCCCTTCAGCACGAAGGTGGCCGTATCGTTGGGGCTGGTGACCTCCAGCTTGTTGGCCGCCGGCAGCGCCTTCATGAAGTTGGCGTCCATCGGGTCGAAACCGGTCATGATGGCGTTGGGCTGGATGACCTGCGAGCCGCGCGTCTGCTCCAGCTTGCCGTCCAGCTTCAGCTTGATCGCCGGGCCCTGGCCGGGCGGCATGTTGGCGCCGGGCACGCCGATCACCAGGTTGATGATCTTGGGCGGCAGCTTCTTGGCCTGCTGTTCGGCCTGCGGCACGGGCAGGGCCAGGAAGACCAGGGCCAAGCCGTTGTCGAAGCTGGCCTGCGCCTCGCACAGCTTGAAGCTGCCGTCGGTATAGACCTGCGGGCCCACCTGCCAGTTGCCGGTGACGGTGCCCACCTTGGAGGGGGCCGCCGCGCCGGAGGGTGCCGCCGGGCCGGCGACGGGCGCCTGCGCGGCCGGGGCCTGGCGCGGGCCGGCGCTGGGGCCCACCGCGGGGCCGGCCGCGGGACCGGATGACGGCAAGGGGGCCTGCTGCGGCGCCGCCACGCTGGAGCCCGAGGAGATGGCGCCCGGCAGGATCAGACCGCCGCTGTCGCCACCACCGGCCGGCGCTTGGCCCCCCGAGGTCTGTTCCGGCTGGGGCGTGGTCTGGGCAAGGGCGGAACCGGCCAGGACCAAAGCGGTGCCGGCGGCAAGCAGACGGGCGGTGAAGCGGGACACGGGGCTACGTCTTATCCTAAATGAAACCCATGGGTGCGACGGGACCCTAGGGCACGTCATGGCATCATTCAAGGGGCATGCGCGCCTCCGCCGCAGGCCTGTCCTTGCGCGCTCCCCCGAAGAGTTCCGGTGGGGATGCTCGACGGCCATACCCGCGCCATAATTCTTCAATTCTACTCTCCACTTACAGGCTTTCCGCTGGAAATGTCGTTGCGTGCCCATTATAAGAAACGATCACATTTGGCGCGCGAACGTTTGGGGGCAAACGATGCGTTTCGCAGCCGCGTTAGTGGTTCTGATGGTATCCGCGCCGATGTTGGCGCACGAGCGTCTGGACGCCGCCGAGGTCGGCCGCTATGTCATGGCGGCCGAGGCCCTGGTCGCGGCCGCGCCGGGTGATGGGCAACCGGCTTTCGTCCTTTTGGCCCACCCGGGACCGGAGGCCAAGGCCCTGTTGGCCAACTACGGGTTTGACGAGCGGCGCTGGCGCCAGATGACCCAGCGCGTGCTGGCCGCCCGCCAGGCGGCCCGCGTCGCGGAGGAACCGGTGGAGAAGGGGGCCCGCGCGCAGAAGCTGGCGTCCGCCGCCAGCCTCAGCGCCTTCGACCGGCAGGAGATGGCGACGCTGGTCCGCTGGACGGAACATGACCGTGCCGCCCTGGAACAGGAAACCAAGCAGGACCGGTCGGTGGTGGCGCCCTTCTTCGACCGGCTGGACCGGTTGGACGCCAGCCATGTCCGTTCCATGGGGCGCTGAACGGGCGTCTTCGGCACGCCAGAGCCTTAGATACCCACCCGCGCGGGCCTGCGGTGGATGCGCCCATGCGCGCGAGGCCTCTCGCCCCCGGTGGTCAAACACCCTATATAGGGGCCGTACGCTTGGCCGTTCCGTGGGGATGGCGGGCCGGTGGGTTCCTGCCTTTGCTTTAGGATAAGTGCACGCGATGACGGACTATCGGCTGCAGGCCGTGACGGTGGACAAGATGCCGGCGTCCGGCCCCGGGGCGGCGCCCTCCCACCCCGCGCCTGGTGGGCAGCCCGCCGTGCCACCGAACCAGATTCGCGGCTTCAGGCGCTATCTGAACAGCTTCTTCAAGGATCACGCGTTCATCCGCATGATCTACAAGAACATGTTCAGGATTTCGCCGCGGCTGTACCGCTCCAGCCAGCCGACGCCGCGCCACATCGCCCAAGCCGCCCGTCTGGGCGTGCGCACCGTCATCAACCTGCGCGGCCGCCGCGACAATTGCGGGTCCTGGGTGCTGGAGGACGAGGCCTGCACCCGCCACGGCGTGGCCCTGGTGAATTTCGCCGTCAATTCGCGCGACGCGCCCAAGAAGCACATCCTGCACCAGGCGCGGGAAATTTGGCGCGACGCCCAGTACCCCGTGCTGATGCACTGCAAGGCGGGGTCCGACCGCGTCGGCTTCATGAGCGTGCTGTACCTGTTCGTGCATGAGGGCGTGCCGCTGGAAACGGCGCTGCGCCAGCTCAGCCCCAAATACGGCCACCTGCGCCATGCCAAGACCGGCATCCTCGACCACTTCTTCGAAACCTTCCTGGCCTATGCCAAGGCCCAGGGGATCGAACCTGGCGTCGACGCCTTCTTTACCTGGGTGGACGATGTCTACGATCCGCCCGAGTTCAAGAAGACGTTCATGACGCGCTGGTGGGCCAGCGTGTTGGCGGACAAGGTGCTGCGCCGGGAGTGACCCCAGGCGCAGCCTCCCAGCCTTTTTTCCCAGCTTACTTCACTTCGTAAAGCGCGCTGCCGTGCGCGGGCAGCGTCACGCTCAGGCCGTCCGCCGCAGGCAAGGCCTTGTCCGTCCACAGGTCGTGGGCGACGCGCGTGCCCGTGGCCAGGCCCAGCTTGGCCCAGGATGCCGCCAGCGTCGACGGCTTGTCGTCGAGGTTGAACACTCCGAGATAGCGCTGGCCCCTGGGACCGGTAGCCAGCCAGACGCGGGCGTTCTCGAAGCCGGCGGGCAGATCCTTGACCGGGCGGCTGTCCGTGGCCGTCTGGTCCAACTGGATGACGGCGCGGTTGGTGATCAGCGCGCGCGTGGCCTCGTCCAACTGGGTCAGGTTGGCGCCCAGGATCAAGGGCGACCGGGCGATGGCCCAGAGGGAGACCAGCGTGCGCTGCTCGTCCGCCGTCAGGCGGGACGGGCGCGGATCGCCCCAGCCGGGGTGGGGCGCCAAGCTGCCGATGGGCAGCATGTCGGCGTCAGCGTCGCCAGGACGCCCGCGTTGGCCTTGAAGTCGGCCTCGTCGATGGTGAAGCCGTAGGCGTCCCAGCTGTTCCATCCCATCGGGGGCGTGGAGGCCGGTGACTTGGACGTTGGCGGCGCGGCCAACGCCGTGCCGGCGGCCAATAAGGTCGGTAACAAGCTCGCAATGCGCAGCCAACGCCGCATGGGGTCCTCTCCCTCTTCCATATTGTTAGCGATAACAGTACGGAAAAGCGGAGTGGCCGCAAGGGCGCAGATCGAATTTATCGTACTAATGCAGCGTTGGCGGCCGCGCGTCCAGATCCTCATAGCCGCTGGCGTCCTCGAACGCGGCGATGGAGGAGATGGGCGTGGCCTGGTGGTGGATCATCCGCCACCCATCCCCTGACCGGGCGAACAGGTTGGTGACCACCAGCGCGGTGCTGGCCACGAACTCCTCGCAGACCACCCAGCCGACGTCGCCGCAGACCGTGGCCTGCTCGCCCTGGTGGCGCACGCCGGGCGACCGGGGATTGCCCAGCAGCTCACGCCAGCTGCGCATCACCGGCTCGCGTCCCGACAGGGCTGGCCAGCCGGGATGGACGCACCGCACGTCGCGGTCATGGGCCCACAGCGCCTCCATGCCGGCCACGTCGCGGTCGGCGAAGGCCTGGAAGAAGCGGCGGTTGGCGGCCAGGACATCCTGCACATCCGTGTCGCCGTGTTCGTGTTGATGGGTGTCACCCTCCGCCGTTTCGGTTTCCGGTGCCTGGGATGAAAGCGCTTGGGTCTTCACCATTGCGTCCCCTGTTGGCGGCATTCCGGCCGGCTCTCTCGGCGCCGATCCACCGTCAGCTTAGCGTGCCCGCCCCCCGCGAGTTCCCGACTCAGGCCCCTTGGTCACGGAATTGTGCCCGAAATGAGAAGGGGCGGCAGGTTGCCCCGCCGCCCCGGACGTGCGCCGGTGCCTGTGGTTTGCGCCTTATTCCGCCGGAGCGGTGGAAGCCTCGGCCCCGCCGCTCTTGGGCAGGGCGTTCAGGGTGCTGAGGAACAGGGCTGCGATGTAGGGGAAGGACTGGACGACCAGCATGGTGGCCCAGACATAGGCGTCGCGGTTGTCGCCGCCCTTCAGCAGGGCGATGGCCGCGGCGGCCAGCCACAGGCCCAGCATCAGCCCCACCTCTTCCCGCGCGTGCAGGAAGCCTTGGATCAGGGCCGGCTGGTCCTCGCACTTGGGCGTGCGCACGAAGGGACGGCCGCTGGTGAACAGGCCCACCCAGACGGCGCGTCCCACGGTGTGGGTCAGCGCCATGCCGGCGATGGCGGCCCCCAGCTTGTCGATGAAACGGCACTTCACCCTCTCCCCATACAGCCACAGGCCGCACAGCACCTTGAAGAAGAAGACGCTGAGGGTGGGCAGGATGAAGACGGTGGGCGGGAACTCGATCCACTGCGGCAGCAGCAGCAGGCCCAGCGACCAGATGATGCCGCCGATGACGAAGCCCATGTGGGCGGCGTCGGCGAACCAGGGCAACCAGCCGGTGATGAAGTGGTACTTCTGCCCTGCGGTCAGCTTGGTACCGCCCGGCATCATCTCGCGCCAGTGGCGCTTCAGGATCTGCACGGCGCCGTAGGCCCAGCGGAAGCGCTGGGTCTTGTAGCCGGCGAAGCTGTCGGGGACCAGGCCCTGGCCGAAGCTGTCGGGCATGTAGACAGCCTCCAGCTTCTCCTCGAACAGGCGCAGGCCCAGTTCCGAATCCTCGCAGATGCACCATTCGGCCCAGCGGCCCACGCCATCCAGGGCGCTTTTGCGCACCAGGGTCATGGTGCCGTGCTGGATGATGGCGTTGCGCTCGTTGCGCTGGATCATGCCGATGTGGAAAAAGCCCTGGTATTCCCAGTTGATCATCGACTTGAAGGCGTCGTCGGACCAGTCGCGGTAGTCCTGCGGCGACTGGACGAAGCCCACCTCGGGCCGCTTGAAATAGGGGATGGTGGCCGATAGCCAGTCGGGCGTGACCTGGTAGTCGCTGTCGATGACGCCCACCACCTCCACGTCCGGGGCGGTGACGGACAGGCCGAAGTTCAGGGCGCCGCCCTTGAAGCCCGGCCAGCGCGGCAGGTGGAAGAAGCGGAAGCGCGGCCCCAGCTTGGCGCAGTATTCCTCCAGCGGGCGCCACACCGCCTCGTCCTTGGTGTTGTTGTCGATCACCAGGACTTCGAAATTGGGGTAGTCCATGGCCGCCAGCGCGTCCAGGGTCTCGATCACCATGTGCGCCGGCTCGTTATAGCAGGGCACGTGGATGGAAACTTTGGGCGTGTAGTCGCCCAGCGGCTCACGCACCGGCGTGTAGCGCCGCTTCCAGCGCTGGGTCCACACCACTTCCGTCAGTTCCAGGCCGTCGATCAGCATGACGGCGAACAGGATCAGCTGGGCTAAGATCAGCACCATGAAGGCGGTGAAGGACAGGGTGCCCATGCCCACCGTCAGGGCCTGGGTGCCGGTCCACACCAGGACGGAGGCCACCGTCTGGATCAGGAAGCCGTAGAACAGCTGGCCGCGCCACTTCAGGTCGTCGCGGGCCAGCACGAAGAAGAACATGGGCAGGAAGGCGAGGGCGGTGGCGATGGCGCACAGCACGCGCCATGACGGCACCTCCAGGATGCCGCCCACCATGGGGAACTTCTGGTGGCGGTGCGCGTCCCAGATCCCCCAGGCCGTTTCCGCCGTGCCGCCCAGCGTGCGCTTCCACGGCTGGTCGAAGGCCTCCATGATGTAGAAGTCCAGACGCTGCTGGCCCGCGATGTTCAGGAAGCTGCGGATGTACTTGGCCTCGTTCACCAGGCCGGCCTCGGCCGCCCCGCGATAGGCGCCGTCGGACGGCCAGCCGGTCTCGCCGATCAGGATGTGCTTGTTGGGGAAGCGTTCCTGCACCTGGCGATAGGCCGCCATGGCATCCTCCACCGCGCGGTCCACCGACACCTTGTTCCAGTAGGGCAGCAGGTGGATGGTGATGAAGTCGCAGGCGTCGGCCAGTTCCGGATGGTCCAGCCAGACGTAGGACGGCTCCGCCGTGGACACCGGCACGTTCACCTGGCGCTTCACCCGCTGGATGTAGTCGATCATCTGGGCGACGCTGAAGTCGTCGCGGAACAGCACCTCGTTGCCGACCATGACCCGCTTCACATTCGGATTGGCGCGGGCGACGCGCACCAGACCGGCCAGCTCCGCCTCGTTGGCGGCCGTGTCCTTGGAGAGCCAGGCGCCCTGGGTGATGGTCAGGTTGGGGTAGCGCTCCAGCGCGATGGGCGCCACCTGGTCGATGCCGTTGCCGACCTGATAGGTGCGGATGGACTGCACATGCGGCGCCACCACATCCAGGTCGCGCTTGATGTCGTCGGCGGTGGGGCTGTCCCCGTTCTGCGGGCTTTGGTTGGCTTGGAAGGGCACGAAGGCCACGCCGGCGATGGTGCCGGCCCACGGGCGCTCCACGGCCGGGCGGTTGACGACGGCCCACGCGCCGATGTTGCCCAGCACCAGAAGAAGCAGGACCGCCCAGGCGGATTTCTGCATCCTCAAAATCTTACGCATTGTGAACGACCCCTGCCCCTGGAACGGGAGAACGATGAACGGGATGATGGCGACGGAATAGCAAAACGGCGGACCGGAAACATGTGAACAAACGGGAGGGTTCCCAGCCCCAGGGACCACCCCGCACGCGAACGGCCCCGTCCAATGGCACGACTATGGGGCAATTTTATGGACAGCGGCCACCGTCCCGGCGGCCCGGCCTCATCCGGGCCCATGGGCCCACCCCACAGCCGAACCCTTTGGACGGGCGGCGTCGGGCAGTAGTACATAGCCATCCCGGCGGCGGCGTCCAGCGGTATTGCGGACGCCGCCGTCCGCATCGCGACGCCCGGGCTCAACCACCGGTCCAGAAACGGATTTCCCTGAAATGACAAGCGCCGACGAATTCACGCTGCACCCCCGCCTGGCCGCCGACACCGTGGTGGTGGGCGACCTGCCCCTCTGCCGCGCGCTTCTGTCCCAAAACGCCTGCTGGCCCTGGCTGATCCTGGCGCCGCGCCGCGCGGGGGCGGTGGAAATCCACCGCCTGCAGACGGCCGAACAGGTCCAGCTGATGGCGGAGATCACCCAGGCCTCCCGCGTCATGGAGGCGGTGTTCGCGCCCGACAAGCTGAACGTGGCCGCCATCGGCAACTTGGTGCCGCAGCTGCATGTCCACGTGGTCGCCCGCACACGCGGGGATGCCGCCTGGCCCGGGCCCATCTGGGGCTCGGGCCACGAGCGGGCCTACGGCGCCGGCGAGGCCGAGGCGCTGGCCCGGCGGCTGGCGGTTGACCTGGGCCTGTGAGCGGGTCGTATAGAGCGGTTCATGACCAACCAGAAAGCCGGAGGGCGCTTCCATGATCATCGTCCATCACCTGAACAACTCCCGCTCCCAGCGCGTGCTGTGGGCGCTGGAGGAGCTGGAGCTGCCCTACCAGGTGGTGCGCTACGAGCGCGACCCCGCCACCCAGCTGGCGCCGCCGGCGCTGAAGGCCGTCCATCCGCTGGGCAAGTCCCCGGTGATCGAGGATGACGGCCTGGTGCTGGCGGAATCGGGCGCCATCATCGAGTACCTGGTGCGCACCTACGGCGAGGGACGCCTGGCCCCGGCACCGGGCGACCGGGCCGCCCAGGCGCGCTACCTGCACTGGATGCACTTCGCCGAGGGGTCGGCCATGCTGCCCCTGCTGCTGCATCTCTACACCAGCCGCCTGGGCGGGGCGGCCGCCCCCTGCAGCCCCGCATCGCCAGCGAAACCACCAACCACCTGGGCTACATGAACGCCGAGCTGGCTCAAGGGCCCTGGTTCATGGGCGACCAGTTCACCGCCGCCGACATCCAGATGAGCTTCCCCATCGAGGCGGCCATGATGATGCCCGGCACCGGCCAGCACTTCGCCCATCTGGCCGCCTTCGTGACCCGCATCCAGACGCGTCCGGCCTATCGCGCGGCGGTGAAGAAGGGCGGGCCCTACCGCTATGACCGGGGGTGACTTAAGCATGCCCTCAAGCGGCGGGCGGGCCCATCCGGGCCCTTGCCTTCCTCGCTTTCCAGTCCGCTGACGCTCCCCGGAAAGCTGCGGCGGACGCGGTCGCGTCCTACAGGCGCGCCCTCAGCCAGTCGGCCAGGGGCGCCCACACCTGTCCCGGCGCGCCGGCGCTGACCACCATGCCGATATGGCCCAGGCAGGGTTCCAGCCGGTCGCCGCCGGGGATGGCGTCGATCAGGGCGCGGGCGGCGCCCGGGGGCACGATGCGGTCGCGGGCGGGGATGATGGCCAGGGTGGGCAGGCGGATGGCGCGCGCGTCGATGGCCTGGCCGGCCACCCGCCAGGTGCCTTCCGCCGGGGCGTTGCGGCCATACCAGCCGCCCAGGCATTCCCGTGCCACGGGGGCCGCCAGCGGCACGCCGTCGTTCAGCCAGTCCTCCAGCGCCACGAAGTCCTGGGCGTCCTGGCTGTCCGGGTCCAGGGTGGCGTAGCGGCTGAACTTGCGCAGCGCCAGCAGCGGATCCAGCCCGGCGAACAGGAACTGGATCATGTCCACCGGCAGCTCGCCCAGCCAGGTCAGCGCCGGTTCCAGCAGGGGCAGGACGGCGGCGGTGCGCAGGGCGGCGGCGGGATCGTCGGCGTGGAAGTCCCACGGGGCCGCCAACAGCACCAGGGCGGAGAGCGACTCCGGCCGCAACACGGCGGCGGCGGCGGCCAGCGTGCCGCCCATGCAATAGCCCACCAGGGCCGGCGCCGGGCCCATCAGGTCGCGCGTGGCATCGACCGCGCGGGCCAGGCGGCCGGCGACATAGTCGGTCAGGCCGAACCCCCGCTCCACGGTGCCCACGGTGCCCCAGTCCAGCAGCAGCGGGCGAAAACCCCGGGTGGACAGCCAGCGTACCAGGCTCTTGCGCGCCGACAGGTCCAGCACATAGCCCCGGTTGACCAGCGAGGGCACGAACAGCAGCACCGGGCCTTTCGCCCCCGGCTGGCTGTAATCCAGCAGGCGGCTGTCGCCCTCCGTCCACACCGGGGCCGGGTCGGTGACGTCGCGCTGGTAGGGATTGCGGCGATAACGTTCCAGGCCGGTCAGTAGCGCGTCGAGTCGGCGCCGGGTTTCACGCTCAACCGCCGCGTTCAGCGCTTCCGGGTCGACGCCGGCGAGGTCGGCGCGTAGTTGGCGGCATCTCGGTTCCAGCTCCTTGCGCCAGATCGGCGAGCTGCCGTTCAAGAGCGGCAATCCGGCCTGCGAGTTCAGCAAGACGGCCATCGCCGCCGTCAGGTGCGTCGCCAGCGGCCTGGGCCCCTGGCGGCGCTTCGGCGGGGGTGTCGTGGCCGTTCCGGCCGGCGGTGCTCGATGTGCTGGCATAGGGCCCCCAGGGGAAGGTGGCGGGGGTGAGGAAGGGCGCGCCCTTCCAGGCGCCGGACCCAGGATTCGCGCCGCTGGCGGCGGTGGCGGCGAAGGGGCCGCCCCCGGCCAGGCCGCCTGGCCCAGCGTGCGCACCAGGCGGGCGAAGGCGCCCGTCATGTCCGGGTCGGCGGCCATGGCGGCCCACTGATCCTGCCACAAGTCCAGGTAGCGGCGGGCCAGCGACTCCATGCTGGGGGGCTCCCCTGGGGTGGGGGGGGCCTCGTCGACGGGCGCGTCGGACATGGGGGGCGGGACGTCTGGTTTGCGGGGCATGGCGGGCAATCTACACCCCCCGCCGCCGCCTGGCAAAGCGATGGCGGAACGTCATACGCGCATTGGTTCTTGGCAGGATGCTTGCACGTCCCGCACCGCATGGATTAGCTATGTGCAGTGCACCCGTTGTGCGGGTGATAAACATCGCCGGGAAACGCCGCCTATGGTCGACAAAGAAGATCCCAAGCCCGCGCCGATCACGATCAAGAAGTACGCCAACCGGCGTCTCTACAATACGGCCACCAGCTCATACGTGACCCTGGACCATCTGTGCCAGATGGTGAAGGACGGCACCGACTTCGTCGTTTACGACGCCAAGACGGGCGACGACATCACGCGCTCGGTGCTGACGCAGATCATCGTGGAAGAGGAATCCAAGGGCGGGCAGAACTTGCTGCCCATCGGTTTCCTGCGGCAGCTGATCAGCCTCTACGGCGACAACATGCAGTGGATGGTGCCAAAGTACCTGGAATACAGCATGCAGTCCTTCACCCGTAATCACGAGAAGATGCGGGACTACTTCCAGAACACCCTGGGCGGCATGTTCCCCTTTGGCTCGTTCGAGGAAGTGGGCAAGCAGAACATGGCCATGTTCGAACGGGCCATGCGCATGTTCTCGCCCCTGGCCGGCGCGGAAGGCGGCAAGCCCGAGGCGAGCGAGGCCCCCAAGGCCAAGCCCGCCAGCGGCGGCCAGTTCGACGAGCTGCAGAAGCGGCTGGACGAGCTGCAGCAGCAGTTGGTCTCCCTCACCAGCCTGGCCCGCAAGCCGGACTGATCGGTCTGGCCTGGAGGCCGTTCCAGGCACCTTTGCGAAGGTCTGAAGAAGTCCCGGTCCGCGTTGTCGCGGCCGGGCTTTTTTGTGCGCCTGCGATAGGACCCGTCCCGGTATCCGCTCGAGAAAAGACAGCTGTAAGTGGCGCCTCTCCTGGCCCGGTTGTGGGGTTGGGGGTTGCGCCAACGGCATTTCACGGGGTGCCGGACCCTGGGCTAAGGTTTGCGCCCCGGACGACAGGCCCGGTTCCAAGCGATAAACGGGGACCACCCGGCAGAGGGTGACTCCCCTTCTGAAGGAAGATGAGGAAGACATGCCGCTGAACCGCAGGATTGTTCTGGCCTCGCGCCCGGAAGGGCTCCCGACAGAACAGAACTTCGGGATGGAACAGACATCCATCCCCGTGGCGGGTCCCGGCCAGATGCTGCTGAAGACGCGGTGGCTCTCTCTCGACCCCTACATGCGCGCCCGCATGAGCGCCGCCAAGTCCTACACCCCGCCCATCGAGGTCGGCGGCCTGATGGTCGGCGGCACCATCGCCGAGGTGGTGGAGAGCAACGTCCCCGGTTTCCAAGCCGGCGATCTGGTGCTGTCCAACTCCGGCTGGCAGGAATACGCCGTGGCCGGGCCGAAGTCGGTGCACAAGCTGGACACCGACGGCCTGCCGGTGACGACGGCCCTGGGCGTGCTGGGCATGCCGGGCCTGACGGCCTACGTCGGCCTCTACGATATCGGCCAGCCCAAGCCGGGCGAGACGGTGGTGGTCTCCGCCGCCGCCGGCGCCGTGGGTTCCGTCGTCGGCCAATTGGCCAAGCTGAAGGGGGCACGCGCCGTCGGCATCGCCGGCGGGCCGGAGAAGTGCGCCTTCGTGGTGGATGAACTGGGCTTCGACGCCTGCGTCGACTACAAGGCCGGGAATTTCAAGGAAGCGCTGGCCGCCGCCTGTCCCAACGGTGTCGATGTCTATTTCGACAATGTCGGCGGCCGGGTGGCCGACGCGGTGTTCGATCTCTTGAACACCTTCGCCCGCGTGCCGCTGTGCGGCCGCATCGGCAACCTGAACGACACCGCCCCGCCGGCGGGCCCGGACCGGGTGCCGGCGCTGCTGTCCGCCATCCTGACCCGCCGCCTGCATGTGCAGGGCTTCATCGTTTCCGACCACTGGCACCGCAACGACGCCTTCCTGGAAGAGGTCGGGACCCTGGTGAAGGACGGCCATCTGCGCTATCGCGAGGACGTGACCGAGGGCCTGGAAAACGCCGTGTCGGCTTTCCTGGGCCTGCTGCAAGGCAAGAACCTGGGCAAGGCGCTGGTGAAGCTGTAAGCCGGTTCCAGCACCGTCCTGGAGATCAAGCCCCCGCCCCGGTGAGCCCGGCGCGGGGGCTTCGTCATTCTACAGCCTGATTTCCGCACCCAGCACCGTCAGTAGCTGGGCCAGCCAGGCGGCGTGGGCGGGCCAGGCGGGGGCGGTCACCAGCTTGCCATCGGTGACGGCGCCATCCACCGGGATGTCGGCGTACTCGCCGCCGGCCAAGATCACCTCCGGCCGGCAGGCGGGGTAGGCGGAGACCCTGCGGCCGGACAGCACACCGGCGGCGGCCAGGATTTGCGGACCGTGGCAGACGGCGGCGATGGCCTTGTCCTGGGCGGCGAAGGCCTTCACCAGGGCCAGCACGCGGCTGTCCAGGCGCAGGAACTCCGGCGCGCGGCCTCCGGGGATGACCAGGGCCACGTAGTCGTCGGCCTTCACGCTCTCGAAATCCGCGTTCAGCGTGAAGTCGTGCCCGCGCTTCTCGGTATAGGTCTGGTGGCCCTCGAAATCATGGATGGCGGTGGCCACCTTGTCGCCGGGGCGCTTGCCCGGTGCCACGGCGTCGACCTGATAGCCCACCATGGACAGGGCCTGGAAGGGCACCATGGTCTCATAGTCCTCGGCGAAATCGCCGACGATCATCAGGATGCGCTTGGGGGCCATGGTGTTCCTCCATCAGGACCGTTTGGGGGGCCCGATCAGGATGCTTGGAAACGGTGGAGGCGCCTATGAGCCTTAAGGGGGTAAGCCGGCGCCAATCCGATCAGGGCGCGATGACGATGGGCCTTACCGATCCGCCTGCCGGTTGACCACCGCCGTGACGGGCGCCAGGACGATGCCCCGGTCGCGCAGGCCCACGGCCCAGCGGGCGATGCCTTCCAGCGTCACGGGATAGGGCTGGGCGTAGCCGACGGCGACGCCATTGAGCTTGGCCAGGCGTTCCAGTTCGGCCAGTTGGGCGGCGACGCCGGCGTCGGATGGCGCCCGGTCCACCTGCACGTCCGACACGGCCCGGGGCAGGCCCAGCTGGGTGGCGATGCGGGTCGCCTGGCTGGCGGTGGTGGGCCAGCTGTCGACATAGATCAGGCCGCGCCGCTGCACCTGGCGCAGCACCGTCTGCAGGCTGTCGTGGCTGGCCAGGAACTTGGTTCCGGTCAGGTTGGTCAGGCCGACATAGCCGGTGGCGCTGGCCATGGCCGTCTCCAGCCGGTCCACGTTCTTCTCGTCCGGCAGGCTGGTCAGCAGCGTGCCGGGGCCGGGGTCGTTCTGGGGGAAGCGCTGCGGCTCCATCGGCACCTGCAGCAGCACCTCGTGCCCATCGCCGCGCGCCTGGTCCACCGCCTTCTGCAGGTTGGGGGCGCCGGCGGCGAACGCCAGGGTGACGGCGGCCGGCATGCGGGCCAGCACCTTTTCCAGGGCGCTGGGCGACCAGCCCAGGTCGGCCATCACCAGGGCGATGCGCGGGCGCTTGTCATCCTGGGGGAAGGGGCGGCTGTAGGCCTGCCAGGGGGCGGGGCCCTTGGCGGGCATGCGCGGCAGGTAGCCCGCCCGTGTCTTTTCCAGCAGGTCGTCATTGCGGCTGGGCGCCAGCTTGACGGTCACGTCCATGGGATCGGGGTCGTGCGGCGCGGCGTCTGTCGCCGGCTTCACCACCCCCTCGGCCGGTGCGGCCGCGCGCGGGGCGTCCACCGGGCGGGGACCACCCTGAGGCAAGGTGACGATGATGTCGGCCAGGGTGCTGGCCTTGCGCCGCGCGGCCGCCGTCTCCTCGGCCGTGGCGGCCAGCCAGGCGACCGTACCCGCCACGGCCAGCACCGTCAGGGCCACGGCCACGGCGAACAGGTTCAGCCGGCGGCGCGGCTTGTCGTCCTGATCGCCGCGCTTGCCATCCACGGCCGCGGTTGAAGCCCCGGCGCGGCCGGCGCGCTTAGGCACACCCAGGCGCGCCGCCAGCACGTCGGCGGACGCGTCCTCGTCCGCGCCGGCCAGCAGCGCCTCGAAGGCGTCGTCATCGCCGCCCTTCTTGCGTTTTGTTGTCTTTGCCGCCTTGGCAGGCTTGTCCTTGCGCGAGGCAAGGGCCTTCAGGCGGATGGGAAGGGCGGCCAAGGGGTCCCCATCGGTTGGCTACGGCGTCGTCAGTTGGTGGCCTTGGACTGCTGCAACAGCGACAGGCCGCGCAGCAGGTCCAAGGCACGGGTGAGCTGGTAATCCTGGGGCGTGGCGTCGCCGGTGGCGGCCGGTGGCACCGGCGTGCCGGGCGCGTCCTGGCCCTTGGCTCCGGCCTTGGGGTCCTGGGTCTTGGAGTCGACCTTGGCCTTGTCGGCGCCAACCCCCTTGTTGTCGGGGGTCTTGCCGTCGGGCGTCTTCGCGTCCGGGGCCTTTTCCGAGGTCTTGTCCTTGGCGTCGTCCGGCTTGGCCGGCTGCTTTGCGCCCGGGTCGGTGTTGCGCAGGGCGTGCGGCAGGTCGGCCTCGCGCCGGCGGATGACGCCGGCGGGCGTGCCCACCTCTTCCACCTTGGCCTGCTGCACCTCGATGTCCGGCGTGATGCCCAGCTGCTGGATGGACCGGCCGGACGGCGTGTAGTAACGCGCCGTGGTCAGCTTCATGGCGTTGCCGCCGGGCATGGGCATGAGGGTCTGGACCGAGCCCTTGCCGAAGCTCTGCGTCCCCATGAGGATGGCGCGCTTGTGGTCCTGCAGCGCGCCGGCCACGATTTCCGAGGCCGAGGCGGTGCCGCCGTTGATCAGCACCACCAGGGGCAGGCCGTGGACGGCGTCGCCCGCCTTGGCGTTGTAGCGCTCGCCCTGGTCGGGGCGGCGGCCGCGGGTGGAGACGATCTCGCCCCGCTCCAGGAAGGTGTCGCTGACCGAAATGGCCTGGTCCAGCAGGCCGCCGGGGTTGTTGCGCAGGTCCAGCACATAGCCCACGACCTTGTCGCCCAACTCCTTCTGGATGCCGGCGAGCGCCTTGTCCAGGCCCACCTGCGTCTGCTCGGTGAAGCCCGACAGGCGGATGTAGCCGACGTTGCCTTCCACCCGCCACCGCACCGACTGCACCTTGATGACCGCGCGGGTCAGGGTGAAGTTCAGCGGCTGGGGCACGTTGTTGCGGTGGATGGTCACCTTGATGTCGGTGCCGGGGGTGCCGCGCATCTTCTCCACCGCCTCGTTCAGGCCCAGGCCGACGATGGCCTCGTCGTTCAGGTGGGTGATGTAGTCGCCGGGCTGCACGCCGGCGCGGGAGGCGGGGGTGTCGTCGATGGGCGAGATCACCTTGACCACGCCGTTCTCTTCCGTGACCTCCAGGCCCAGGCCGCCGAACTCGCCCTTGGTCTGGACCTGCATGTCCTCCCAATTCTTCTTGTTCATGAAGTTCGAGTGCGGGTCGAGGGAGGCCAGCATGCCGTTGATGGCGGCTTCGACCAGCTGGTCGTCCGGCACTTCCTCGACATAGTCGGACTTCACGCGTTCGAACGCTTCGGTGAACAGTTCCAGCTGCTTGTAGGTTTCCGCCTTGATCGGTGGCTTGGCGTCCAGCGGCCGGGACAGGGGGCTTGCCAGATAGACCAGGGCCACGACGGCCACGGAGGTCAGCAGTTTCTTCATCTTACCCTTGTCCTTTACCCTCGGTGCCCGCGAAGCCGCGCAGGGGATTGATCGGCTGACCACCCCGCCGCAACTCGAAATACAATGTGGGGGTTCCGTCGCTGGCCATGGCGCCCATGGGCTCGCCGGTCAACACACGTTGTCCCACCCGCGTATCGATCCGACCCAATCCCGCGATCAGGCTATGATAGCCATTGGGGTGCTCGACGATCAAGATGAGGCCATATCCCTTGAAGGGTCCGGCGAAGACCACCGATCCCTCATACGGCGCCACCACCGGCGACCCGGCGCGCGCGCTGATGCGCACCCCGCGGCTGGTGGTGCCCACGGCGTCCTGCTCGCCATAACGCTGGGCCACGGGGCCCGCCACCGGCAGGGTCATGCCACCCAGCGCCATGCCGCCCGGCACGTCCTTGGGCGTCCGGCCCATGGCGGCCAGCCGCTCCTGCGCCTTTTTCTGCCGCGCCTCCTCGGCCAGCTGGCGCTTCTGCGCCTCCGCCTGGCGGGCGCGTTCGGCGGCGGCCTTGCGCTCCGCCTCCAGCTTTTCCACCAGGTCGCGCAGGTCGCCGGCCTGGGCGGTCAGCACCGCCATGTGGCCGGCCACGTCCTGCAGTTCGGCGTCGTTGGCCTGGGACAGGGCTTCGCGCCGCGACACCAGGTCGCGCAACTCCCCCTCGCGCTTTTCCAGGTCCTTCTTCGCCGTCAGGGCCTGGGCGCGCTTGTCCGCCAGCTTCTGGCGCAGGGCGGCCAGGTCGCGCAACTGCACGGCCAGGGCGTCCGCCCGTTTCTTCAGCTGGGGAATGGCCTCGCGCAGCAGCAGGGCGCTTTTCACCATTTCGCCCGGCGCCTCCGGCCGGGCCACCATGGCCTCCGGCGGCAGGCGGGACAGGCGCTGCAGGGCGCCCAGCAGGTCCGCCAGCGCGGCGCGGTCGGCGTCGATGCGGGCCACCTGCTCCTGCTCGTTGGCGGCCAGTCCGGCCAGCGACTGCTCCACCGCGCGCAGGGCGTCATCCTGGCGGCGCTGGTCCTCCGCCACGGCCACGGACTTGGCGCGCAGGTCGGCCAGCTCGCGCTCCAGGGCGTCGTTCTTGGCGTCCAGCGCGGCCTTGCGGGCCTGATCCGCCTTCAGGTCCTTTTCCACCTTATCCAGTTGGCGCTGGGCGTCCCGGGGGACGGCGCCGCCTTGGGGGGCCGTCGTCTGCGCCACGGGCGTCAGCACCACCGGCGGGGCGTGCTCAGCCCACGCCGATCCCGGCGCCAGCAGGGCCAGCGCCAGGGGCAACAGTCGGAACGGGGCCTTGTTCGGGATCACGCCGGGGCTGCGCTCACTCGGGTGTCGGCTTACTCGGCCGCCGCGCGCGCCGCGTCGCGGACCAGCAGGGAATGGCCCGTCATCTCCTCCGGCTGGGGCAGGCCCATCAGCTCCAGCAGGGTTGGGGCCACGTCGGCCAGCTTGCCCCGCTCCAGCCGCACCACATCCGCCGGGGCGTTCACCAGGATGGCGGGCACAAGGTCCAGGGTATGGGCGGTGTGCGGGCCGCCCGTCTCCGGGTCCTTCATCAGCTCGCAATTGCCGTGGTCGGCGGTGATCAGCAGGGCGCCGCCCTGGCGCTTCACCGCGGCCTCCAGCCGGCCGATGCTGCGGTCCACCGCCTCCACCGCCTTCACGGCTGCGGCCAGGATGCCGGAATGGCCGACCATGTCCGGATTGGCGTAATTGACCACCACCAGGTCGAAGGCGCCGCTGTCCACCGCCGCCACCAGCTTGTCCGTCAGCTCGTCGGCCGACATTTCCGGCTGCAGGTCGTATGTGGCCACCTTGGGCGAGGGGACCAGGATGCGCTCCTCCCCCTCATAGACCTTCTCCTCGCCGCCATTGAAGAAGAAGGTGACGTGCGGGTACTTCTCCGTCTCGGCGATGCGCAGCTGCTTCAGGCCCTTCTGCGACACGATCTCGCCCAGGGTGTGGCGGATTTCCTTGGGCGGGAAGATGGCCGGCAGGTATTTCGCCAGGGTGGAGGAGTATTCCACCATACCCAGCTGGGCGGCGAACTTGACGGGCGTGCCGCGATCGAAGCCGCTGAACTCCGGCTCCACCAGGGCGGACAGGATCTCTCGGGCGCGGTCGGCGCGGAAGTTGGCCATCAGCACGCCGTCGCCGTCCTTCATGCCGGCGTAGTCGCCGATGATGGTGGGCAGGATGAACTCGTCATGCTTGCCGGCGTCATAGCTCTGCTTGACCGCCGCCTCGGCGCTGGCGGCCTTCTCCCCCTCCGCCGACACCAGGGCGCGGTAGGCCTTCTCCACCCGGTCCCAGCGCTTGTCGCGGTCCATGGCGTAGTAGCGGCCGTCCACCGTGGCGATTTTGGCGCCCGGTGCATCTTTGAGGCCGGCCTCGATGGCCGCCAATTGCTCCAGGGCGCTTTGCGGCGGCACGTCGCGGCCGTCGGTGAAGGCGTGCAGGGCCACGGGGATGCCGGCCTTCGCCAGGGTCTGGGCCAGGGCGACCATATGGTCCTGGTGGCTGTGCACGCCGCCGGGGGAGGCCAGGCCCAGGATGTGGGCGGTGCCGCCGGACTTCTTCAGGGCGGCCTTGAAGGCGGTCAGCGCCCCGTTGGTCTCGAACTCGCCCTGGGCGATGGCGCGGTCGATCATGGGCAGGTCCTGGAACACCACGCGGCCGGCGCCCAGGTTCATGTGCCCCACCTCGGAATTGCCCATCTGGCCGGCGGGCAGGCCCACATCCTCCTCGCTGGCGGACAGCAGCCCGTGCGGGCTCTCCTGCCACAGGCGGTCGTAGTTGGGGGTGTTGCCCTGGGCGACGGCGTTGTCCGCCACCTCTTCCCGATAGCCCCAACCGTCCATGATGCACAGCACCACGGGGCGGGGGGCTTTGCTGGTCTTGTCGGTGGCGGCCATGGCTGTCTGTTCCCTGATCCTGGTGGGGTAGGAGGTGCGAACCTATTGGGAAAATCGGGATTTCCGCGCGCGATGGCAAGCGGCGCATCCGACTTTCCGACCTGATAAACCGTTATAGGCCGCCAACGGTTCGCCCGTCCCGCCTCTTTCCCATGCCCCAGGGACAGAAACGGTATGCCCGAACCGGACGGGGCCGCCCGGTTCTGTCGCCGCATCGTTGAAGTTCGACCGTTTCGGCTGCTTCGCCCATGCCACCATCACGGGTAACGAGACCGGGATCAAGGTGGAGGACATCATGGACCAGCGGCTGAACGGCGACATCGCCAATGCCTCATCCCCGGGGGCGATCGCCCTGGAGGACCGGTGGTGTGCCCATACCTACAAGCCGCTGCCCGTGGTCATCACCCGCGCCCAAGGCGCCTGGGTCCATGACGACGCCGGCCGCCGCTACCTGGACATGATGAGCGCCTATTCCGCCGTCAACGTCGGCCACAGCCACCCCCGCATCCTGACGGCCCTGACCGAGCAGGCGTCCAAGGTGGCGGTGGTCTCCCGCGCCTTCCACACCGACAAGCTGGGACCCTTCCTGCAGCGGCTGTGCGCCCTGACCGGTCTGGACGGCGCCTGCCCCATGAACAGCGGGGCGGAGGCGGTGGAGACGGCGGTGAAGGCCGCCCGCCGCTGGGGCTATCGCCATCGCGGCATTCCCGCCAACCAGGCGGAGATCATCGTGGCCAGCGGCAATTTCCACGGCCGCACCACCACCATCATCAGCTTCTCCTCCGAAGAGGCCTATCGTGAGGGCTTCGGCCCCTACACACCCGGTTTCCGCGTCGTGCCCTTCGGCGACCTGGACGCCCTGGCGGCGGCCATCGGGCCCAATACGGCGGCCGTGCTGCTGGAACCCATCCAGGGGGAGGCCGGCATCGTCCTGCCGCCGGCCGGCTACCTCAAGGGCGTGCGCGAGGCCTGCGACTTCGCGGGCATCCTGATGATCCTGGACGAGATCCAGTCCGGCCTGGGCCGCACCGGCCGCTGGTTCGCCCACCAGCATGAAGGCGTCAAGCCGGACGGCCTGTGCCTGGGCAAGGCGCTGGGTGGCGGCGTGCTGCCCGTCTCCGCCTTCGTCGCCCGCCGCGACGTCATCGACGTGTTCGATCCCGGCAGCCACGGCTCCACCTTCGGCGGCAACCCGCTGGCCGCCGCCGTGGGTCTGGAGGCCCTGGCGGTGATCGAGGAGGAAGGCCTGGTCCAGCGCAGCGCGGAGCTGGGCGCCCATCTGATGGACCGTCTGCGCGCCCTGAACAGCCCGCTCATCCGCGACATTCGCGGCCTGGGCCTGTGGGTGGGGCTGGAGATCGACCCCGCCCGCGCCACCGCCCGCCAGGTGGTGGAGGACTGGATGCGCCGCGGCGTCCTGTCCAAGGAAACCCACGACACGGTGGTGCGCCTGGCGCCGCCGCTGATGATCGCGCCGGAGGATCTGGACTGGGCGGTGGATCGCCTGGCCGAGACCCTGTCGGCGTTCGCCTGACATCAACCGACAACAACATCCCGGGGAATCCCATCCATGCCCGATACTCGCCTGGCCGCTGCCGCTTCCACCGTGGCCGACACCCTTCCCGGTGGACGCATCCTGATGTGCGCCCCTGAGCATTTCGAGGTGAGCTACGCCATTAATCCGTGGATGCGGCCCGATCGCTGGCAGCGGGAGGGCGCCCTGCTGGGCGCCCGCTCATCCAGCGGCTGGGAACGGCTGGTGGCGACCCTGCGCGGCCTGGGGGTTGAGCTGGAGTTCGCCGTACCTCATGCGGGGCTGCCGGACATGGTGTTCACCGCCAACGCCGCCGTGGTGCTGGACGGCAAGGCGCTGGTCGCCACCTTCCGCCATCCCCAGCGCCAGGGCGAGACGCCGGTGTTCCGCCGCACCTTCGACGCGCTGAAGGACCGGGGCCTGCTGACCGAGGTGCACGACATGCCGGAGGGCGTGGTGCTGGAGGGGGCGGGCGACTGCGTGTGGGACCCCGTGCGACGGACCTTCTGGCTGGGCTATGGCCAGCGCTCCGACAAGGCGGCGGCCCCGGTGGTGCGCGACCTGTTCGGCATGGAGGTCGAGGCGCTGGAGCTGGTCGACCCGCGCTTCTATCACATGGACACCTGCCTCTGCCCTCTGACGGGGGGTGAGGTGCTGTACTTCCCCGGCGCCTTCTCCGCCGAGGGCAACGCCCGCATCCTCGAGCGCTTCGGCGCCGAAAACCTGATCGTGGCGCCGGAGCCCGACGCCTGCACCCTGGCGGTCAACGCCGTGAATCTGGGCCGCGACATCGTGCTGGCCACCGCCAGCCCCGCCCTGCGCGGCATGCTGACGGAGCGCGGCTACCGCGTGCACGAAACCCCGGTCAGCGACTTCGGCCTGTCCGGCGGCTCGGCCTTCTGCCTGATCCTGAAATTGGATCGCACCTCAAAGTAAAACCTTCGGGCAAGTAAAGCCTTTGGGGGCGGAGGCGAGGGCGCTTAAGCTGGCGTCCTCGCTTTGGCCTTTTCGGACCCCGCCTTGAAGCCGCGCAAGCTCGACGCCATCGACATCAAGATCCTGACGGAATTGCAGGCCGATGGCCGCGTCACCAACCAGGCCCTGTCGGAGCGGGTGGGCCTGTCCGCCCGCCCCTGCCTGGAACGGGTGCGCCGGCTGGAGCGCGAGGGCATCATCGTCCGCTACCAGGCCCAGGTGGACGTGCGCCGCATCCAGTCCTGCGTCTTCGTCCTGGCCCAGATCTCCCTGGAAAAACAGGGGCGTGCCCGCACCAGCGCCTTCGAGCGCCGCCTGCGCGAGGTGCCCGAGGTCATCGAGTGCTTCGAGGTCAGCGGTCCCTACGACTACATCGCCAAGCTGGTCTGCCGCGATCTGGAGACCTACCAGGAACTGACCGACAGCTGGATCGACGATGCCGAGATGGGTGTCGCCCGCGTCGTCAGCAACGTCGTCCTGCGCCCCATCCGGGATTTCGGGACGTATCCGGTGTTCGAGGAGGAGGGTAGCTAGCTGGAACCGAACCGAGGCCCGCGCCACCTTGCCGGATCTTGACTGGTATGAAAGAAGGCAAGGATTTGAATGGTATGATCGGTTGGCCGAAAGAGAAAGAAATAAGGGAAGCCGTGTACGCGGGCTCGGTGTACGTTGGAATACAGAACGGGAAAGTGCTGTGGATGAGAGGCGATTCTGGCCAATAGCTTCTCGTAAGCCGTTATAAAACGTGCGCCGACATTGCCGGTGCAACTCTCATACCAATCTTGGGCATTTTCAATCTCCGTCAACGCGCCCGGACTGAAAGACAGTTGGCGGATCAACAGCGCCTCGCTCGCAGTTTGGCCTGGACTACTTCCCACGGGATCATTTCGACCGTTCCGGCATCGACTTCGGCGATCCGCCGTTCCAGCTCCACTCTTTGCGCGTCACTCAGGGGAATGTCCCGTTGGTCCAGGCTTTCCCATAACTCATCGATAAGCGTCAGCCGCTCCTCGGGTGTCAGGTGGTCAAAGGGCAGTACGGTCATCGCTTTCGTCCCGGCGGGGTATTCAACGTCTTAAAATATGGCGGCTGGGTGGTTCCCTGTCCAGACAGGGCGTAGGAACATCCTCTGGGCCATATTCCAACAAAAACGCTTTCCCACAACCATCCTCATGCGCTCAACTGCCGACACCGGCGGTCCCAGGCAGGGGGCCGTTTATGGCGCGCCATATGGACCCATGAGGAAAACACCATGGAATATCGGCAACTTGGACGGTCGGGCCTGAAGGTTCCGATCCTCAGTTTCGGCACCGGCACCTTCGGTGGGGCGGGTGAGTTCTTCAACCGCTGGGGCAGCACCGACGTGGCCGAGGCCACGCGGCTGGTGGATTTATGCCTGGAGGCGGGCGTCAATTTCTTCGACACCGCCGACGTCTATTCGCGTGGTGCCTCGGAGGAGATCCTGGGCCAGGCCGTCAAGGGCCGGCGGGACAAGGTGCTGATTTCCACCAAGGCCACCTTCACCATGGGCGATGGCCCCAATGACGTCGGCTCGTCACGCTATCACCTGATCCGCGCGTGCGAGGCCAGCCTGAAGCGGCTGGGCACCGACCATATCGACCTTTATTTCATGCACGGCTTCGACGCCACCACCCCGGTGGATGAGACCCTGCGCGCCCTGGACGACCTGATCACCGCCGGCAAGATCGGCTACATCGGCGCCTCCAACTTCTCCGGCTGGCATTTGATGAAGGCGCTGGCGACGTCGGAGAGGTACGGCCTGGCCCGCTATGTGGCCTACCAAGGCTATTATTCCCTGGTGGGGCGTGAGTATGAGTGGGAACTGATGCCCCTGGGCCTGGACCAGGGCGTGGGCCTGATGGTGTGGAGCCCCCTGGGCTGGGGCCGCCTGACCGGCAAGATCCGGCGCGGCCAGCCGGCTCAGGCCGGCCGCATCGCCAGCGGTGGCGCCGCCGGCGGGCCCAAGGTGGACGATGAATACCTCTACACGGTGGTCGATGCCCTGGACGCCGTAGCGGCGGAGACGGGCAAGACCATTCCCCAGGTGGCGCTGAACTGGCTGCTGGCCCGGCCCGGTGTGGCCAACCTGGTCATCGGCGCCCGCAACGAGGACCAGCTGAAGCAGAACCTGGGCGCCGTCGGCTGGTCGCTGACGCCGGACCAGGTGACGCGCCTGGAACAGGCCAGCCAGAAGGACCCCATCTACCCCTACTGGCACCAGAAGGACTTCAACCACCGCAATCCCAAGCCCACCACCTGGTAAGGCGCGGTCTGAAGAAGGGGCGGCCTGGCGGTCGCCCCTTCTTCACCAGCCCATGGCCAGCGCGCCGGCGCCCAGGGCCAGGGCACTGACCCCGCCCACCACCAGGCCCAGGCGACCACCCCCCACCCATGCCGCCATCGCCGCCTTGGTCACGGTGTTGACGGCGGTCACGATCAGCACGCCCTCCATCGCCACCCTGAGGGTCAGGCCATGCCCGCCCAGGTGGGCCATGGACAGGGTGACGGCGTCCACGTCGGCCACGCCGGACAGCGCGGCCATGACCAGCACCCCCGGGGCGCCTATGGTCTGGGCCAGCACTTGGCTGGCCAGCGCCACGGCGGCGATGAAGGCGGCCATCTTCAGGGCCATGCCCACCTCCAGCGGGTTGGCGATGTTCAGCTTGGGCACATGGTAGTGCCGGTTGCGCACGATCAGGGCGGCGGCGCCAGCCACCTGGACCAGTGTGGCCCCGGCCAAGGGGGGCGCCAGCGGCCGCAGCAGGTCGGGGTTCAGCACCATGGCCAGCACCCCCACCCGCGCCATCATAACGGCCCCGGCCAGCAGCACTCCGGCGCCCAGCAGCCGGGACGAGGCGGGGTGCATCCGCCCCAGCCGCGCCAGCGTCAGCGTGGTGGCGGTGGAGGAGGCGAGGCCGCCGGCCAACGCCGCCATCAACACCCCCAACCGATCGCCCAGGCCACGAACGGCGACATAGCCGCCGAAGGAGATGGCGGCGACCATGACCGCCAGCAGCCAGATGGAATGGGGGTTCAGCGCGCCCCAGGGGTCCACCGCATGGTTGGGCAGCACGGGCAACAGCAGGAAGGACATGGCCAGCAGCGTCAGGATGGCCCGCACCTCGTCCCCGCTCAGCGCCGCCACCCAGCGGTGCAAGGGGTCGCGCAAGGCCAGCAGGCCGGTCCCGGCCACGCCGGCGGCGATGGCGACGCGCACGTCGGCCAGGATGGCCAGCGCCCCCAGCAGGAAGGTCACCAATCCCGCCACGACGGACGTGATGCTGAGATCGCGCTCCGGGTTGGGATCGGTGTCGGCCTTGGCTTCCAACCAGTGGAAGGCGGTGAAGGCGGCGGCGTAGCCCAGGAACACCAGGCCCAGGATGTACGGTTGCTGCGCCAAGGTCAGCGCGCCGGCGATGCCCCCCAACAGGCCGGACAAGGCGAAGGTGCGCAGCCCCACCGCCCGCTGGTATTCCTGGCCGCTACGGCTATGCCACCCCCGTTCCAGCCCCACCAGCAGCCCGATCGCCAGGGAAACCGCCAGGCGGCTGAGCAGGGTGGTGGGGTCCATGAAGGCGGTCCTGGAAAGGGTGCGACCCTCCCAGTCGGCCCCAACCGTTCACCCGGCGCATTGATCCACCGCAAGGGGCACCGGCGCCGGCGCGGGCTTGGGACGCACGGTCTGGGCGAAATGGGCCACGGTCTCGGCGTAGGTGCCGCTTTTCATCTCGGCGGCGGTGATGGTCAACCGGCCCTTGGGCGGCCTTCCCACCAGCGCCTGCAGCGTGTCCAGCGATTGCTGGCCCGCCGACCCGCCGTGGGTCAGCAGCAAGGCGGTTTCCGGCAGATCCGCCCGCTCGCGCCGCACATAGGCGCGCAGGGGCGGGCAGGGATGCCAGGCCCAAATGGGCCCCGCCAATACCACCAGGTCATAGTTGCGGGCGGCGTGGATGGCCGGGGCGATTGTGGGCAGCCGGCCGCGCCAGCTGTCCGCCGCCGCCCGCCACCAGCCCATGAAGCTGACCTCGTAACGCCCACAGCGGATTTCCTCGATGTCGGCGGGCAGATGCCGGGCCAACTCCGCCACCACCGTGCGGGTCGTTCCGGTCAGCGAGTAATAGGCGATCAGCACGGCCATGGTTCCCTCCATCTCCGGTCGCCCTCGTCGGGCGGTCGCGTTCGCTGGAGGAAGACTGGCCGAAGGGGGTGGGGTGCGCATTGACGCACCGCAAACGGGAAACCCTCACACCCGGTGGTATGGGTGGCCGGCCAGGATCTGCTGGGCGCGATAGAGCTGTTCCGCCAGCATGCCGCGCACCATCATGTGCGGCCAAGTCATGGGGCCGAAAGCGATGAGGAGGGAGGCGCGGCGGCGCACCTCCTCCGCCAGGCCGTCGGCGCCGCCGATGACGAAGGCGAGGTCAGCCACGCCGCCGTCGCGCCAGGTGCCGACCTGGCGGGCGAAGGCTTCGCTGGGCAGGGCTTTGCCGCGTTCGTCCAGGGCCACCAGGGTGGCGCCCGGGGGAATGGCCTCCAGCAGCAGCTGGGCCTCCAGCCGCTTCAGCTCATCCCCCTCCACCCGCTTGCGGCATTCGACCTCACGCAGGGTGAAGGGCCAGGTGAGGCGGCCCTTGTACTCTTCGAACAGGTCGCGGGCGGGCCCTGGCCGGCTGCGGCCGACGGCCACGAGGCAAACGCGCATGGGCCTGATCCGTTAGCTAGCTTAGGGGTATGCCTGTGGCGTGAGACGAAGGCTCATGCCACTGGAGGTCGGCGCCCCTTGTTTACGTAAAAGGGGCCGGCCCGGGCCGGTCAGGCCCGTGAGGCAAGGCCACGGATGTGGCCGCCCGCCGCCTGAGGGCATCAAACAGACAAAAAGTCGCCGGCGGGCGCGCCGAACCCGGCGAAGTCGGGGGGCAGCTCGACGCCCCACATCTTTTCCAGGTTATAGAAGGCGCGGACCTCGGGACGGAACAGGTGGACCAGCACGTCACCGGCGTCGATCAGCACCCAGTCGCACTGGGGCGTGCCTTCGGCGTCCAGGCCGACGAGGCCGACTTCCTTCAGCTTGGACAGCAGGTGGCCGGCCATGGCGTCCACCTGGCGGGCGGAACGGCCCGAGGTGATGACGATGTAGTCGGCCAGGGTGGACTTGCCCTTGAGGTCGAGCACCACGGTGCCTTCGGCCTTGTCATCCTCCACGCTGGCGACGATCAGGTCGCGCAGCTGCTCGGGGAAGTCGGGGGCCGCCATGTCCGGAAGCGGCTGGGGCGCCGTCCGCCCAGCGGTCGGCGTCGGGAAATGGGCGATGGTGGAAATGATCGTTACCTCTAAGCAAAAAAGGGCGCCTCAGACCGGGAACCGGTCCGCACCCTGATGATAGTCCGACGATGTCCGTGGGCAAGTCGCGCGGGGCTGGCCTGCCTACGGGATTAGTCCTTTGCGGTTCGCCCTTCCGTCACCGGCCGGCCCACCACCCCTTCCGCCGGATCTCGGTGGCGGAGGCGGGATGCAACGGCCCGTCCAGGAAGGTCCAGGCGGGTGCCGATCGTGCCGGCAGCCCGCCCGCGTCCCGCGGAGGAACCCGACTGCGGAGATAACGCCGCGCGGCCTTGCCGACAAGCGCCTTTAAGGAATAGGGGCGGCGCGGAAACACGGCAACCGGAACGCGACCCAGGATGCGCGTCCACCCCCGCCAGCGCGGAATCTGCAACAGGTTGTCCGCCCCCATGATCCAGACGAAGCGGGTCCGGGGATAGCGGCGGCGCAGGGCCTCCAGCGTGTCCACGGTGTAGCGGGTGCCCAGCCGCGTCTCCAGATCCGTCACCAGGATGCGCGGATCCCGGGCGGCGGCGCGGGCGGCGTCGAGGCGCGCGTCCAGCGTGGCCATGCCGCGCGCCTGCTTCAGCGGGTTCTGCGGGCTGACCAGCCACCACACCTGGTCCAGCTTCAGGCGGCGCAGCATCCACTGGCTGACATGGCGGTGGCCGGCATGGGCGGGGTTGAAGGACCCGCCCAGGATGCCGATGCGCCGCCCGGCCCAACTGGCGCCGGTCAGCGGTCGCGGCCTGATCCAGTAACGGTGATTGGGGCCAGGGGGGAAGACGGCATCGCGGGGACGGCGGCGCTCAGGGCCGCGTCTGGCCGTCGCCGCGCACGACGTACTTGTAGCTGGTCAGCTGTTCGGCACCCACGGGGCCGCGGGCGTGCAACTTGCCGGTGGAAATG
Source organism: Nitrospirillum guanabarense (assembly GCF_034653355.1). Lineage (NCBI taxonomy): Bacteria > Pseudomonadati > Pseudomonadota > Alphaproteobacteria > Rhodospirillales > Azospirillaceae > Nitrospirillum > Nitrospirillum guanabarense. Next base: position 378,211 of record NZ_JAYEER010000004.1, read on the forward strand.
CCGATCTCCGCCCCGAAGCCGAACTCCCCACCATCGGCGAACTGGGTGGAGGCGTTCCACAGCACGATGCCGCTGTCGACGCGGGCCAGGAAGCGTTCGGCCGTGGCGGCGTCCTCGGTCACGATGCTGTCGGTGTGGTGGCTGCCGTGGCGCTCGATATGCGCGATGGCCTCGTCCACGCTTTCCACCACCTTCACCGACAGGATGGCGTCCAGGTACTCGGTGTCCCAGTCGGCGTCGTCGGCGGGCAGGACGCGGGCATCCAGGGACTGCGCGGTGGCGTCGCCCCGGACCTCGCACCCCGCGCCGATCAGATCCTCGATCAGGACGGGCAGCTGGGTGGCCGCCACGTCGCGGTGGACCAGCAGCGTTTCCATGGCGCCGCAGATGCCGGTGCGGCGCATCTTGGCGTTGAAGGCGATGGCGCGGGCCTTGGCCGCATCGGCCGCCTTGTCCAGGTAGACGTGGCAGATGCCGTCCAGGTGCTTGATCACCGGCACGCGCAATTCCGCCGCCACCCGGGCCGTCAGCGACTTGCCGCCCCGGGGGATGATGACGTCCACATGGTCGGTCATGGTCAGCAGGATGCCCACGGCGGCGCGGTCGGTGGTGGGGACCAGCTGCACGGCGTCGGCAGGCAGTCCACCCTCCACCAGGCCCCGGCGCATGGCCGCGACGATGGTGGATGAGGAGTGCAGGCTTTCCGAGCCGCCACGCAGGATGGCGGCGTTGCCGGACTTCACGCACAGGCCGCCGGCGTCCGCCGTCACGTTGGGCCGGCTTTCATAGATGATGCCGATGACGCCCAGGGGCACCCGCACCCGCTGGATGCGCAGGCCATTGGGCCGGGTCCAGTCGGCCATGACGGCGCCCAGGGGATCGGGCAGGTCGGCCACGTCCTCCAGCCCCGTGGCGATGGCCTCCAGCCGGCCCTCGTCCAGGCGCAGACGGTCCAGCAGCGCGGAGGTCAGGCCCTTGGCCTGGCCGGCCGCCATGTCGCGGGCGTTGGCGTCCAGGATGGTGGCGGCATCGCCGCGCAGGGCGGCGGCCGCGGCGCGCAGGCCCGCCACGCGCTGCTCCGGCGTGGTCACGGCCAGCTGGGCGCTGGCGGCACGCGCCCGCTGCCCGATGTCCCGCATCAACGCCGTGAGGTCGACCGTCTGCCCATCCATGATTCCAAACGCCCTGATATCGGTTACGCCGTCACGCCTTCACCCACCAGCTTTTGGCGCCCACTAGCTTTTAGCGGGGAACACCCGGGCGTGGCGGAAGTCCACAGTACACCAGCTGCCAACCTCCAGCGCCAGATCGCTCAGGCGGTCGCGGGACAGCTGCGCTTCCAGCGCGCGGCCGGCCAGATCCAGCTCCAGCCGGGCCACGGGGCCGGCGGCGTGCAGGCTGCTGACCCGGGCGCTCCATTTCCCTTCGGGGACGCCGCCGGCCGGGGCCACGCCCAGTTCCACCTGGTGCGGGCGGATGTAGATGACGGCCGGGCCGTCGGCGCCCACGGCGCCATCCACGCGCACGGCCTTGCCGTCCAGCCGGACGACGCCCTGCTCGATGACGCCATTCAGGCGGCTGACCCCGCCCAGGAAGTCGAAGACGAAGCTGTCGGCGGGATGGTCGTACACCTCCGCCGGGGTGCCCACCTGGATGATCCGGCCGTGGTTCATGACCACCACGCGGTCGGCCAGTTCCAGCGCTTCTTCCTGGTCGTGGGTCACGAAGATCGAGGTGATGTGCATGTCGTCGTGCAGGTGGCGCAGCCACTTGCGCAGATCCTTGCGCACCTTCGCGTCCAGCGCGCCGAAGGGCTCATCCAGCAGCAGCACCTTGGGCTCGATGGCCAGGGCGCGGGCCAGGGCCACACGCTGGCGCTGGCCGCCAGACAGCTGGCTGGGGTAGCGGCTGGCCAGGTGCGACAGCTGCACCATGGTCAGCAGCTGGTCCACGCGGCGGCGGATGTCCATCTCCGCCGGACGCTCCGCCTTCTTCTTCACGCGCAGGCCGAAGGCCACGTTGTCGAAGACGGTCATGTGGCGGAACAGGGCGTAGTGCTGGAAGACGAAACCCACCTTGCGGTCCCGCGCCGCGCGGTCGCGGGTGTCTTGCCCGTCGAAGCTGACCTCGCCGGCATCGGCATGGTCCAGGCCGGCGATGATGCGCAGCAGGGTGGTCTTGCCTGAGCCGCTGGGTCCCAGCAAGGCCAGCAGTTCGCCCGAGCGCACGTCCAGGCTGACGCCGCCCAATGCGGTGAAGGCGCCGAAGGTCTTTTCCACATTGCGGATTTCAATGGCCATGCGCGCCGCCCGTTTGCTTGATCGTCATCGTCGCTGCCCCCAATTCCTCAGGCTCAACGCTTGGCGGCGGCGATCTGGTCGGCGAAGCGCCATTCCAGGGCCGCCTTGGCCGCCAGGGTCACCAGCGCCAGCAGCGCCAGCAGCGAGGCCACCGCGAAGGCGGCCACGAAGTTGTATTCGTTGTACAGAATCTCGACATGCAGGGGCATGGTGTTGGTCTTGCCCCGGATGTGGCCGGACACGACCGACACCGCCCCGAACTCCCCCATCGCGCGGGCGTTGCACAGCAGCACGCCGTACAGCAGGCCCCAGCGGATGTTGGGCAGGGTCACCAGGCGGAAGGTCTGCCAGCCGCTGGCGCCCAGCACGATGGCGGCCTCCTCGTCCTCCACGCCCTGTTCCTGCATCAGGGGGATCAGCTCGCGCGCCACGAAGGGGAAGGTGACGAAGACGGTGGCCATGACCACGCCCGGCACGGCGAAGATGATCTGCACCCCGTGGTCGCGCAGCCAGGGGCCGAAGGTGCCGTGCAGGCCGAACAGCAGCACGTAGACCAGGCCGGAAATGACGGGGGAGACGGAGAAGGGAAGGTCGATCAGGGCCAGCAGCAGGCTCTTGCCCCGGAAATTGAATTTGGCGATGGCCCAGCTGGCGGCCACGCCGAACACCAGGTTCAGGGGCACGGCGATGGCGGCGATGGTCAGGGTCAGCCGGATGGCCGACATCGCGTCGGGGTCGGCCAGCCCCGTGAGGAAGGCGCCCACGCCCTTGGCCAGGGCCTGGCTGAACACGGCCGCCAGCGGCAGGGCGAGAAAGGCCGCCAGGAACAGGATGGCGAGGCCGATGAGCGCCAGGCGCGTCACCGGGCCCTCGCCCACGGCGGGGCGGCGCGAATGCGGATCAGCGGGCATGGCGCGACCGGGTCCAGCGCTGCAGGAAATTGATGCCCAGCAGCATGAGGAAGGAAAGCCCCATCATGGCCGTGGCGATGACGGTGGCGCCGGCGTAATCGTACTGCTCCAGCCGGGCGACGATCAGCAGGGGCACGATCTCCGACACCGCCGGAATGTTGCCGGCGATGAAGATGACGGAGCCGTATTCCCCCACGCCCCGCGCGAAGGCCAAGGCCACACCGGTGATCAGCGCCGGCAGGATGGCCGGCAGCAGCACCCGGGCGAAGGTCTGCCGGCGCGTGGCGCCCAGGGAGGCGGCGGCCTCCTCCACCTCGGCGTCCAAGTCCTGCAGCACGGGTTCCACCGTGCGCACGATGAAGGGCATGCCCACGAACACCAGGGCGATGACGATGCCCATGGGGGTGAAGGCGATCTTGAAACCGGCGGACTTGGCCAGCGCCCCGATCCAGCCATTGGGGGCGTAGATCGCGGTCAGCGCGATGCCGGCGACGGAGGTGGGCAGGGCGAAGGGCAGGTCGACCATGGCGTCGATGAGGCGCCGGCCGGGGAAGCGGTACCGCACCAGGACCCAGGCCACCACCAGGCCGAAGACGGCGTTGATCAGGGCCGCCGCCAGGGCGCAGCCGAAGCTGATGTAAAAGGCGTGCAGCACGCGGGGGGCCAGGGTGATGGCCCAGAACCGGTCCCAGCCCACATCCGCCGCGCGCAGGGCCATGTGGCCCAGGGGGATCAGGACGATCAAGCAGAGATAGGCGAGGGTGAAGCCGAAGGCGGTGCCGAAGCCGGGCAGGATGGTGGGGGCCAGGAAGGCCCAACCCCGCTTGGCCGGCTTGGCCGCCGTGGTCGACGCGGCGGCCGTCACGAGGCTACCCCGCCCGAAAGGGATAAGTCGACGTGAGACGAACCCGGTCGGGTCATGAGCGGCCTTTCCCCAAATTCGAGACGCGAGATTAATGCATAAGCCCCGGAGCGTGTACAACCTTCACGCCGTGCGGGGCAGGCACGTCTTTCACAACGGTGCCATGCGTCTTCCAATAAATCACCATTGCAAAAGTGTAAAATTTAAATCTATCGGCTAGGGGCGAGATTCCGGCGCGGTAGCGGTCACATGACGTGTGACAGCGTTGTCCGCGATGAGGTAAAAGTCGTCCAGGGAGGAAGGGCATGACAAAAACCAAGGCTGGCACCGTTACCAGGCCGGTTCACCCGGCCGGGCAGACCAAGTCGGCGCGCGCCCTGGCCTTGCCGTACAGCCGATACCGGATCTTGCCGCGGGATGAGCGTTCGCGGCGGGCCCTCCGTGGGGATGAGGCGCTACCAAGGAACGGAGTGTAAAAAGCATGATGAATCGTCGCACCCTCTTGCAGGGCGCCGCCGCCCTGGCCGGTGTGGGCGCCATGGGGGGACGGCCGCGACCTGGCGGTCCGCGCTGGCCGCCACGACGGCGGGCCAAGTCGTCTTTCCGAAGGACTTCCTTTGGGGCGCGGCCACCGCGGCCTATCAGGTCGAGGGCGGCTGGAACGCTGATGGCAAGGGCCCGTCCATCTGGGACACGTTCACCCATCAAAAGGGTCTGGGCCGCATCAAGAATGACGACACCGGCGACGTGGCCTGCGACAGCTATCACAAGTACAAGGAAGACGCGGCCCTCATCCGCCAGCTGAACCTGAAGAGCTACCGCTATTCCATCGCCTGGTCGCGCGTGCAGCCGCTGGGCAAGGGGGCGGTCAACCAGGCCGGCCTCGATTACTACAAGCGCTTGACCGACGCGGTGCTTGAGGCGGGCGCCCGCCCCCTGGTCACCCTCTATCACTGGGACCTGCCGCAGGCCCTGGACGATGAGGGCGGCTGGACCAACCGCGACACCTCCGACCGGCTGGCGGAATACGCCGACATCGTCGGCCGCGCCCTGGGCGACCGCATCAGCCACTGGGCCATCCTGAACGAGCCCAAGACCTTCACCCACCTGGGTTACTGGGAAGGCATCTTCGCCCCCGGGCACAAGGATCCGCTGCAGATGCTGAAGGCCACCCATGTGGTGAACCTCAGCCAGGGCAAGGCCTTCCGCGCCATGAAGGCCGTCAACCCCAAGTTCCAGGTGGGCAGCGTCTGTGACGTGGCCAACATGGTGCCGCGCACGGACAGCGAGGCCGACAAGGCGGCGGCCGAGCGCTACCACCGCTTCCTGAACCTGTGGTTCCTGCAGCCGGTTCTGGACGGCACCTACCCCGAGGTGCTGCCGGCCGACCAGCGCGACGCCTTGCTGGGCTTCCAGCCGGGCGACGAGAAGATCATGCGCGCCGACTACGACATGGTGGGCCTGAACTACTACACCCGCTGGGTGGTGGCGGATAAGCCCGAGGGCAATGGCGTCCCCGGCCTGAACACGTCGCACGAGTGGGGGGAGGGCCCGCACGCCAAGACCGACATCGGCTGGGACATCGACCCCGATGGCTTCCACGACACGCTGGTGCGCATGGCGAGGGCCATCGGCAACCGCCCCATCGAGATCACGGAAAGCGGTGCCGCCTACAACACGCCGCTGGTCGACGGCCATGTGAAGGACGAGAAGCGCATCGCGTACATGAAGGCCTATTTCGCGGCCCTGTCGCGTGCCATCCAGGACGGTGCGCCCGTGCGCGCCTACCACGCCTGGAGCCTGATGGACAATTTCGAGTGGGCCCAGGGCTACACCCAGCGTTTCGGCCTGACTTACGTCGATTACAAGAACGACCAGAAGCGGACCATCAAGGACAGCGGCCTCTGGTACGCCAAGGTCGCCCAAAACAACAGGTTTTGAGAACAACGGGTTCTGAGCGACTGTGTCCGAGGCGGCGCTTGAGGTGTTGAGACGACGGGCGGGGGATATCCTCCGCCCGTTTTTTCAGAAGATGTGCAGTTCCGGCCGGGCGTAGAGACGGGTGGGGGCGCCGTCCTCGCCGGTGGCGGCCAGGCTGAGCGCGGGGTTGCGGCGGTCCATCTTGCGGCCGAATTCCAGGAAGGGGCGGCCTTGGTCATCGGCTTCCAGCGCTTCGCCCGTGGCAAGGGTGGCGTTGACGCGGCAATGCTCCCGGGGTTCGCAGATGAAGTCCAGCTGGTCGATGCTGGGGACGAAGAAGCCCATGACCGGCCCCACGAATTCCTCGATCGCCTGGTCCAGCACCTTGGCACCCTGGCGCAGCTCGGCATAGGCGATGGCCTGGCCTTCGGTGGGCCGCACCTCCAGCATCACCGTGGCCCGCAACGCCCCCTTGGCCTGGTTGCTGACCAGTTTGGCGTCGGCCGCCTCCCAATCCGCGCGATAGGGGACGTAGAAATAGCCGTCGGGGGTGGATTCGATGACTTCTTCCTTGCCGTTGTAGACGGCCCACAGCTGGATGGGCAGGGGGCCGGGCTTGTCCTTGTCCAGTTCCACCTTGAAGACCATGCGCAGGTGATGGCCGCTGGCGTTTTCCATGTGGTCCAGCACCTTCAGCGCTTCGGCCAGCTTGGCGTAAGAGGTCTTGCCGAACTGCTCGCGCGAGGTCACCACCATCTCCGGCACCGCCTCGGTCTGAGGCTCGGCTTGCGCCGTCGCGGGTTGCTCGCTGGTTTGCGCGCCGGCCGCGCTGGCGCACCCCAAGGCCAGGGCGACCAGCGCCGCCCGCCCATACAGTCTGGTTTTCAAGGATATCCCCATCCTGTCCGTCTGCGGCCCCCATCGGCCGCCCTCTTACTAAGGGTTGAGATTGGGGCAAGTATAGGGCCGGTTGGCGGTCAATTTTAGCGGTCGCGCCGACTTGCCGCTGCGAGCCGTCGCGCGATTTCATTGTCAGGCTGGGAATTGCCGGCGCTATATTGGTTGGGATATAGCGGTGCTCGGCAAGGAAAGGGACGGGTCATGAGGCGTGCGGCGGCGATCGGAACGGTGGTGATGGCGCTGGCGGTCCCCGCCTGGGCCCAGATGGCCGGGCCGGCCGATCCGTCCTGCAAGGGTGTCGCCGTGGAGTGGCCGGCCGACCTCAAGGGCTGGGGCCTGACCGCCGTGCCGGTGATGGCCGCGACCACCCCCGCCGCCGCCCCGCCGCTCACCCCCGGCACGCCGGCGCGGGTGACCCTGGCGGCGAAGGAAGGCGTGACCCTGGCGGTGGCCCCGCCCAAGCCGGCGGGGGAGAAGACCTACGCCGGCACGGTCGCCTTCACCGTACCGGCCGACGGGCCCTATCGCATCGCGCTGGACGGCGGCGCTTGGATCGACGTGGTGGCGGACGGCAAGCCGCTGCTCAGCACCAGCCACAAGCACGGCCCCAACTGCTCCGGCATTCGCAAGGTGGTGGACTTCGGCCTGGCCGCCGGCACCTATCAGTTGCAGCTGTCCAACAGCCCGGCGGCCACCATCACCGTACTGGTGGTGCCGCCGCAAGGCTGAGCGCGGCCCCTTTTCGACGCGAGCCCCTGTGCCAGGGCTGGCGGCGATGCTATATTCCAGGCATGACCAGCATCTCCGCCCCCACCCCCTATGCCACCGTGGCCGCCGGCCTGCAGTCCAGCAGCGCGCGGGTGGACCGGGATGCGACGGCCATCGCCTCGTCCCAAGGTGACATCAACCCCACCGACGTGGTCAGCCTCAGCAGCGACGCCCTGACCTTCAAGGCCCTGACCAAGGTGGCGCAGACGGTGGACCAGAACAGCCAGCGGTTGCTGGACATGTTCGCTTAACCATTAAATATCCGGAATCTCCAGTCGCTCCCTTGTCGGCGCGACGGCGCGCCCTCGGATGGTTGGATTGGAACGGCATATTTCCACTGATTACTACAGTAATAGTCAGTCATCTGCAGGCGATCGCGGCAGCACTTACATTCTGTTAACATTCAGATAACCGAAATCACCTTTTCAGTGCCTTGCCATTTTGACATATGCACAATAGTGATGCATAAATGCGCTGAATGGCGCCCGTGATCTGTGCATGGGCTTGGAAGGTTCGATGCGTGTGAATCCGTGGCCACTATCCTCGCGCGTCGTCAAAGCCTCTGGCGACCTGCCACATGCACGTCATTCCCGACATTGGTCAGTTAGCCGCCGATAGCAGTCATGGGCCGCTCGGCTCCGATTTTGATTGAGCGAACAAGGGCGCCGGAACTCGGTTCGGGGCGCGCGAGGGGAGTATGGGGATGGGACAGGTCATCACCGTGGCTGGAAACACGGTTCTTACCGGTACGGGCGCCGGGGACACGCTGACGAACAGTACCGGTCATGGAACCGTCCGGTACGACGCGGACGGCATGGTGATCGATCTGGTGTCGGGAAAGGCCAGCATGTCGGGCAATAGTGTCTCCGACATGCTGGTCGGCATCACCGCCCTGATAGCTGGGGGCAGTCGGGATCAGATTGCCGCGTCCAACGGAATGACCCTGTCGCTCCTGGGTTCCAATGACAGCGTCAATGCCGCAGGCGTCCAAATCACCGGCGCGGATGGGATCGCCTTGTCCATCCAGGGCGCCGGCCGGTATGCCGATACGGACAGCGTCAACCTATCCGGGGGGGCGGTGACCCTGGCGGACCAGACCCGGGTTGATTTCACCGGCACCGGTGGCCGGGTGACCCTGGGCGCGTCGGACAATCTGGGCCTGACGGGCAATGGCAACACGGTGACCGCCAGCGGGGCGGGAAACGGCTTCTGGATCACGGGTAGCGCCAACACGGTGACGGCGAGCGGGGCCCAGGTGGTGCTGTCGGGTGCCGGCAACGCCCTGTCACTGGGCAACGGCGACGGCGTGTCCGTCACCGGCGGGGGGCGATACGCCGCGGCCAACGCGATCAGCTTGTCCTCCGGCACCGTGTCCCTGTCGGCGGACACGCGCGGCGACCTGCATGGCGACGGCAATCGGATAACGTTGAGCGCCTCGGGCAATCTGGGGCTGGCGGGCAACGGGAACACCATCACGGCCAGCGGGGCGGGAGACGGCTTCTGGATCACGGGCAGCGCCAACACGGTGACGGCGAGTGGGGCCCAGGTGGTGCTGTCGGGTGCCGGCAACACCCTGTCGCTGGGCAACGGCGACGGCGTGTCCGTCACCGGCGGGGGGCGATACGCCGCGGCCAACGCGATCAGCTTGTCCTCCGGCACCGTGTCCCTGTCGGCGGACACGCGCGGCGACCTGCATGGCGACGGCAATCGGATAACGTTGAGCGCCTCGGGCAATCTGGGGCTGGCGGGCAACGGGAACACCATCACGGCCAGCGGGGCGGGAGACGGCTTCTGGATCACGGGCAGCGCCAACACGGTGACGGCGAGTGGGGCCCAGGTGGTGCTGTCGGGTGCCGGCAACGCCCTGTCGCTGGGCAACGGCGACGGCGTGTCCGTCACCGGCGGGGGGCGATACGCCGCGGCCAACGCGATCAGCTTGTCCTCCGGCACCGTGTCCCTGTCGGCGGACACGCGCGGCGACCTGCATGGCGACGGCAATCGGATAACGTTGAGCGCCTCGGGCAATCTGGGGCTGGCGGGCAACGGGAACACCATCACGGCCAGCGGGGCGGGAGACGGCTTCTGGATCACGGGCAGCGCCAACACGGTGACGGCGAGTGGGGCCCAGGTGGTGCTGTCGGGTGCCGGCAACACCCTGTCACTGGGCAACGGCGACGGCGTCTCCGTCACCGGCGGGGGGCGATACGCCGCGGCCAACGCGATCAGCTTGTCCTCCGGCACCGTGTCCCTGTCGGCGGACACGCGCGGCGACCTGCATGGCGACGGCAATCGGATAACGTTGAGCGCCTCGGGCAATCTGGGGCTGGCGGGCAACGGGAACACCATCACGGCCAGCGGGGCGGGAGACGGCTTCTGGATCACGGGCAGCGCCAACACGGTGACGGCGAGTGGGGCCCAGGTGGTGCTGTCGGGTGCCGGCAACACCCTGTCACTGGGCAACGGCGACGGCGTGTCCGTCACCGGCGGGGGGCGATACGCCGCGGCCAATGCGATCAGCTTGTCCTCCGGCACCGTGTCCCTGTCGGCGGACACGCGCGGCGACCTGCATGGCGATCACAACCAGGTTACCCTGGGTGCCACCGACAACCTCGGGTTATCGGGAAACAACAACGCGATCACCGCCAGCGGCGCGGGTGACGCCGTCTGGCTTTCCGGTGCGGGTAACACCTTGGTCGGGTCTGGGGCGCAGGTCAACGCCTCCGCCGGGGCCACGCTGTCGGTGCGTGGAACCGGCAGTTTCGCGGATGCGGACGCCGTGAGCCTTTCGGGCGGTGCGTTGCAGATAGCCGATGGGACGCGGGTGAATCTCACCGGTGACGGCAGCCAGGTGACGCTGGGCGCGTCGGACAACCTTGGGCTGACGGGGAACAACAACGCCATCACGGCCACCGGTGCGGGAGACGGTGTCTGGCTGTCGGGGACTGGCAACAGCGTGACTGGATCGGGAGTGCAGGTCTTCGCCTCCGCCGGGGCCACGCTGTCGATTCTCGGCAGCAGCGAACAGGTGACGGCTAACGGGGCGACGGTGACCCTTGTCGGGGGTGCCGGTTCTGTCACTGGAGACACCATCGCCGGCGGCAATAGCAGCATCACGGTCATGTCCGCTGGTGTGACCCTTGCCCTTGGCGGCGACGGCCAGACACTGTCGGGCACGGGAGACAATATTAACGTGACCGGCAATAATGCGGTCATCACCGGTTCCAACGATACCGTCACCTTGGCGTCGAACCTTTCCGCCACCTTGATCGGCGTCAACATTTCGACCACGGCCACCACGGGCGATACGGTGACGATTTCCGGCACTGGTGGCGCGTCGTATGGCCAGGCCGTGGTCGGCGATCACGCGAATATCATCGTGACGGATGCCAACGGGCAGGTCCATGTCGCGGGCATCGCTCAGACGATCGCGATGTCGGGCGGGACTCTGGAACTGTACGATGGCACCGCAACCTTTACCGGGACGGGCGCGACGGTGAACCTGTCCAGGCAGGAGGTCGCTACGCTCAACGGCGATGGAAACACGGTCCAGATCGCCGATGGCACCACGGCAACCGTGACCGGGACCGGCGACACCATCAGCTTCCAAGCCTTCACCACCACGGGTTCCGCGACCGTCGTTGGAGGCGCTGGACAAACGGTCACCGTTGGGGGGTACAGCGGCGGCATACTCACGGTGACGTCGGCAGGTGAAACGATCAACAGTACGGGCGGCAAGGACCACATCGCGGCCGACAACGACGCCATTCTCGTCACCCACGGTGCCGTCATCACTGGCGATGGCAACACGGTGACCACTGGAAGCGGCAACGGGCTGACGCTGACTGGCAACGACAACGTGGTGACCTTGGGTACCGGTAGCGGCATGACGCTGACGGGCAGTGACAATGCCCTCACGCTCGGGGGCACGAGCGCGGTTTACCTGTACGGAGCCCATAATACGATTGCGTCGGCGGGAGCCTCGGTCCTGATCCGCAATTCGGACGCCATGTCGACAACCATCAGCGGCAGCGATTCAACTGTCGCTGTCGCCAGTGGCTTGACCGGTACCGTGACCTTGGGCGGCACCAACCAGAGCTTGATCATGGCCGGCGGCAACGCCGTCATCACCTCAGGCACCACCACGCTGGATGGGGCCGACAATCACGTCACGCTCGATGTCGGCGTCACCTTGATCCTGAAGAACAGTCAGAACAGCGTTGACGGGACGGGCGCGTCCATTTCCTTAACAGGGGCAGGGCCGCAGACCTTCACGCTGGCGGGATCCAGCAATAGCCTTTCCGTTGGGAACGTGGGATCGGTGATCACCATTGCCGGCGCCAATGAGACGGTGACCGCCAATAACGACCTGGTGACGGTGACGGGTGCGAATGCGACCCTGATCGAGAGCGGTTCCACCGTGACGGTGGGGCAAGGGGGAAGTTTGACGCTGCATAATGGTGATGTCAGCGCTGCCACGCCAACAGGTGCTTTGGACCTTTTCGCCACTCACGACCATCTGTGGTTCCGTGCGGTGGGGAACGACCTGGAAATCGACACCCTGGGGGTGGGAAGTACGGTAACGATCAAGGATTGGTATACCCATGCCTCGGGTACGGCATATGATCAGGTCGCCAGCATCTCCGCGTCGGATGGTTATCTCCTGACCTCGCCGGGGCAAGTGGATGCCCTGGTGCAGGCGATGGCCAATTTCGCCGGGACGCAATCGGGTTTTAACCCTCTAACCACCACCCACACCTCGACCACGGACAGCTTCTACGGTGGTTTGGGGGTGGGGTGGCACACCTGACGCCGGAGGGCGTGGGGCGGAAAGTTTGGCGCCAACTCCCGCCTCTGTCAGTCCCACGCCACTGTAGGATGCGACCGCATTACATATTGCGGGATGTATAGGAAAATGGGCTGACCTTAGGCCTTGGGCGCCGTGCCGGTGGCCGGCGGCTTCGCCGGCTGCGTGACCAGGGCGACGCGGCTCTGGAACTTCTCCGGCTCACCGTCGGCCATCAGGTTGAAATCGCTCACGACCGCGTCCAGGAAGGGGACCAGCCAGGTCTGCTCGGCCTTGGCGAAGTTGGACAGCACCCAGCCGTGCACCAGGTTCTTGTCGCCCGGATGGCCGATGCCCAGGCGCACGCGCCAGTAATCCTTGCCGATGTGGTCGTCGATGGAGCGCAGGCCGTTGTGTCCGCCGTGGCCGCCGCCCTTCTTGGCGCGCAGCTTGCCGGGGGGCAGATCCAGTTCGTCATGCAGGACGATGACCTGGTCGGGCGTCATCTTGTAGAACCGCATCGCCTCCCCGACCGACTGGCCGGACAGGTTCATGAAAGTCTGCGGTTTCAGAAGGTAGATCTTTTCGGGGCCGATCTGCCCCTCGGTGATCAGCCCCTGGAAGCGCTTCTTCCAGGGGCCGAACCGATGGCGTTGGGCGATCTCGTCCACCGCCATGAAGCCGACGTTGTGCCGGTGGTGCGCATATTCCGGGCCAGGGTTGCCCAGACCGACCACCAGCCGCATCGTCTATCAGGCCTCGGCAGCCGCCGCCGCGTTCTCTTCGGACTTCAGGCCCGACGGAGCGGCAACGGTGGCGATGGTGAAGTCGCGATCGATGACCGGACGGGCGCCTTCCGGCAGCTTCACGGCGCTGATGTGGATCGAGGCGCCGACGTCAACGCCGTCCAGGTTCACCGTCAGGTGTTCCGGGATGTTGTTGGCGCGGACGTGCAGTTCCACCTCGTGGCGGACGATGTTCAGCACGGCGCCACGCTTCAGGCCGGGGCTCGCTTCATGGCCGACGAATTCCACCGGCACCTTCACCACGATCTCGGTGGTGTCGCTGACGCGCAGGAAGTCGACGTGCAGGGGACGGTCGGTCACCGGGTCGAACTGGACGTCGCGCGGCAGGGTGCGGGTGGTCACGCCATCGACGGTCACGTCGTACAGGTGCGTGAAGAAGCCCGGCTTGTGCAGCACGCGGGTGAAATTGACGGCCTCCAGGGAGATCGTCACCGGCTTTTCCTTGTTGCCGTAAATCACGGCAGGGATGCGGCCATCGCGGCGGGTCTGACGGGCGGTCCCCTTGCCTGCCCCGTTCCGCGCCTCGGCGGCGAGCGCGATAATCTGGGTCATTGATACTCTCCTTAAGAAAATGCGCCAGCCTCCAGGGGTGCTGAGCGCGGTCGGAATGCGCGGGTGTATGCGCGCGACGGTCCGGAGTCAAGCCATAAAGTCAGGAAGGCGGCCATGAGGCCGCCTTCGAGGGTGGTTCGCACCGTCGACCGTAGGTTCAGTCGAAGAGGCCGGCGCGACTGACCGTAGGTTCAGTCGAACAGGGACGACACCGACTTCTCATTGCTGATGCGCTCGATGGCCTCGGCGATCAAGGGGGCGACGGTCAGGTGGCGGACGTTGCGCGAGACGCGCACGGCCTCGGTCGCCTGGATGCTGTCGGTGGTGATCAGCGCCTCCAAGGGGGACTGGGCCACGCGGGCGACGGCGCCGCCGGACAGCACGCCGTGGGTGACGTAGGCGCGCACCGACTTGGCGCCCCGCTCCTTCAGGGCCACGGCGGCGTTGCACAGGGTGCCGGCGCTGTCGACGATGTCGTCGACCAGGATGCAGTCGCGGCCGGTGACGTCACCGATGACGTTCATCACCTCCGACACGCCGGCGCGCTCACGCCGCTTGTCGATGATGGCCAGGTCGGCGTCCAGCCGCTTGGCGATGGCACGGGCGCGCACCACGCCGCCCACGTCCGGCGACACGATCATCAGGTTGTCACGGCCCATGGTGGCCTCGATGTCCTGCACGAACACCGGGGCGGCCACCAGGTTGTCGGTGGGGATGTCGAAGAAGCCCTGGATCTGGCCGGCGTGCAAATCCATGGTCAGCACGCGGTTGGCACCGGCGGTGGTGATCAGGTTGGCGACCAGCTTGGCGGAAATGGGGGTGCGAGGGCCCGTCTTGCGGTCCTGGCGGGCATAGCCGTAATAGGGCAGCACGGCCGTGATGCGGCGGGCCGAGCCACGACGCAGGGCGTCGATGGTGACCAGCAGTTCCATCAGGTTGTCGTTGGCGGGGTAAGAGGTGGACTGGATGACGAACACGTCCTCGCCACGGACGTTTTCCAGGATTTCCACGAAGACTTCCATGTCGCTGAAGCGCCGGATGCTGGCCTTCGTCAGCGGAACCTTCAGGCAGACCGAGATGGCCTCGGCAAGCGGGCGATTGCTGTTGCCGGCGATGAGCTTCATGGGGTCGCTCTTTTAAATAGGAAGTGGGCGACGCTGGAGCGTCTTCATACCTTCATAAAGGCGCGCGGACCATATCAAGCAAGGCCTGGGCTGTAAACCGCCGCCCCCCGCTGTCTGGGCACGGGGGGCATGCGCCGATACGGGGGTATTCACGCCTTGCCGGCACGGCCGTCAGCCAGCGGGTGTCAAGGCTATCACACTGATATGACGGCCATAATCGCCCTCGCGCCGCAACGTGGACCGCCGGTAGCTGAAGAACAGAATCCTCCCGCTCAACCGTATCGTGGCCGGTGTGGACCACCCTGACCAGCCCACATCCGGACAGCCGGTGATCGACGTAAGCCCCGATGTCGAACAGGGGATGGTGGGCCCGCCGGCCGGGATGGAAGAAGCGGGCGTTGGCGGTGTCCGCCTCCAGGAAACGGGCCTCGAACTCCGGCCCCACTTCATAAGAATCGGGACCGATATGGGGGCCGACGCCGGCGACGATGCGGGCGGGGTCGGCGCCCAGGTCCGCCATGGCCCGCACGGTGGCTTCCAGCACGCCCGTGAAGGCCCCCTTCCAGCCGGCATGGGCGGCGCCGATCACCCCGGCGGTCGAATTGGCGAACAAGACGGGCACGCAGTCTGCAGTCAGGATGCCCAGGGCGACGCCCCGCCGGCGGGTGACCAGGGCGTCGGCCTGGGGCGCGTCCTCCCGCGCCCAAGAGCGCTCCACCGTCACCACCGTGGGGCTGTGCACCTGATAGACGGTGACCAGGCTGTCGGGTCCCAGGCCCAGGTCGGCCGCGCAGCGGGCCCTGTTCTCCGCCACCGCGGCCGGGTCGTCGCTAGAGCCGAAGCCAACATTGCGACCGGCATAGAGGCCGGTGGAGACGCCGTCTCGCCGGGTGAAATAGCCGTGGCGCACACCGGGCAGGTCCAGGGCATCCAGGGCCAGGTGGGCGCGGCCTTCGGGGATGGGGGCGGTCATGGGGATCGGCCTTCGCTGGGTTCGAAGCCGGCGGGCGGCGGCGCGCCCGGGCTGGTCAGGGCCAGGGCCTTGAACAGGCGGCCCATCTGGTCGGGAGAGGTCAGGCGGTCCAGCGCCAAATCGACGGCGTGGGCCTGGACGGCCGTGGCGTTG
The DNA here is from genome assembly GCF_034653355.1 of Nitrospirillum guanabarense. Classification (NCBI taxonomy): domain Bacteria; kingdom Pseudomonadati; phylum Pseudomonadota; class Alphaproteobacteria; order Rhodospirillales; family Azospirillaceae; genus Nitrospirillum; species Nitrospirillum guanabarense. The sequence continues at coordinate 394,263 of NZ_JAYEER010000004.1, forward strand.
CGCTTCAGGGTGGCGGCGCGTTGGGCGATGCCCAGGCGCCGCAGCAGCGCGCCCTGGTCCACGATGCCGTGGGCGGCGGCACCGGCCGCGACCGCCGTGGCCGCCAGGGTGCGGAAATCGACGTGGGCGGTCAGGTCGGCCTGGCCGGGATCATCCAGCACGGCGGCGTAGGCGTGGCCGCGCACGGCCTGCAGCGTGTCGCCCAGCGACGGGGCGTCATAGCCATAGTCCACCACCAGCGCGGCACCCGGGTGGGCGGCCAGGCGGCGCCCGATCTCTCCCGCCACGGTCAACGCTGCGGGGCACAGTTCCACCACCGCGCCCTCGGGCGCGCCGCGCAGGTCGGGCGGCACCAGCAATTCGGCGCCCCCCGTGGCGTCCAGCGCCCAGGCGAAGCGCTTCTCCGCCGTGTCCCAGGTGACGCACCGCTCCGCCCAGCCGCGTGCCGTCTTCTGCATCTGGCGGATGGGCAGGGCGTCGAAGAACTCGTTGGCCAGCAGCAGCAGCGGCCCCTCGGGCACCGCCTCCAGGCTGTCGGCCCAGGTGATGGGGTGGGGCGGCTGGGCGGTGGCCGGCAGGGCCGCCAGGGTGGTGCGCTGGCGGGCGCGCAAGCTGGGGCTGGTCTCCACCATATGGACGCGTAGGGACGCGGTCAGGCCGGGCGTCCGGGCCATGGCGCGCAAGGCGTCGGCCATCAGCGTGCCGCGCCCGGGTCCCAGCTCCACCAGATGCACCGGGGTGGGGGAGCCCAGGGTCAGCCACGCTTGCGCGCACCACAGGCCCAGCAACTCCCCGAACATCTGGCTGATCTCGGGCGCGGTGGTGAAGTCGCCGGCGGCCCCCAGCGGGTCGCGGGTGGTGTAATAGCCCAGGGTGGGGTGGCCCAGCGCCTCGCCCATGAAGGTGGACAGGCGCAGGGGCCCCTCGCCGCCGATGCGGCGGATCAGGTGGTCGGCCAGGGTAACCGGGGCCCCGGCGGCCGGTTGCGCGCCGGGCATCAGGCCGCCGCCGGCACGCGGCGGCGGGCCAGGGCCACCAGGATGACGCCGACCAGCAGCATGGGCACCGACAGGATCTGGCCCATGGTGACGCCGCCGCCCAGCAGGAAGCCCACCTGCACGTCGGGCTCGCGGAAGAACTCGGCCGTGATGCGGCACAGGGCGTAGCCGATGAGGAAGGCGCCGGTCAGCGTGCCCGTGCGGTCCCGCACCGAGGGGACGCGCGACAGCAGGAACAGCACGGTGAACAGCACGATGCCCTCCAGCCCCGCCTCATACAGCTGGCTGGGATGGCGGGGCAGGTCGTCGGCATGGGGGAAGACGATGCCCCAGGGCACATCGGTGGGGCGCCCCCACAACTCCCCGTTCACGAAATTGGCCAGACGCCCCAGGAACAGGCCGATGGGGGCGGCCACGGCGGCCAGGTCCCCCAGGGACAGCGGATTGAAGCCGCGCCGCCGTGCGAACAGCAGCACCGCCACGGCCACACCCGTCATGCCGCCATGGAAGGACATGCCGCCGTTCCAGACCTTCAGCATGTCCAGCGGGTGCCGCAGGTAGAAGTCCAGGTTGTAGAACAGGATGAAGCCCAGCCGTCCGCCGGCCAGCACGCCCACCACCGCCCAGACCAGGAAGTCGTCCAGCTCGGACGGCGTGGGGCGGCCGTTCATGCGCCGGGCCATGCCCAGCGCCAAGCGGTAGCCCAGGGTGACGCCCACGATGTAGGCCAGCGCGTACCAGCGCAGGGCGAAGGGGCCGATCTCGACGATCGTCGGGCTGATGTTGGGAAAGGCGAGGGCCATGATGCTGCGGATATCCCCGTGGACGTCTTCTTCCGGCCAGGCATGCGGTGGGCGCCGGGCACTTCGGCATGCCCTTGTCCCGGCGGTCGCCCGCCCCCACATGGCCGGCCGTATGGAAGAAATGGACTCGGCTGTTGGGCTTTATAGGGGCCTGGGGCCTGGGTCGCAACCGGCGGCCGGAACTCCCGGGCCCCCTGACGCTTCTCCAGAGGCGCTTCGAAGGTGCTGTTGCACCTGCGAACGTGGGCGGCGATAATGGCGGCTTGATGGCCGCGCGCTTTCCGGTTCCCCTCCGCATCGGGCCCGGGGGCGTCGGTGGTACTGGCTTTGAGGATTGAGGTGATGCAGGTGGACAACAAGGTGCTGGACGATTTGGCCCGCGTGGCCGGGGGCGCCGTCGGCGCCGTGGCCGGGCTGAAGAACGAGGTCGAGGGCCATGTGCGCCAGCGCCTGGAACGCGTGCTGGGCGGCCTGGACATGGTCCGCCGGGACGAGTTCGAGGCCGTGAAGGAAATGGCGGCCCGCGCCCGCGCGCAGGAGGATGAGATCAACCGGCTGATGGCCCTGCAGCAGGCGCTGCTGGATCGCGTCACCCATCTTGAGTTGGTGGTGGCCAAGGCCGCGGCCGAGGCGGACAAGCCGGCCTGAGCATGGCCCCTTTGGTCGAAAGGGCTGCCTTGGGCGGGAAACCCAAGGGATCCCGGGCTTCCGGCCCCACCCGTCCGGGGAGGGGGGGCCGAGTGGGCCCGCCGGCCGGATAGAAGACGGTTGCGGGGGCGGTTGTCCTCTGGCACCGTACCCCTGGTAGCTCCCACGCCCGGCAGCACCAGATTTTGTTTTTGAGTGGATCGGACGTTTCCGGTCCGGCGCCGGGTGGGATGGGTCGTCCCTTGCCATCGCGCGCGACAGGAGGGCGTATCATGTCGGCACTTGCCGTCGAGACTAGCAGCACCACCCACAATCCCCTCGATATCGTCGAGGAGATCGTCTCGGCCAACGAATGGCCGTTCGAGCGCGCCAGCGAAGACGAGATGATCGTCGAGATCAACGGCCGGTGGTGCGACTACCGGCTGTTTTTCGTTTGGCAGAACGAAGTCAGCGCCATGCAGTTCTCCTGTCAGTTCGACATGAAGGTGCCGCCGGCGCGCAAGCTCGCCGTCACCGAACTGCTGGCCGAGGTGAACGGCAAGATGTGGCTGGGCCACTTCGACGTGTGCAGCGAAGAGCACACGCCCATGTTCCGCCAGACCCTGCTGCTGCGGGGTACCCGGGCGGCCAGCGTGGAGCAGATCGAGGACCTGGTCGAAATCGCGGTGGCGGAGTGCGAGCGCTACTACCCCGCGTTCCAGTTCGTCATCTGGGGTGGCAAAAGTGCCGCGGACGCCGTTTCCGCCGCCATTCTGGACACGCTCGGCGAAGCTTGATACAGCCCACTCCCCGGGACCTCCGTTTGAATGTCATAAATAGGGTGCGGGGATGACGGCTGTGGATTTGTTGTTGGTGGGTTTCGGCAAGATGGGCGGCGCCATGCTGGCCGGTTGGCGGGCGGCGGGCACCGTCCGTCGTGTCGTTATCGTCGACCCCGCGGCCCCCACCGCGTCAGCGCCCGAGGGGGCGGTCCTGGTGGCCGATCCCGCCGCCATCCCGGCGGATTTCACTCCCGCCGCCGTGGTGCTGGCCGTGAAGCCCCAGATGATGGACCAGGCGCTGCCGGCCTACGCCGCGTATGCCGGCGGCGCCGTTTTCCTGTCCATCGCCGCCGGCAAGACCATCGCCTATTTCCAGAAGGCGCTGGGCGCGGGCGCCGCCGTGGTGCGGGCTATGCCCAACACGCCGGCCGCCGTGGGCCGGGGCATCTCCGGCGCCTATGCCACGCCGGCCGTCTCGGCCGGCCAGCGCGACCTGTGCCAACGGCTGTTGAGCGCCGTGGGCGAGGTGGTGTGGGTGGGGGATGAGGGGCTGATCGACGCGGTGACCGCCGTGTCGGGCAGCGGCCCCGCCTATGTTTTCCACCTGGTGGAGGCCATGGCCGCCGCTGGCGCCGCCGTGGGCCTGCCGCCGGACCTGGCGCTGCGCCTGGCGCGGGCCACCGTGACCGGGGCGGGGGAACTGCTGTACCGCAATCCGGAAACCACCGCCACGCAGCTCCGTATCAACGTCACCAGCCCCAAGGGCACTACCCAGGCCGCGCTGGACGTGCTGATGGACGAGCGGGAAGGCCTGACGCCGCTGATGACCCGTACGGTGGCCGCCGCCAATCGGCGGTCGCGGGAACTGGCGGGCTGACGCGCCATGGCCGGTCCCCTCAGCCCCAGCGCGCAGAAGATTCAGAATCTGCTGAACGATCTTGGCCAGCCCATCCACGTGGTGGAATTCGCGGCCACCACCCGTACGGCGGCGGAGGCCGCGGCGGTGATTGGTTGCGATGCGGCACAAATCGCCAAGTCAATTGTTTTTCGCACACGCGAAAAAAACGCCTCCGTCCTGGTGGTCGCGTCAGGCGCCACGCGCATCAACGAGACCCTGGTGGCCAGGGCCCTGGCCGATACCCTGAACGGTGACCGCCTGGTGCGGGCCGACCCGGAACATGTGCGGTTGACCACCGGTTTTCCCATCGGCGGCGTGCCGCCGTTGGGCCACGCGGTGACGCCCGTCACATTGTTCGACCGCCGTTTGCTGTCATTTCCCACGGTCTGGGCCGCGGCTGGCACCCCCAACGCGGTGTTCGCCATCGCCCCGGACGTGTTGGCGCGTCTGACCGGGGCTCGGGTGGTGGATGTCGCCTAGGCGGAAGGAACGGCTGCCACCGGTGTCCTAGCCGGTTCGACCTATGGCGGTGCTCGGCCGGCCTATACTAGCCAAAAGAGTTTATTGTGCGCTGCACAAAAACGATTGACCGGCAGGCGTACCCCAAGCATTATCCCCCCGGAATTGCCGCACCGCAGCGGCGCAAGCCGTATAGGGAATCTGAACACTATGGCGACCAATCCGTTCCTCGACTTCGACATGACGAAGTTTTTCGACCCGTCCAAGTTCGCTGAGTTCACCAAGGTGGACTTCAGCAAGACGCTGGCGGACTACAAGGTGCCGGGCATCGATGTCGATGCCTTCGTCGCCGCCCAGCGCAAGAACATCGAGGCCGTGACGGCCGCCAACCAGCTGGCCGTGGAAGGCATCCAGGCCGTCCTGCGCCGCCAGGCCGAAATCCTGCGTCAGAGCCTGGAGGAGACCTCCTCCGTGGTGTCCGACTTCCTGTCGACCGGCTCCCCGGAAGACAAGGTCGCCAAGCAGGCCGAGCTGGTGAAGACCGCTTTCGAGAAGGCCCTGGCCAACGTCAAGGAACTGGCCGAGCTGATCGCCAAGTCCAACAGCGAAGCCGCCGACGTGCTGTCCAACCGCGTGAAGGAAAGCATCGAGGAAGTGAAGGCTGCCATCGCCAAGGCCCAGACCAAGCACTAAGCTTGGTCCCAGCCTCGCGCTGAATGACAGATGGGCGGTACCCCACCGGGTGCCGCCCGTTTTGTTTTGGAGGTGCGGCCAGTCGAGGTTTTTGTTTTCATAGGCCGCGAGCGCGGCCGCCGGAAGTTTCCGGAGAGCGGCGGCGGACTGGAAACTGAGGATAGCCTAGAGCAAGATGCGATCAGCCATGATCGCATCTTGCTCTTAACCTGTTCATAATAGAGCGGAACGCGATCAGGTGACTCCACCTGATCGCGTTCCGCTCTAGCCGACGGATGTCGGCACCCGGCGCCTGAAGGCGCTTTAAACAGGCAACCGGATCACCGCGCGCAGGCCGCCCCTGGGGCTGTCCTCCAGCAGCACGTTGCCGCCGTGGCGGTTGGCGACGTCGCGGGCGATGCCAAGGCCGAGACCGACGCCGCCGGTCGCCTGGTTGCGTGAGCTGTCCAGGCGGTGGAAGGGTCGAAAGACTTCTTCCCGCATCTCCGCCGGAATGCCGGGGCCGTTGTCGTCGACCAGCACATAGAGGTGGCCGCCCTGGCGCTGCAGGGTCACCCAGGCGCGCCCGGCGTAGCGCACGGCGTTGCCCACCAGGTTGGCGACGCAGCGGCGGAAGTCGTTGGCGCGCAGGGGCACGATGATGGTGGTGTCCGGCAGGCTCAGTTCCACCGACCGTCCCTCACGCCGGACGTTGGCCACCACGTCGGTCAACAGGGCGCCCACGTCGGTCGGGGCGGGCGGTTCGGCCCCCTCGCCCCGGGCGAAGGCCAGGTAGGCCTCGATCATTCCTTCCATCTCGGCCACGTCGGCCTTCAGCTCCTCCACCTCCTGCGCTTCGGGCAGCATGGCCAGCTGCAGGCGCATGCGCGTCAGGGGGGTGCGCAAGTCGTGGCTGACGCCGGCCAGCATCTCGGTCCGTTGGCTGATCTGGCGCTGGATGCGTTCGCGCATCTGCAGGAAGGCGGTGGCGGCCTGCCGCACCTCCGACGCGCCCTCCGGCTTGAACAGCGGGGTGTCGCGGCCCTTCCCGAAGGCCTCCGCCGCGATGGCCAGGCGGCGGATGGGCCGGATCTGGTTGCGCATGAACATGATGGCGATCGTGAACAACAGCAGCGAGCTGCCGGCCATCCACAGGATGAACACCCAGCTGGTGAAGCTGAACAGCCGCCGCTCCGGCGACAGGACGTGCAGCACGCCGTCGGGCAGCTGCACGTTGATGCCGTACCATTCGTGGGCGACGTGGGTGTCGATGGTCCAGGGTCGGCCCACCTTCTCATCCAGCGCCCGGCCCAGGGTGTGTTCCAGGATGCCGAACAGGTGCTGCCGGTGCCAGTTGGGCAGCCGTTCCCCGGGACGGAAGGTCACCATAAGGTCGGTGGTGCGGGTCACCATGTCCAGGGTCGCGCCCCGGTCCTCGGGCGTCTGGTCGCGGCCCAGCTGTTCGATGACCATGGCGATCTCGCCCGCCACGCCGAAGGCCTGGTTGTTGGTCACCCGTTCCCAATGCTGGTCGTAGAAGTAAAAGGTGGCGATGGCCTGGGCCAGGATCACCGGCGTGGTGATGATCAACAGCGACCGGCCGAACAGGGTACGGGGCAGCAGGCGCTTCACCACCCCGGACGGGTTGATCACCGGGGGCGCCCCAAACCCTTGCCTCTGAGGGGCTTGCCGGCGGGGCGCCTGCTCGCGCGTCATGCTCATGGGGCATCCTTCATCACATCGGGGCGGCCTCAATCGGGCCGCAGCACATAACCTTCGCCGCGCACGGTCTGCAGATAGCGCGGCTGGCGCGGATCGATCTCGATCTTGCGGCGCAGCCGGGTGACCTGCACGTCGATGGCGCGGGCGTTGCTGTCGATGCCGGCGCGCCCCAGGTCCTCCCGCGTGAACACCACGCCCGGCTGGGCGGCCAAGGTGCGCAGCAGGCTGGCCTCGCCGCTGGTCAGGCGCACCGTCTCCTCGCCTGAGCGCAGTTCCTCCCGTTCAGCGTCGAACACCCAGCGGCCCAGGCGCACCTCCGCCGCCGTGGCGGCCGGCTTGGGCAGGCGTCGCAGGATGGAGGTGATGCGCAGCACCAGCTCGCGTGGCTCGAAGGGCTTGGGCAGATAGTCGTCGGCCCCGGCCTCCAGCCCGGCGATGCGGTCGTCGGGCTGGCCGTTGGCGGTCAGCAGCAGGATGGGCAGGCCCCCCTCGACGCGCAGGCTGCGGGTCAGCTCCAGCCCCGATTTGCCCGGCATGCGCACATCCAGCACCATCAGGTCGAAGTTGAGGGACGCCAGCATGCGCCGCGCCGCCGCCGCGTCCGCCGCGGCCGAGACGATGAAGCCGTTCTGCGACAAATAGCGGCGCAGGGCCTCGCGCAGGCGGTCGTCGTCATCCACCACCAGGATGTGGGGCTGCTCTTCGGGCAGGGCCTGCTGCGTCATCGTCATGGCCGGATGCTCTCCCTAACGGTCGCGGGGCGGCAGCATACCATAAAGAGCGTCAACGCTTCGCGAGCGCCGCCGCGGCCGGCCGCGCCTGGGCGAACTTGTCCCGGTCGCTGTCGTCCATGATGCCGACCATGACCTTGCGGAAACCTTCCACCGCCTCCGCCCCCGCCCGGCGATAGGCACGGGCGATGAGCTGGCGCTGGGGTTCGGATAGCTGGCGCTCCAGCTCCTGGCCCTTGGGCGTCAGGTCCAGCAGGCGCTGGCGCCGATCGCGCGTGCCCTGGCGCTGCACGATGTATTCCTCGCGCACCAGGTCCTGCAGCACGCGCGACAGGCTCTGCTTGGTGATGCGCAGGATGCCCAGCAAGTCGGTCACCGTGATGTGCGGGTGCCGGCCGACGAAATAGATGACGCGGTGGTGCGCCCGGCCCAGGCCGATCTTCTCAAGCATGGTGTCGGGCTCGGCGGTGAAGTCACGGTAGGCGTAAAACAGCATCTCCATCGCCTGCCGCAGCTCCTCCTCCCGCAGGAACAGGGGGTTTACGCCGGTCTTTATGTCGGTCATGCGATGCAGGCTTTCGGTACTGGCACGAAGTAACAGCGGCATTATGCCAGTTGCGCCCGTGAAGGGGAGCGGTTTCACGGACAATCGGTCACGTCCGGCCGGGCTCGGCCCTTCGGTGGACGTGCCCTTCCGGGATCTGGCTTTCGGGGGTCAGGCTTCGGCGGGGATTGCGCGGCGGGCATCACCTTTGGCAAAAGGGGCGCTCAATCGGGGCGCCGTCGATGTCGGGGGGGCTTACCAGGGGATGCAGGAGCCAAAGGGATGAAGATGAAGCTGTCGGTCGCAGGGCTGATGCTGCTGGCGCTGGCGGGTTGCGCCGCCAAGCCCGAGGGGAAGCCCGCGGCGCCGGCGGAGCCGCCGCCCGTCGAGGCGCCCAAGCCGCCGCCCACGGACATCACGCTGGACGCCAGCGATCTGGCGGCGCTACAGACGGCGCTGAAGGAAGCCACGGGCAAGCCCATCCAGGAAACCGTGAACTGGACGAACCCGCAGACGGGGCGCCAGGGCACGGTGAAGATGCTGCGCGACGGCTTCGACGCCAAGAACCGCCCCTGCCGCGAATTCCACTCGGTGGTGTTCCAGGACCAGCTGTTCCGCCACCAGACCGGCTTCATCTGCCGCCAGCCCGACGGCAGCTGGGAAGTGGTCGACGGCGTCGACTACCCGGTCCGCGAACGCAAGTAAGGCGGCCCCCCGCCAACTCTCGCTGCCTTGGCCGTGCCATAGTCGCGGCCAAGGCTTCTGCCGGAGTTCGTGCCGGGCCGGCGCCCGGGCGGACCCATCCGCCGTCGGGGAGCGTTGCGTACTGATGTCCCAGTTGCCGAAATCGGGGTCCACTTCGTCCAAGCCCGGGAAGCCCAAACCTGGCGAGCCCCGCGGCGGCTATCTTCGGGTGGCCCTGCTGCTGGCGCCGGTGGCGGCCGTGGCGATCGGGGGCGGCCTGATGCTGGCCCATTGGGGCAGGCGGGCGGAAGCCCCGCCGTCCCCGCCGCCGGTGGCGGCCGAGCCACCGCCTCCCCGGGGACCGGTGACGGTGGAGGTGGCGGGCGGCGACGGGCCCATCCTGACGGTGGCCTCGCCCGACGATCGCCAGATTTCGGACGAGGGCCTCAAGGCCCTCCACACCTTTGAGTCCAACACCGGCACCACGGCCCTGCTGGTCTGGTATCGGGGAGCCCTGCAGGTGGAGGACTACGGCCCTGGTACCCGCCCATCCGACTTGATGGACGGGGCGGGATTGCAGGCGGGCCTGCTGACCTTCCTGACCGGCAAGGCCATCCAGGACGGCTTCCTGACCTCCGCCGACCAGCCGCTGGGCCAGATCTTCCCGGACTGGAAGGACGACCCCCGGGGCCGCGTCACTGTGCGCGACCTGCTGGTCGGCAGCAGCGGCTTCGGCTTTCCTTCCGATAACGGCGTCCCCGGCGGCCCGGCGGCGGCTGATGCCGGCGCCTGGCTGAAAGGCCTGGCGTTGGAGGCGGAGCCCGGCACCCGCTACAAACCGGCGGAAGGGGAGCTGCAGGTGCTGGCCCTGACGCTGGAAAAAGCGACCAGGCAGCCGCTGGCGGCTTATTTGTCGCAGGGCCTGTGGGCGCCAATCGGCGCCCGGCCGGCGGAAATGCTGATGGACGACAGCGGCCGCGCCACTTTGGTCGGCTGCTGCGTCAAGGCGACGGCGCGCGATTGGTTGCGCCTGGGCCTGTTGCTGAAGGATGGCGGTCAGGTGGAAGGCCGCGCTGTCCTGCCCATGCCATGGGTGGAGGAGATGCAGCGCCCCACGTTGTTCGCGCGCAACGAGGGCATGCGGGTGCGCCTGGCTTGGCCACGCGAGAAGGGCGGCCCCATCAAGGCGGCCGAGGCCTTCGCCGAGCCAGACACCGTGTTCATCGCCGGCGCGGGCGGCCAGAGGCTCTACGTTTCCAAGGCGGCCGATTTGGTGATCCTGCGCCTGGGGCGCGCGGCGGAGCCCTGGGACGACGCCACCCTGGTGAACCTGGTGACACGCCATCTGGAACGCCCGCCGGAACCCAAGCGCACACCCTACTCCTCAATCGCCGTCCAGCCCCAGGGGCTGGCCATGCCGCCCATCGTCACGCCGCGCAAACCGCCGGCGGTGGTGACGGTGCCGCTGGACGCGCCCCACCCCCCGGGAAAGGACGCCCAGCCGACCCTGCCCAGCGCGCCCACCGTGCCGGGCGGCGCGTCCGGCCAGCCGGCCGCGGGCGCGGGGCCGGGGGACAAAACGCCGCACCAGCGGTAAGACGGCGCCTTGGCCATGGCCCGCCACCACAGGTGGTTTATCCGAGCGGGAATCAACCCGAGGCACCCGCCGGTTCCGGATGGGCGGCGGCGGGACGGCTGACATTCACCTTTATTTGGACTTGAAAGCCTTCAACTGTTTGTTGAATTCGCTCGCGAGCTTCTGCATCTGGTCGACGGCGTCGTTGTACTTCTTCTGCCAATTTCCGCTGCCGTTTTTGCCTTCGAACTCGACGCAGCTCATGTAGTCCTGGGTCTCCGCCATGAACTTCTTCACGGCGGCGGATGCCGTCTGCATCTCCGCCTCCGCCGCCTTGCTGCCGTCCGGCACGGCGGGGGGTGTACCCAACGCGCACTCCGCCCGCGCCACGCCCGCAACCCCCAAACCAGCCATCAGGACGATGGCTGCCACCCGTTTCATCATCTGCACCGACCTCCCGGAGTCCAGTAAGCACACAGTCCGAAAAAGACCATCTTTCAAAGCTTTACGGATCGTTACCTACACTTGCCTTCACGCCTTGGGCCCGTTTGCCACCGGCCCGCGCCCTGTTCGCGATCCGTCACCGTCCTGGTCGGTCAGCCGCCGCCGGTCGTGATCCGATATGACGGAGCGGTGACGTTTTTTGTCACCTGTGCTGAATTTTTATTACTTAAAATGCTAAGAAGAACTGTGGGGCCCAGCCCCTTTCCCCCTGTTTCGTTTACCTCGCCCCGTTAGCGCCTTGGATTCCGGCGTTTTAACCAGAGTCGGACGCTAATGGATTCGGACTGAAATCCTTTCCGCATTGCGAAAGATAAATTTCAGTCGTTGTGGTCCTGGGCGGCATTAACTGTAGTTGAGGTTATAAGTCAGTTTACAGGTCTGCGAAAGCATGTCTAGGTATTAGCCCAGGGCCCAAGCCGAGCCGCCACCGTACTGCGGGCGGGGCTTGGGGGCGCGCACCGGGTTCGGCAGGGTGGTTGTCGGTCTTGGCGACGACAGCGGCGCGGGGCAATGAACAAAGCAGGGGTAGTAAATAATGTCGTATGAGGCAGATGGGTTTTTGGGGCGTGTCAGTGGCCTGGTGAAGAAGCCGGAAAATTCCAAGAGCTGGTTTACCATTGGGCGCAAGATTGCCCCCGCTGTCGCCATTCCCACGATTATTGGCCTGGGCGCCGTCATTTGGCTGAGCACCAACCAGATGCACAAGGCCATGCTGGCCCAGTCCGTGGCGTCCGAGCGTCAGGAAACGGAAATGCTGGCGCAGCAGATGAGCGCCGCCGTCCGCTTCAAGCAGCAGGACTCCATCGCGGACGCCTACAATGACCTGAGCAAGCGCGCCGGAGGCAGCCTGGCCGGGGTGCGCGTCAACGATACCGACGGCGAATCCTTGGACAGCTTCGACAGCAGCACCCTGCCCGTCTACGCCATCGACAAGGACAAGGAACTGCCCAAGAAGGTCACCGAGACCAAGGCCTTCGATCGCGGCGATCATCTGATCGTCATGTCGCCGGTGAAGGCCGGCGCCAACCATGACCAGGTCGGCACCCTGATCGTGGCGTGGAGCCGCCAGGGCCTGAACGAGGCCATCTCCTCCACCGTCAAGGGCTCGCTGCTGACCGCCGTCATCGTGCTGGCCATCCTGGTCGGCGGCTTGGCCGTGCTGCTGCACTTCCTGGTCAGCCGCCCGCTGACCACCCTGCAGACCGCCATGGGCCGCCTGGCCAGCGGCGACCTGGCCGTGGACATCACCGGCACCGAGCGTGGCGACGAGATCGGCGCCATGGCCGCCTCCGTCCAGGTGTTCAAGGACAACGCCCTGGAAGTGGAACGCCTGAAGAAGGTGCAGGAGCAGGCGGAGCGGGAGTCGGCGGAAGAGAAGCGCCGTACCATGAACCGCCTGGCCGACGAGTTCGAGAGCACCGTGAAGGGCGTCGTGGCCCAGGTGTCCGAGGCCGCCACCCGCATGCAGTCCAGCGCCCAGACGCTGTCCGGTTCGGCCGACGAGAGCCGCAGCCAGGCCGGCGCCGTCGCCGCCGCCACGCAGCAGGCCTCGGCCAACGTGCAGTCGGTGGCCAGCGCCACCGAGGAACTGGCCGGTTCGCTGGCCGAGATCTCCAACCAGGTCAACACCTCGGCCCGCATCGCCAAGGCCGCCGCCTCCACCGCCGAGAAGACGAACGAGACCGTGCAGTCACTGGCCTCGCGCGCCCAGAGCATCGGCGACGTGGTGAAGCTGATTTCCGATATCGCCAGCCAGACCAACCTGCTGGCGCTGAACGCCACCATCGAGGCGGCCCGCGCCGGCGAAGCCGGCAAGGGCTTCGCGGTCGTGGCCAGCGAGGTGAAGAGCCTGGCCAATCAGACGGCCAAGGCGACGGAGGAAATCTCCGCCCAGATCTCCACCATGCAGGACGCCACCCGCGACGCGGTCGACGCCATCATCACGATTTCCAAGACCATCGCCGAGATCAACGACATCTCCGACATGGTCGCCGGCGCGGTCGAGGAGCAGGACGCCGCCACCAAGGAAATCGCCCGTAACGTCCAGCAGGCTTCCATGGGCACCATGGAAGTGTCGCGCAATATCGGCTCGCTGCAGCATGCCGCCGAGGACACCGGCAAGTCGGCCACCCAGGTCCTGGGCGCGGCCACCGGCCTGGCCCAGCAGTCCGACACCCTGGCCGGTCAGGTGGACCGCTTCCTGCAGCAGGTCCGCGCCGCCTAAGTATCGGGCCGACGCCTAAACAGAAAACCCCTGCGGGAGTGATCCCGCAGGGGTTTTCTGTTTGTGGGGCTGGGGGTGGGGATCAGGCTGTCACTCCCCATAGCTTCCTGGCTTCCTCCGCGATCACGTCCGGATATTCCTCCGGGAAGAACAGCTTGGCCTGGGGGAGGTGGCGCACGCCTTGGCAGTTGGGCAGGACGCCGGCCAGATAGTCGCCGCCCTTGGGGTCGAAGATGGTGTCGGCCGTGCCCCAGACGATGCGGGCGGGCACCGTCACCCGGCGCAATTCCTTCTCGATGCCGGCCAGTGGGTTGGGGTCCAGGCCCAGGGTGTAGGCGTGCACCAGATCCTTGCGCCGGGGGCTGCTGACCAGGGGGCCCAGGTAATAGTCCAGCGCCTCATCCGTGGGGCGGGTGGGGTCGCTGTAGGTCTGGCCGCCCAGGCCGGTGGGCCCGCGGGCCAGTTCCTTGTCCGCCACCCAGCGGGCCAGCCAGCGGTCGGCGAAGGTGCCGGCCCGTGCCATTTCCAGCACCGGCTGCAGGGCCGGGGGCGGGCTGTCGGGCTCGGTATCACAGTTGGTCAGCAGCAGGCTGCGCACCCGCTTGGGATGGCGGGTGGCGAACAGCTGGGCCACGGCCCCGCCGCTGTCGCTGGCCACGATGTCCACGCTGTTGGCGCCGACGCCGTCCAGGAAGGCCACCAGCATCCGCACCTGGACATCGGGCGTCACCGCTTGCCCTTCCGGCACGCGGCTGTAGCCCAGGCCCAGGAAGTCCGGCGCCAGGCAGCGGCGGTGGGCCGACAGCCGGTCGATGGCGCCCCGCCATTGGAAACTGTTCAGCGGGAAGCCGTGCAGGAACAGGGCGTCGGGACCAGTCCCCTGGTCCATGTAGGCGACGTGGCCGAAGGGCGTGCCGGCATAGCGGCGCAAGGACCGGTAGGCGGCGGCGTCCAGCGGCCTGGTGTCGGCCAAGGTGGCGGCGTGAGCGGTGGCGCCCGCCCCGGGAGCCCCAAGCGCCAGGGCGGCGCCGACCCCGGCCAGGCTTTGCAGGAAATGACGGCGGGCGAACGGCGCGGAGAGCATCTTTCATCCCCTCAAGGGAAGGTTGTTCGGATGCCCCAGGGATACGCCCGAGCCTCCCATGCGGTCGATAACCCGCCAGGTCATGGTTTCTTGACCTCCGAGGTCATGGCTTTTGCCTGTGGCCGCCGTATCATGCGTCCCCATGTCCATCGCCGCCGCCACCGTGACCGCCCTTCCGTCCCAACCCACGCCGTTGGGCCTGCTGCTGCGTGAGTGGCGGGCGGCACGGCGCATGAGCCAGATGGACTTGGCCCTGGAGGCGGGCGTCTCCACCCGGCACCTTAGCTGTGTGGAAACCGGCAAGGCCCAGCCCAGCCGCGAGCTGCTGGCCCGCCTGGCCGATACGCTGGACATGCCCCTGCGCGAGCGCAACGCCCTGCTGGTGGCCGCCGGCTACGCCCCCCGCTACAGCGAGGCGACGCTGGCGACGCCAGAGATGGCGCCGGTGCGCCAAGCCATCGATTTCATCATCAAGCAGCAGGAACCCTATCCCGCCCTGGTCATGAACCGGCGCTGGGACGTGGTGCGCATCAACCGCGCCACCGCCCGGGTGGTCAGCCTGGCACGGGGTGGCATGCCCCGGCACAACAACATCCTGCGCCAGGTTTTCGACCCCGACGACATGCGGCCGGTCATGGGCGATTGGGAACGGCTGGCGGGGGACCTGATCTGCCACCTGCACAACGAACTGGCGGCCACGCCCTTCGATCCCGGCCTGCGCGCCCTGTTGGACGACGTGCTGGCCTTCCCCGGCGTGCCCGCCCGCTGGCGGTCCCGCGACCCGGACGCCAGCCCCTTGCCCCTGTGCACCACGGTGTTCGCCGGTGGGGCGCTGGCCGCGGACGGTCACCCGCTGCGCTTCTTCTCCACCATCACCACTTTCGGTTCCGCCCGCGACGTGATGGTGGAGGAACTGCGCATCGAATGCATGTTCCCGGCGGACGAGCGCACGGCGGAGCGGTGCAGGGCGCTGGCGGCGGAAAGCGCCCCATGAACGGACAGCGGCACGGGTCGCCCCATGCCGCCGTCCCAAATGCCTGCGCCCGGCGGGAAGCTTATTCTCCCACCTTGCCGCCGTTGGCGGCCGACCATTCGGCCGGGGCGTGCAGGAACTTCTCCACTTCCATCATCGTTGCGACATCGAAATAGTTATGGTCGCGCGCTACTTTCAGCACGTCCCACCAAGTGGTCAGGGCATGCAGGGTGACACCGATCTCGCGCATCGTCTCCACGCTCTTGGGGAAGATGCCGTAGTGGAAGACGACGAAGGCGTGCTCGCATACCGCACCCGCCTGGCGCAGGGCGTTGACGAAGCCCACCTTGCTGCCGCCGTCGGTGGTCAGATCCTCCACCAGCAGGATGCGGTCGCCCTCGGCGAATTGGCCCTCGATCTGGGCGTTGCGGCCGAAGCCCTTGGGCTTCTTGCGCACGTACTGCATGGGCAGGCCCATGCGGTCGGCCATCCAGGCGGCGTAGGAGATGCCGGCCGTCTCACCGCCGGCGATACCGTCGAACGCCTCGAACCCGGCGTCGCGCATCACCGTCTGCACGGCGTAATCGATGATGGCCGAGCGGGCGCGCGGGAAGCTGATGACCTTGCGGCAGTCGATATAGACCGGGCTGGCCTTGCCCGAGGTCAGGATGAAGGGCTGGGTGGCGTTGAAGTGGATCGCCTTGATGTCCAGCAGGATGCGGGCGGTCAGGCTGGCGGCGGTCTGGGCGTCGATCATGGGGGACCTCGGGCGCTGAAGATAAATTGGGGGAGGTATTAGTCCTGCAGCAGGCGCCAGTCCAGCCGTTCGCCGGCGCGGAAGGGCAGGACAGCGTTGCTGCCGCCGGCGTCCACCAGGTCGGGAACGGTATAGCCGTCGCGCACCAGGGTGATGGTGTCCTCATTGGGGGCCAGGCCATGGAAGCGCGGGCCATTCAGGCTGGCGAAGGCCTCCAGCGCGTCCAGCCTGCCTTCCTCGTCGAAGACCTGGGCGTAGAGTTCGATGGCGCTGGCCGCCGTGTAGATGCCGGCGCAGCCACAGCCCGATTCCTTGGCGCTGGTGGGGTGCGGCGCGCTGTCGGTGCCCAGGAAGAACCAGGGCTGCCCGCTGGTGGCGGCGCGGCGCAGGGCCAGCCGGTGCTTCTCCCGCTTGGCGATGGGCAGGCAGTAGAGGTGGGGCCGGATGCCGCCCGCGAAGATGGACGACCGGTTGATCATCAGGTGGTGGGCGGTGATGGTGCAGGCGAGGCGCCCGCCGGCGCCATGCGCCTCCACCACGGCCACCGCCTCTTCAGTCGTGGCGTGTTCCAGCACGATTTTCAGGGTCGGGTAGCGGTCCATCAGCGGCAGCAGCACGCGTTCGATGAACACGGCCTCGCGGTCGAAGATGTCGATGGCGGGGTCGGTCACCTCGCCATGGACCAGCAGGGGCATGCCAATGTCCTGCATGCGCGCCAGCACGCCGGCAACGTTGGCGAGGTCGGTGACGCCGTGGGCGGAATTGGTGGTGGCATGGGCGGGGTACAGCTTCACCGCCCGGAACAGGCCCTCCTCATAGCCGGCGACGATCTCATCGGCGCTGCTGCCATCGGTCAGGTAGGCGGTCATCAGCGGCTGGAAGCGGGTGTCCGGACCCAAGGCTTCCATGATCTCCGCCTGGTAGCGCCGGCCGGCCGCACGGTCGGTTACCGGCGGCACCAGGTTGGGCATGATGATGGCCCGGCCCATCTGGTGGGCGGAGTGCGGCAGCACGGCGCGCAGCATGGCCCCGGTGCGGACGTGCAGGTGCCAGTCGTCGGGGCGGCGCAGGGTCAGGCGGGCGGCGGTGGTCGCGCTCATGGGGATGGGTCCGGCTTATGATGTCCGGGCGCCAGTCGTACGCGCTCAAGCGCGCGGGCTCAACCCCCGGCGGCCCGGGGCATGGCGCTGGCGCCCATGCCCGTGGCGCGGGGCCCATGCCAGTGGCGCGCCACCGGGCAAATCGGGTATGAAGCCCGTCTTGTCCGTCTCTTATATCCCGAGTTCGATCCCATGGCCCTGATCGCCCCCCGCACGCCGCCCGGCACGATGGAACTGCTGCCGTCCAAGCAGATCGCCTTCCAGCGCATGCTGGACACCATCCGGCGGGGCTATGAGCGTTTCGGCTTCCTGCAGATCGAAACCCCGGTGTTCGAGACCGTGGACGTGCTGCTGACCAAGTCGGGCGGCGAGACGGAAAAGCAGATCTATTTCGTGCAGTCCACCGGTGCCCTGGAACAGGCCAAGCGGCCCGACATCGCTCTGCGCTTCGACCTGACCGTGCCCACCGCCCGCTATGTGGCGGAGCATGAGCACGACCTCAGCTTCCCCTTCCGCCGTTATCAGATCCAGCGCGTCTATCGCGGGGAGCGGGCGCAGAAGGGGCGCTATCGCGAATTCTACCAGTGCGACATCGACGTCATCGGCAAGGACAGCCTGTCCGTCGCCTATGACGCGGAGATGCCGGCCGTCATCTACACCGTGTTCCGGGATCTGGCCCAGGTGGGCATCGATGTCGGCCCCTTCCAGATCAACCTGTCCAACCGCAAGATCCTGCGCGGCTTCCTGGAAGGGCTGGGCTTGAGCGAGGGCGAGGCTCAGGCCGCCGTGCTGCGCGAAATCGACAAGCTGCCCAAGGTGGGCGTGGATGCCGTGCGCGCCACCCTGACGGGGGAGCAGGCGCTGTCGGCCGAGACGGCCGCCGCCATCCTGGCCTTTGTCGGCATCGATGGAACCACGGATGAGATGCTGGCCAAGGCCAAGGATCTGGGCAGCGTCAGCGCCCTGGCCCAGGAAGGCCTGGGCGAGCTGACCCAGGTGGTGGCGGGGCTGCGCGCCCTGGGCGTGCCGGACAGCCATTTCCGCGTCAATTTCTCCATCACCCGCGGCCTGGATTACTACACCGGCACGGTGTACGAGACCTTCCTGACCGACTTCCCACAGATGGGCAGCGTCTGTTCCGGCGGGCGCTACGACAACCTGGCCAGCCAGTACACCAAGAGCAAGCTGCCGGGCGTGGGCATCTCCATCGGCGCCACGCGCCTGTTCTATGTGCTGGACCAGGCCGGCCTGGTGAAGGACCAGACCAGCACCATCGACGTTCTGGTCACCCAGTTCGCGCCCGAGCTGCTGCCCGACTACCTGGCCCTGGCGGGTGAGCTGCGCACCGCCGGCCTGAACGTCGAGGTGCACCTGGAACCGGCAAAAATCGCCAAGCAGATGAAATATGCCGACCGCGCCGGCATCCCCGTGGTGCTGATGATGGGCCCGGACGAGGCCGCCGCCGGTACCGTCACGGTGAAGCGCCTGGCCAGCGGCGAGCAGGCCGCCGTGGCCCGCGCCGACCTGGCCGGCCATCTGCTGGCGGCGTTCGGCCGGACCCGCTGAGATCACCGGAACCGGCACGGACCTTGCGTTAAAGGGCCGTGTTTGGCCACACCGGCGGCAAAACCTACCCCCAACAGGGGGCTGACCCTGATATCGCTTGATCGCGGGCAGGATAGGCCGCTTAGTTGAGACGGGGGGTGAGCCTCTGCCCGGTGGCCCATGACGGGTCTGCGCTGAGGGGGGTACCGCGTACGCGGGCGATGACGACCAGCACCGACAACAGCTTGGGCGGGGCTCCCCTAACGGGGGTTAGTGGGCGGGCCGATACCTTGGCCGCCCTGCGTCCGCCCGTCTCCCGCCTGGCGCCGGGCGCCGGGACAGCCGACGCCGCGCCCAAGCCGCCGAAAGTCCGCCGGCGGGGCACGCCGCTGTGGGTGCGCGTCCTGGGCTGGACCACCAGCCTGGCCATCCTGGGCTGCATCGGGGGCGCCGCCTGGCTGGAGACGGAGACGTCGGGCTTCGAATCCGTGCTGCTGGCCCGGGTTGGGCGCGACCTGCGCTATTCCGTCTACCCCGGCCCCACCACGGCTGTGCGCTATCCGACGGCGGGGCCGTATGACGAGCGGCTGGGCTATACCCAGATGCCGAGCTTTCTGGAGCGGCTGACGGCCGGGCCCTATCGCGTCACCGCCCAGGCGCGCATGTCGCCCACCCTGCTGGACTACCTGGACCTCAGTTTCTATCCGCCCTATGCGGAGAAGACCTCGGCCGGGCTGCAGGTGCTGGACCGGGGCGGCACGCTGCTCTATGGCGCCAGCTACCCGGAGCGGGTGTTCACCAGCTACGCCTCCGTCCCGCCCGTGGTGGCCAGCACCCTGCTGTTCATCGAGAATCGCCAGCTGCTGGACCCGGCCCATCCCTATCGCAACCCGGCGGTGGATTGGGACCGCTTCGGCCTGGCCCTGCTGCAGATCCCGTTGCAGGTCATCAACCCCGGCGCCCAGCGCATCGGCGGCAGCACCCTGGCGACCCAGACGGAGAAGTACCGCCATTCCGCCGGTGGGCAGACGGCGGACGGGGTGGAGAAGCTGCGCCAGATGGCGTCGGCCAGCATGCGCGCCTATATGGACGGCGCCGACACCACGCAGACCCGCTACCGCATCCTGGTGGATTATCTGAACTCCACGCCCCTGTCCGCGCGGCCCGGCATCGGCGAGATCAACGGCCTGGGCGACGGCCTGTGGGCCTGGTACGGCACCGATTTCGCCGCCGCCAACCAGATCCTGCGGGCGACGCCCCAAACGGAAGAGGATCTGGCGACCCAGGCGGTGGTCTACAAACAGGTGCTGAGCCTGCTGCTGGCCCAGCGGCGGCCATCCTTCTACCTCACCACCAACCGCACGGCGCTGGACGCCTTGTGCAACGAGCATCTGCGGGTGTTGGAGAAGGCGGGCGTCATCCCGCCGGCGCTGGCCGACGCGGCGCAGAACTTCAAACTGCGCTTCCGGGAGGAGACGCCGGACCCGCCCGACGTGTCGTATGTGGAGCAGAAGGCGGTCAACGCCATCCGCAACCGTCTGACCACCATGCTGGGCGCCCATACGCTGTACCAGTTGGACCGGCTGGACCTGACCACCGAGACGACGCTGGACCAGGCGGCGCAGGAACGGGTGACCGGGGTGCTGAAGCGCCTGGCTGATCCGGCGGCGACGGCGGAACTGGGCCTGACCGGCGATCGGCTGCTGACCGGCGCCGACCCGGCCAAGGTGGTCTACTCCGTCACCCTGTATGAGCGGGCGCCCCACGCCAACCTGGTGCGGGTGCAGGTCGACACCCTGGACCAGCCGCTGGACCTGAATGAGGGCGCGCGGCTGGACCTGGGCTCCACCGCCAAGCTGCGCACGCTGATCTCCTACCTGGAGATCATCGAGAAGCTGTACCGCGACTATCACCAGCGCGACGCCGCCTCCCTGCGCGACATCTCGGCGGCGGCGGACGACAACCTGACGCGGTGGGTGACCGACACGCTGGCCCAGACGGGTGATCAGGGCCTGCCGGCCATGCTGAACGCGGCCATGGAGCGCACCTATTCCGCCGGCACAGGCGAGCGTTTCTTCACCGGCGGCGGCCTGCACAGCTTCAACAATTTCGAAAAGTCGGACGACCACCGTATCCTGACGGTGTCGGAGGCGCTGCGCCGCTCGGTCAACCTGGTGTTCATCCGGCTGATGCGCGACGTGGTGAACCACTATATCGCCGAGGGGCCGGCGCGGAAGGACGACGTCCTGGACGACCCGCACCACCCGGCCCGCCAGACCTATCTGGCCCAGTTCGCGGACCGGGAAGGCAGCACCTTCCTGAACCATTTCTGGGACGAGTACGGCGGACTCAGCCCCGACAAGGCGCTGGAGAAGCTGGCGGCCAAGGCCGGCGCGCGGGAGGAGCGGCTGGCCGTCATCTACCGCTCCGTCCGGCCGAACTCGACGCCGGAGGATCTGGCCCGCTTCCTGGCCGCCCATGGCGCGGTTGAAAACGACACCCGACCCGGTGCGAAGCCGCAGCCGCTGAAACCCACCACGGTAGCCGCCCTGTTCGAGAAGGCCGATCCGGAAAAGTGGAGCCTGAACGACCGCGGCTACATGGCGGGCGTCCATCCGCTGGAGCTGTGGCTGGTGGCCTACCTGCAGGAAAGCCCCAAGGCGCCCAAGCGTCAGATGCTGAAGGAAAGCAGCACCTCGCGCCAGGAAAGCTATCAGTGGCTGTTCTCCACCCGCTACAAGCACGCCCAGGACACCCGCATCGGCATCGTGCTGGAGGAGGAGGCCTTCGCCCGCATCCATGCCGACTGGAAACGCCTGGGCTATCCCTTCGAGGCGCTGGTGCCGTCCTACGCCACCTCCATCGGCAGTTCGGGCGACCGGCCGGGGGCGCTGGCCGACCTGATGGGCATCATCGTCAATGACGGCATCCGTCTGCCCACCGCCCGCGTCACCCGCCTGCATTTCGCCGCCGGAACGCCCTATGAGACGGTGGTGGGCCTGGACGACCAGATGAAGGGGGAGCGCGTGCTGTCCCATGACCTGGTGGAGGTGGTGCGGGCCCATCTGCTGGACGTGGTGCAGAACGGCACGGCCCAGCGGGCCAAGGGCGCCTTCCATGACGCCGACGGCAACCCGCTGCCCCTGGGCGGCAAGACCGGCACGGGCGATCAGCGCTTCGATCGCTTCGGGCCAGGTGGCGTGCTGTTGGAATCGCGGGTGGTGAACCGCACCGCCACCTTCGTCTTTTATGCCGGCGACCGCTTCTTCGGCGTCATCACCGCCCATGTCCACGGGGCCCAGGCCGCCAACTACCACTTCACCAGCGCATTGCCGGCCCAGCTGCTGCGTGTGCTGGCCCCGGCGCTGCAGCCCCTGATGCTGATGCCGCTGGACCAGGGATAACTACAACCCTGTTTCCTCCAGGAAATGGTCCACATCCTCCCACACGGCGCGGCGGATGGTGTCGTTTTCCATCATCAGTTCATGCCGGGCGCCGGGGTAGTTGTGAAAGCGGGCGTCGGGCAGGCATCGGGCCAGGGCGCGCAAGGCCGGGGAGCTGACGATCCGGTCGGCGCCAGCCGCCAGGACCTGGATGGGCAGGTCCAGGCCCGACATCGTGGCGTGGGCGAGATAGTCGGTGGAGCGGTAGGCGGCGGCCAGCCAGCCATAGGTGACGCCGCCCAGGCACAGGTCCGGCTGCTGGCGGCAGGCGTCCAGCGCCACCGTGAAGCGGCGCGGATCGCTGGTCAGGGGGTTGCCCTCGAACCGTTGGGCGTCGGGGTCGAAATCGCGCTGGCCGGGGGCGTAGGTCTCCGCCTTGCCCTGGCGGCAGGCCAGGTTGGCGATCAGGGCTGCGGCACGACTGGGCAGGGGGGTGGTGTTGATCCGCACCATGGCGGCGGACAGGATCAGGGCCTTCAGCCGCGGCACCTCCATCGCCGTGTCGCAGTCCAGCACATGACGCAGCATCAGGTGGCCGCCCATGCTGTGGGCGAAGGCGACGACCGGTCCGGTGGGCGGGCATAGGGCGGCCATGATGACCTCCAGATCCTCCAGGTAGGTTGAGAAATCGTCGATGTGCCCCAGCTGGCGGTTGGACAGGGGCCGGGTGGACAGGCCCTGGCCGCGCCAGTCGAAGGACACGACGCGCCAGCCCCTGGCGGCCCACTCCGCCGCCTGCTCCGCATACTTTTCCAGGAATTCGCTGCGGCCGTTGACCAGCAGGCAGGTGCCGCGACGGCCCTCGCCCCCCGCGCTCTGCCAGCAGCCCAGGCGCAACCGCGCGCCGTCCGGACGGTCCAGATACATGCAGGCCCATCCGGCGCCGCCCGACGGGTAGATCCATCCTGCCGGTTCGGCGCCGGGGGATGGTTCGCCAGGGGTTGTTTCGACTGCGTTGTCCATGACGGCGACGGTTCCGGCCCGCATAGTTCTCGGCGTTATTGTCCCCATTGTCGGCGCGATTCGGGGCCGCGATCAAGTCGCCGATCCACATCTGCACATTTTATCAGATTATTGGCGGGGTGCTGCTTCCCGCTATGCGCGCGCTCACACGGGTGCGGAGAAATTTTCGCCGGTGGCCTCGGGTTGTGCCAGGGCCGGGCCGGCGTGGTTGATGAAGTTGCGCACCAGTACACGTGTATCGCCGCGTCGCCAGGCCAGCGCCAGCCGGGCCGTCGGCTGAGGGATGCCCGCCAGCGGGGCGAGGGGTAGGAAGACGACGCCCGCCACCCGCACCTGGGACATGGAGGCCGGCATGATGGACACGCCCAGCTCGGCCGCCACCAGGTTGACGATGGAGCTCATCTGCGGCGCCGTCTGGTACAGCCGCGGCTCGAACCCCGCGGCGCGGCAGGCGGTCATGGTCGTCTCGAACATGCTGGGGCCCGCCCCCCGGGGGAACAGGATGAAAGGGTCGTCCTTCAGCCGGGCAAGGTCCAGCATCGGGGCGCCCGCCGCCGGATGGCCGGCGGGCAGGACCGCCACCATGGGCTCCACCGCCAGCAGGCGGGTCTGCATCGGCCCGCCCGGCGGCGGGTCGGTGCGCAGGAAGATGATGTCGACCTCGCCCCCCTCCAGCGCCGCCAGCAGGGGAACGGAATTCGATTCGACCAAGCCCAGATCCACCTCGGGATAGGCGCGGCGGAAGGCGCGGATGGCGCCGGCCACCGCCGGGTTGAAGGCGGAAGAGGAGGTGAAGCCGGCCCGCAGGCTGCCCAGCTCCCCCCGCGCCGCCCGCCGGGCGCCGTCCAGCGCCTGCTGCGCCAGGGTGGGGAAGGGGCGCACGCGCTCCAGGAAGGCGCGGCCCGCCTCCGTCAGTTCGGCCCCGTGGGGCACGCGGTGGAACAGCGGGGCGCCCACCTCGCGCTCCAGATCCTTGATCTGCTGGCTCAGCGGCGGCTGGCCAATTCCTAAGCGCGCGGCCGCGCGGGTGAAATTGCCTTCCTCGGCCACCGCCAGGAAATAGCGGACGTGGCGCAGTTCCATGTTCCTGGTCCCGCCATTGCTGAAAGCGATCACGATCGCCTGCACCATATATTGGACCTCTGGCTCTACCAGCGCCAGTTTCCAAGGCGAACGGTTGTTTTTGAGGATGGAAGCCATGGAACCCCTGCATTGGCGGCGGAACCTGTACGTCTGCCTGTTCGGATCCTTCACCACCATCGCCGGCCTCAGCCTGATCCTGCCCTTCCTGCCCCTGTACGTGGAGCATCTGGGGGTGACCGGGCCTGCCGCCGTCGTGCAATGGTCGGGCATCGCCTATGGCGCCACCTTCTTCGGCGCCGGCGCCACGGCCCCGCTGTGGGGCAAGTTCGCCGACCGCTACGGCCGCAGGGTCATCCTGATCCGCGCCAGCCTGGCCATGACGGTGGCCATCGCCCTGACCGGCCTGGTGCAGGACGTCTACCAGCTGGTGGCGCTGCGCCTGCTGGCGGGATTGCTGGGCGGCTATGCCTCGGGCTCCATCGTGCTGGTGGCGACGCAGACGCCCAAGGCGCGCTCGGGCTGGGCGCTGGGCATCCTGTCGACTGGCATGCTGGCCGGCAGTCTGGCCGGGCCGCTGATCGGTGGGGCGCTGCCCGGCCTGATCGGCCTGCGCCAGACCTTCTTCGCGGCCGCCGGCGTCATCTTCCTCACCTTCATCGCCACCGCCACCCTGATCCGGGAGGAGCCGCGGGCCAGGGCGGCCGGCCCCCACGTCGCCGGCGGCCCCTGGCGCCAGATCCCCGACCGGCGGCCGGTCTACGCCATGTTGCTGACCGCCTGCATGCTGATGGTGGCCAACATGTCGATCGAGCCCATCATCACCGTCTATGTCGGCCAGATCGCCGCCCCCGGCAGCGACATCGCCTTCCTGTCCGGCCTGGTGATGGCGGGCGGGGCGCTGGCCAGCATGCTGGCGGCACCCCGCGTCGGGCGGCTGACCGACCGGCTGGGGCCGCGCACGGTGGTCATCGCCTGCCTGGCCGCCACCGGCGCGCTGATGATTCCACAGGCCTTCGTCACCCACGTCTGGCAGTTGGTCGCCCTGCGCTTCCTCATGGGCCTGACCCTGGCGGGGCTGCTGCCGGCCATCACCACCCTGATTCGGCACGCCGTGCCCGACCGGGTGGCGGGCGCCATCCTGGGCTATTCCACCTCCGCCCAGTTCGCGGGCCAGGTGGCGGGCCCCCTGCTGGGTGGTTTCATCGGCGGCCATGTCGGTATGCGCGCCGTGTTCTTCGTGACCGCCATCCTG
This sequence comes from Nitrospirillum guanabarense, assembly GCF_034653355.1. Lineage (NCBI taxonomy): Bacteria > Pseudomonadati > Pseudomonadota > Alphaproteobacteria > Rhodospirillales > Azospirillaceae > Nitrospirillum > Nitrospirillum guanabarense. The sequence goes on from NZ_JAYEER010000004.1 coordinate 419,687, forward strand.
CTGTTCGCCAGCGCCGTCCTGAACGCCCGGCTGAAGTTTTATTCCGAACCCGCCCATGCGGCCTGAAGGCGGGGGGCTTGCGCGGGAAGGGCTTTGCACGGCGGGGTGTTAGAGCCTATATCCGGACGCATCGGATGCCAGCCTGTGTTCCACGGCCCACCTAAGCGACGGAAAGCCGCCGGTCATGAAGTTATTGCGCCACTATGAGGATGCGCCCGCCGATCTGCGTGGGGCCGTGGTGGCCCTGGGCAATTTCGACGGCGTGCATCTGGGCCACCGCGCCGTCATCGGCCAAGCCCGCGCGCTGGCCGATGATCTGGGCCGCCCGGCCGCCGTGGTGACGTTCGAGCCGCACCCGCGCAGCTTCTTCCGTCCCAACGACCCGCCCTTCCGCCTGACACCCCTGCGCATCAAGACCCACCTGATCGAGGCCTTGGGCATGGATGCCATGGTGGTGCTGCACTTCGACGCCGCCCTGGCGGGCATGACGGCGGAGGAGTTCGTGGAAACGGTGCTGGTCCAGGGCTTGGGCGTGCGCCATGTGGTGGCCGGCTACGACTTCCTGTTCGGTCACAACCGGAGCGGCGACATGGCGCTGCTGCGCGCCCTGGGCGCCCGCCACGGTTTCGGCGTGACCGAGGCGCGCCCGGTCGCCAATGGCGCGGGCGAGCCTTATTCCTCCACCGCCGTCCGCCGCCATCTGCAGGAAGGTCGGCCGCAGGAGGCGACCTCCATCCTGGGCCATCCCTTCGAGATCGAGGGCCGGGTGGAGCATGGCGACAAACGGGGCCGCACCATCGGCTTCCCCACCGCCAACATCGAAATCCATGACTATCTGCGCCCGCGCTTCGGTGTCTACGCCGTGCGCGCCGGCGTGGATGAGGGGGCGGGCACCGTCTGGCACGACGGCGTCGCCAACCTGGGCCGCCGCCCCACCGTGGGCGGCACGGTGGAACGGCTGGAGGCCCACCTGTTCGACTTCGACGGCGACCTTTACGGCCGCCATGTCCGCGTCCGGCTGCTGGACTTCATCCGGCCGGAGATGAAGTTCGAGAACTTCCAGGCGCTGAAGGACCAGATCGCGCGGGATGCGGACGAGGCGCGCGTCCGCCTGGCGGGCCTGCCCAAGCCCTGAACTTGGTCACCGTCTTGACACCAACCGGCCCCTTCCCATCTTGCTTGACCCACCGGGGCCGGCTGCTAACATCCGCCCCCATGTTGCCAACGCGCCAGATCAGGGTCATGGACCTGCGAATTATCGACCCGGTCTCCTGAGGGGGGCCGGGACCCGGGCGCGCTCATCCGCGTACCACCACCGCCGACTATCCCGCCGGCCTTACCCCCGGGGCGCCCGCACCAGCGTCCGGACGAGGGCAAGGCCGCCATCCGAACACCGGATTTCCTGACCCGCCATGACCCGCGATCTTAAAGACACCGTTTTCCTGCCGCGCACCGATTTCCCCATGCGCGGCGGCTTGCCGAAGAAGGAGCCGGAACTGCTGGCCCACTGGGCGGCCATCGACCTGTACGGCAAGCTGCGCCAGGATGGGGCGGAGCGCGCGCCCTTCGTGCTGCATGACGGCCCGCCCTACGCCAACGGCAACATCCACATCGGCCACGCGGTCAACAAAATCCTGAAGGACGTGGTCATTCGCAGCCAGCAGATGCAGGGCCGCAACGCCGTCTACGTCCCCGGCTGGGACTGCCACGGCCTGCCCATCGAATGGAAGATCGAGGAGAAGTACCGCAAGGCCGGCAAGGACAAGGACGAGGTGCCCGTCCTGCAGTTCCGCGCCGAGTGCCGCAACTTCGCCGCCGAGTGGGTGGGAATCCAGGCCGCCGAGTTCCGCCGCCTGGGCGTGGAAGGCGACTGGCAGAACCCCTACCTGACCATGGCGTTCGACGCCGAATCCGCCATCGTGCGCGAGATCCACAAGTTCCTGCTGAACGGCGGCCTGTACAAGGGCGCCAAGCCCGTCATGTGGTCGGTGGTGGAAAAGACCGCCCTGGCCGAGGCGGAGGTCGAATATCAGGACGTGACCTCGCCCATGATCTGGGTGCGCTTCCCCGTGGTGACGGCGCCGACGCCGGTGCTGAACGGTGCCGCGGTCGTCATCTGGACCACCACCCCCTGGACCATGCCGGGCAACCGCGCCGTGGCCTATGGCGAGGAGATTCCCTACGCCGTCTACACCGTCACAGAGGCGCAGGAAGGCTCGCTCGCCAAGGTGGGTGAGAAGCTCATCCTGGCCCAGGCCCTGGCCGCGGGTGTCGCGGCGTCGGCCAAGGCGATCTTCGAGAAGGGGGCGGATGTCACCGCCGCCGACCTCAATGGCGCCATCCTGGCCCACCCCTTCCGGGGCCATCCGGAGGCCAACGGCGGCTATGACTACGCCGTGCCGCTGCTGCCGGGCGACCATGTCACGTCCGACGCTGGCACCGGCTTCGTCCACACCGCGCCGGGCCACGGTGCGGAGGACTTCGACCTTGGCCGCAAGTTCGGGCTGGAGGTGCCGCAGACCGTGGACGCGGACGGCAGCTATTACGCCCATGTGCCGCTGTTCGCCGGTGCCCGCGTCTACACGCCGGAGGGCAAGCCGGGCGACGCCAACGGCAAGTCCATCAGCGCCCTGATCGCGCAAGGGGCACTGCTGGCCAAGGGCAACCTGAAGCACAGCTACCCGCACAGCTGGCGCTCCAAGGCGCCGCTGATCTTCCGCACCACGCCGCAGTGGTTCATCTCCATGGACACCAACGACCTGCGGGCGCGGGCGCTGGCGGCCATCGATGAGACGCGGTGGGTACCGCCGCAGGGCCGCAACCGCATCCACGCCATGGTGGAAAGCCGCCCCGACTGGTGCATCAGCCGCCAGCGCGCCTGGGGCGTGCCCATCGCCCTGTTCCTGTCCAAGGCGGACGGCCAGCCCCTGAAGGATGAGGGCGTGCTGAACCGCATCGCCAGCTTCTTCGAGACCGAGGGCGCCGACGCCTGGTACAAGCGGCCCGCCGCCGACTTCCTGGGCCCGGATTATGACCCCGCCGATTACGACCAGGTGTTCGACATCGTCGACGTTTGGTTCGAATCGGGCTCCACCCACGCCTTCGTGCTGGAGCGGCGCAACGACCTGTCCTCGCCCGCCGACCTCTACCTGGAAGGGTCGGACCAGCATCGCGGCTGGTTCCACTCCTCGCTGCTGGAAAGCTGCGGCACCCGGGGCCGCGCGCCCTTCAAGGCGGTGCTGACCCACGGCTTCGCCCTGGACGAGCAGGGCCGCAAGATGTCCAAGTCCCTGGGCAACGTGGTGGCGCCGCAGCAGGTGATGGAGGAATACGGCGCCGACATCCTGCGCCTGTGGGTCGTGGGCTCCGACTATTCGGAGGATCTGAAGGTCGGCAAGGAGATCCTGAAGAGCAACGCCGACCTCTACCGCCGCCTGCGCAACACCCTGCGCTATCTGCTGGGCGCTCTGGCCGATTTCACGGAGGCGGAGCGGGTGGAACCGGCGACCATGCCGGACCTGGAGCGCTGGGTGCTGCATCGCCTGGCGGAGATGGACGCCATCGTGCGCCAGTCCACCAAGGAATACGATCTGCATCGCCTGATCACCGAGCTGCATAACTTCTGCGCGGTGGACCTGTCGGCCTTCTACTTCGACGTCCGCAAGGACAGCCTGTATTGCGACGCGCCGGCCAGCGCCCGCCGCCGCGCCGTGCGCACGGTGCTGGAACGGCTGTTCGTGACGCTGACGGCCTGGCTGGCGCCCGTCCTCTGCTTCACGGCGGAAGAGGCCTGGCTGGCCTTCCTGGCGGAGGGTGACGACGCCCGCCGCACCGCGTGGCCGGAAAGCGTGCATCTGCGCCAGTTCCCCGACATCCCGGCCGACTGGCGCGACGACGCCCTGGCAGCCCGCTGGGCCGTGGTGCGCGACGTGCGCCGCGCCGTGACGGGCGCCCTGGAACTGAAGCGCGCCGACAAGACCATCGGCTCCTCCCTGCAGGCGCACCCGACGGTGTATGTGCAGGAGGCCCACCAGCGGGCCCTGGCCGGCCTGGACCTGGCGGAGATCAGCATCACCTCCGGCATCACCGTGACGGTGGGGGTGGCGCCCGAGGGCGCCTTCGCCCTGGCCGACGTGGCCGGCGTGGGGGTGGTGTTCGGACAGGCCGAAGGCGAGAAGTGCGAGCGCTGCTGGCGCATCCTGCCGGAGGTGCCGGCTGCAGGAAAAGGGGCGGCGGCGGAGGGCGTGGAGCAGCTGTGCCATCGCTGCGATGACGCGGTGGGACACCACGCATGAGCATGCTGACCCGCGTGTTGGGGCGGTTCGGCGTTCCGGGCCTGCTGGCGGCGGCCATCATCCTGGCCGCCGACCAGGCCAGCAAGGCCGCCATCCTGGGCCGCTTCGCCGAAGCCGGCGACGGCGTGACCCTGCTGCCCTTCTTCAACCTGGTGCTGGTGTGGAACCACGGCGTCAGTTTCGGCCTGTTTAATCAGGGCGGCGCGACGGGCACGGTCCTGTTGATCGTGTTAGCCCTGGTCATCACCGCCGCCATGGCGGTGTGGATGCGGCGCGCGGTTCGCCTGATCGAGGCGGTGTGCGCCGGCATGGTGATCGGCGGGGCGTTGGGGAACGTGATCGACCGGCTGCGCCTGGGCGCCGTCGTTGATTTTCTGGACTTCCACATCGCGGCATGGCATTGGCCGGCATTCAACGTTGCCGATAGCGGCATCGTCGTCGGCATGCTGGTGCTGGTCGTGGATGGGCTGTTCGTCAAGCCCGCGACGCGGTAGGGTGTCGCCGTCAACGGAGCGGTGGGGCTCCGCGGATGGGGTTGGTTCCGTTTTTAGGTCAGGTTCACGGGGGTCCCGGGGTTCGGGGCCTACATTCGACGGACGAGGATATGGGCGAGAATTCTAAGGTGTTTAGCGCGCGGCTGATGCTCGCGGCGGCCGGTTTGGCAGCCCTGACGGGGTGTGACAGCCTGGACTACCTGTTCGGCGGGTCGCGGCCGACTCCGGACGAGTTCCGGGTTCTGGCGCGCGCGCCGCTGGAGGTGCCGCCCGATTTCAACCTGCGTCCGCCGCAGCCCGGCAGCCCGCGCCCGCAGGAGATCGTGAAGGAGACGCGGGCGACCAGCACCGTGTTCGGCGCCGCCACCACCGAGGCGACGGCCGTGGCCTCCGCCACCGCCAACCAGAGCAAGGGCGAGGCCGCGCTGGTGGCCAAGGCCGGCGGCGACCAGGCCGACCCGCAGATCCGCAAGATCGTGGACAAGGAATGGCCGGGCACCGTGGTCGGCGACCGTGGCTTCCTGGACAGCCTGATGTTCTGGAAGGGTGACGACAAGCCGGCGGCGAACGCGCCGACGGTGCAGCGCGACAGCAGCTCGGCCGGTTCCCGCTGAGGGAAGCAAGGTTTCAAGGCCCGGACGGGACGCCCTCCCGCCCGGGCCTTTTATCGTGGGCGTGACCGCGGGGTGGCAAGGCGGAGCCGGCGCGCGCCCATCCCAACGGCCAGCTTTCCTTGGGGTCCCGGCGCGCCCATGCTATTCCTCTGGGAAACGGGGCGGCATGAAGCGGGAGTGGCGGGGCCTTGGGCGTCTTTTGGCGGCCTTTCGGGGGGACGCGGATCGCGGCCCTGACGCTTGCCCTCATGGTGCCGGTGGTCGCCTCGGCTCGGGTTTTCGATCCTGAGACCTTCACGCTGGCCAACGGCCTTCAGGTGGTGGTGGTGCCCAACCACCGCGCCCCCGTCGTGACGCAAATGCTGTTCTACAAGGTTGGGGCGGCGGACGAGCCGGCCGGAAAGTCCGGCGTGGCCCATTACCTGGAGCACCTGATGTTCCGGGGCACGGCGACCGTGCCCACCGGCGCCTTCTCCCGCCAGGTCGCCGCGCACGGCGGGGTGGAGAACGCCTATACCAACCAGGACCAGACGGCCTACTTCCAGACCATCGCCCGCGACCAGCTGCCCCTGACCTTGAGGCTGGAGGCCGACCGCATGGCCAACCTGCGCATCCGGCCGGAAACGGCGGCGCCGGAACTGGCCGTGGTGCTGAACGAGCGGCGGCAGCGGACGGAGGCCAGCCCGGCCGCCCGCCTGCGCGAACAGGTGCAGGCCGCGCTGTTCCGGGCCCATCCCTACGCCAAGCCGGTGGCGGGCTTGGCGACGGAGGTGGCGGCCCTGGCTCCGGCCGACGCCCAAGCTTTTTATCGCGCCTGGTACGCCCCCAACAACGCCGTGCTGGTGGTGGCGGGCGACATCAGCGCCGCGGCCCTGCGCCCCCTGGCGGAGGCCACCTTCGGCCGCATTCCCGCCCGCCCGGTGCCCGCCCGGCGGGTGGCCCGGGGAGGGATGGCCATCGGCGAGGAGGACCGGCGCGTCGAGCTGAAGGACGCGCAGGTGCGTCAGCCCTCGCTGAGCCGGGTGTGGGTCGCGCCATCGCATGGATGGTCCACTGATCCCGCACAGGCCAATCCGACACAGGTTTATGCGCTGGAGGTGCTGCAGACCATCCTGGGTGGGGGCGCCACCGGCCGCCTCTACCAGGCGCTGGTGGTGCGCCAGCGCCTGGCGGCGGGGGTCAGCGTCGATTACCTGGCCGACGCGCTGGGGCCGGGGCAGTTCAGCCTGGGCGTGGTGCCGGGGCCGGACGTGGCGGTGGCGGACGCCGAGGCCGGCCTGAACGCCGAGCTGGCGCGACTGCTGCACGACGGCGTCGGCGCGGCCGAGGTGGCCGCCGCCGTCCGGCGCCTGCAGGTCGGCGCCATCTACGCCCGCGACAGCCTGCAAGGGCCCGCCTCGGAATTCGGCGTGGCGCTGACCACGGGGCAGGGCGTGGCCGACGTGGAGGCCTGGCCCGACCGCATCGCCGCGGTGACGGTGGAGGATGTGAACCAGGCCCTGCGCGGTGTGCTGGGCGGCCGGGGCTCCGTCACCGCCCTGCTGCTGCCCGATCCCGACGCGCCGACGTCGGAAGAGGAGCTGGAGGATGTGGCGGCGGCGCAGGGCATGGCCCAGGGGGCCGTGCGATGAGGGGCCTGTGGGCGTTGTTGCTGGCGCTGGCGCTGCTGGGTCAGCCGGTGCGGGCCGCGACGGCGGTCAAGGCGTCCCTGGCCAAGGCGTCTCTAGTGGAGCGGGTGGTCAGCCCCGGCGGCATCGAGGTCTGGCTGGTGCGCGACGCCAAGAACCCCATCATCGCGCTCAACTGGTCCTTCCGGGGCGGGGCCGCCACCGATCCCGCCGACCGGCTGGGCCTGGCCGCCATGGCGGCGGGCTTGCTGGACGAAGGGGCGGGGGATCTCGATTCCGCCGCCTTCCAGAACCGGCTGGCCGACCATTCCATCGGCCTGGCGTTCATGGCCAGCCGCGACTGGTTCTCCGGCGCGCTCCTGACCCTGCGGGAGAACCGGGAGGAGGCGTTCACCCTGACCCGTCTGGCCCTGACGGCGCCGCGCTTCGATGCCGACGCGATCGCCCGCATCCGGGGGCAGTTGCAGGTGGCCGTGCGGCGGGAGGAGGCGGACCCGGTCACGGTCGCCTACCACACCTTGGCCCGTCAGCTGTTCCCGGGCCACCCCTATGGCCACCCCCTGCGCGGCACGGCCGACACACTGGCCGCCATCACCGCCGATGACCTGCGGGGCTTCGCCGCCCGGCGCCTGGCCCGCGACGGCCTGCTGGTGACGGTGGCGGGCGACATCGACCCGGTGGAACTGGGCGCGGCGGTGGATTGGATCTTCGGCGCCCTGCCGGCCACGGCCGCGCCCGCCGCCATCACCGACGTGCCGCCCGCCACGGAGGGCCGGTCGGTCACCGTGCCCTGGCCCGGGCCGCAGAGCCTGTTCGTCCAGGCCGGGGCGGGCATAGCGCCCAGTGATCCCGACTGGCCCGCCGCCCTGCTGTTGACCCACATCCTGGGTGGGGAGGGGCTTGAGTCGCGTTTGGCAGAGGCGGTGCGGGCCCGGCGGGGATTGTCTTACGATGTGCAATGCAATTTGCAATCGTATGCTCATGCCGACCTGCTGATCGTCACCGGCTCCACCGCCAACGCGACGGTGGGGCAGGCGCTGCGGTTGGTGCGCCACACCCTGGCGGATGTGGCCGCCCACGGCGTGACGGCGCGGGAGCTGCGCGACGCCCGGACCTATCTGACCGGATCCTTCCCCTTGCAGTTCACCAACGACCGCGCCATCGCCGCGCTGTTACTGGATATTCGGCGCGACGGCTACGCCGCCGGCTTTCTGGACCACCGCGCGGCCCTGTTGCGCCGGGTGACGCGGGCGGATGTGCGGCGGGTGGCGGCGCGCCTGCTGCGGCCCGGGGCCATGGCCACGGTGGTGGTGGGCGGGCCCGACGGCGCCCCGCGTTGAAAAACGGCGCCCCTGGCAAACCTTTGGCATAGGAGTTGCTGAGATATCTCCGACCGCGATCTTGGTGGCTGGGGGTTTGCGATGACGTTCACGTTCGAGGATTTCAAGGCACGCTTCTTCCCGGCCGCCCCCTGACGGGTCGCGCCGCTGCGGAAAGCCCGACGCCCGTGGCTTTGCAGGACAATCCCGTGCCCAATGGCCTGGGTTCGCGCCGTGGCGCCCGCGCCCACGTTCCCGACCATATCGACGGCATTCCCATCGCGGCAATCCTTGCCGCCATCAAGGCAGATCCTGCCGCCCTGCGCCGCCGCCGCGAGGTGCTGGAGGGGGAAATCCGTTCCGTGTGGGCCACACTGCAGGAGCTGGTGCGCGAGTACCGTGCCCTGGCCGATGACGCCATGCTGCCCCAGGGCGTCAGCCCCACCCTGTCCACCGGGGCCATGCCCAAGGAGATGGCGGAGGCCCTGGGCAACGCCATCGGCCTGCCCCTGAGCGTCATGCCCAACGCCCTGCGCGCGCCCCTGCCGGCGCCGGAAGTGAAGGCGAAAGACGGCCTGTTCGAGGTGGAGGAGGAAAAGTCCGCCGCCAAGGTGGAACCGGTGCGCCTGCCCCGGTCCCGCACCATGGTACGGCCCGCCCGCCGTCAGGCGCGGTAGGAAAGCGTCCGGCGGATCAGCGTCCGCCCACGTGGACGCTGCCGCTACCGCTGTGCGCCTGGTCCAGCCGGCCGGTCACCTGGTCGATCTTCACGTCGCCGCTGCCGCTGAGCGAGAGGGTGGCGTCGGTGACCTTGACGCGCAGCATCTGGTCGCCGCTGCCGCTGATGGTGGAGGACAGGGTGCCGATCTCCCCGCCGTCGATGGTGATGTCGCCGTTGCCCGACTGCTTCAGCTGGGCGGTGGTGGCCGACACGGCGTGGATGGTCAGCGTGCCCGAGCCGCCCAGGTGGGCCGACAGCGCCCCTTGCGCCTTGGCCGCCACCAGGTCGCCCGACCCGTCGATGGACAGGCGCAGGTCCTGCACCGCCGGCAGGGTGACGTTGCCCGACCCGCTGAGCTTGGCCTGGGTGGTGCCGCCGCTGCCCCCGCCGATGGTGATGGTGCCGCTGCCGCTGCTCTCCAGGTCGGTGGAGGGGCCCGCCATCTGGATGATGCCGACATTGCCCGAGCCCGCCACCCGCACCTTGAGCGCGCCCTCCAGCCGGTCCAGCTGGGTGTCGCCCGAGCCGTGGATGCGGATCTGGGCGCCGCCGGTAACCCGGTCGGCCTTGAAGTTGCCGGAGCCGTCCAGCGTCAGTGTCAGGGCGCCGAAGCCGCCGCTGGCCTGGTAGTCGGTCGACCCGCCCTCCTGCACCTCCAGGGGCGCGCCGGCCGGCACGGTGATGGCGATGCGCAGCGTGGGCTGCCAGCGCTGCCAGCCCTCCCCCTCCCCCTCGCGATAGCAGCGGCGGCCACTGATACCCAGCTGGGCCGTCCTGCCGCCACTGGCGGTCAGCTGGTCCAGTTCCTTCGGGTCGTCCGCCGTGGCCTGGATGCGCACGTCGCGCGCGCCGGGCGACGCGGTGATGTCCACCGTGCGGGCGCAAGGGGTGGTGACCCGCAGCTCCTGCCCCTCCAGGGCCCAGCTGCGTTCGCCCGCCCAGGCGGTGCCGGCGGCGATAAGCGCCGCGAGCGACAGGGGCAGGGCCAGGGCGATGCGGTGGGGGCGGGACATGGAAGCGGACTCGTCTATGGTTGCGGCATTGTCCCCATTGTCACCGCGCGGCTGAGGCGATCAAGGACGTAGCGGGCGATGGAACCGGTCCGGGCGGGCTGCGCACGCCAAGTGGCCCCATCCGATCCGGCCGGGCCCGCCGCGCCAGACGTCAAAAACGAAGACAAATTCGCGTCAAATGGACGAAATCCCCATCCGAAGCGCTGCTTAACCCTCATCAGCCGTGTTACACCCCTGGGGCTTTCCAGGGGCGGGATAATGGGATCCGGTCGCCCCTGGCCACAGGTCAGGAGAGAACGATGTCCGCCACGCAGACCCCCACCCAGGACATTCCTCTGATTGAGACCCCAGCCTGGCAGGCGCTGGCGCGGCACCGCCAAGCGCTGGACGGCGTGCACATGCGCGACCTGTTCGCCGCCGATCCGGAGCGGTTCGACAAATACTCCCTGAAGCTGGGCACGCTGCTGCTGGATTATTCCAAGAACCGGCTGACCGATGAGACCCTGCCCCTGCTGCTGGACTTTGCCCGCGCCCGCGACCTGGAAGGCTGGCGCGAGGCCATGTTCGCCGGATCGCCCATCAACCTGACCGAAGGCCGTGCCGTGCTGCACACGGCCCTGCGCCAGCCCAAGGGCGCCACGGTGCTGGTCGACGGCCGCAACGTGGTGCCGGACGTGCACGCCGTGCTGGACCGCATGGGCGCCTTCGCCACCGCCGTCCGGGATGGGGAATGGCGCGGCTGGACCGGCCAGCCCATCACCGACATCGTCAACATCGGCATCGGCGGGTCCGACCTGGGCCCCGTCATGGTGACCCAGGCGCTGACCCCGTACCACCACCCGCATTTGCAGGCGCACTTCGTCTCCAACGTCGACGGCACCCACATCGCGGAGGTGCTGAAGAAGGTGGATGCGGAGACGACGCTGTTCATCATCGCCTCCAAGACCTTCACCACGCAGGAGACGCTGGCCAACGCCCACACGGCGCGCGACTGGCTGCTGACCCAGGGGGCGCCGGCGGACGCGGTGGCCAAGCACTTCGTGGCCGTGTCGACCAACGCCAAGGAGGTGGCGGCCTTCGGCATCGACACCGACAACATGTTCGGCTTCTGGGACTGGGTGGGCGGCCGCTACAGCCTGTGGTCGGCCATCGGCCTGCCCATCATGCTGATGGTCGGCCCCGACCGCTTCGCCGAGCTGCTGGCCGGCGCGCACGCGATGGACGAGCATTTCCGCACCGCGCCCTTGGCCGCCAACATGCCCGTGCTGCTGGGCCTGATCGGCCTGTGGTACGTGAACTTCTGGGACGCCCAGTCCTACGCCGTGCTGCCCTATGACCAGTACCTGGCCCGCCTGCCGGCCTACCTGCAGCAGGCCGACATGGAAAGCAACGGCAAGGGTGTGGACCGCGATGGCCGCCCGGTGGACTATGCCACCGGTCCGGCGCTGTTCGGGGAGCCTGGCACCAACGGCCAGCACGCCTTCTACCAGCTGATCCACCAGGGCACGCCGCTGATCCCGGCCGACTTCCTGGCGCCCATCGAGACGCAGAACCCGGTGGGCCGCCACCACACCCTGCTGCTGGCCAACTTCCTGGCCCAGACCGAGGCCCTGCTGCTGGGCAAGACCGAGGATGAGGCGCGGGCCGAGCTGGCCGGCCAGGGCCTGGATGGCGAGGAGCTTGAGGCGCTGGTGCCGCACAAGGTGTTCACCGGCAACCGCCCGACCAACACCCTGCTGTTCCAGAAGCTGGACCCGCACACCCTGGGCACGGTGATCGCCCTCTATGAGCACAAGATCTTCGTGCAGGGCATCCTGTGGAACCTGAATTCCTTCGACCAGTGGGGTGTGGAGCTGGGCAAGCAGCTGGCCAAAGCCATCCTGCCGGAGCTGGAGGGCGGCGCCCGCCGGGGCCACGATTGCTCAACCGCCGGCCTCATCCGTGTGGTGCGCGAGGGACTGCGCTGACCCCGGTCAATGTCGTTGACGGAAGGGCCGGACCTCCCCATGGGCGCCCGGCTTTTCCCGTGACGGCTTTTTTCCTACGGGCGTAAGCTTGCCGAGGAACGGCGGCGCGCCCAGACTCCCTGGTGTCGTCCGCTGCTAAGGCTGATTTGATGGAAAGCGGCACGCGTAACCTGGGTGGGGCGGCCTCCGAACGGCCGGCCATGGTGCGTCTGACCCAGGAACAGCTGGACCTGGTGCTGAGGCGGCACGCCATGTTCCGCAACGCCAAGGTGGGCGGGGCCCGCGCCGTGCTGGCCCATATGGATTTGTCGGGCCTGAGCATGGCGGGCCGCGACCTCAGCCATGCCGACTTCACCCATGCCATCCTGCGCGATGTCGACCTCAGCGGCGCCTTGCTGGAATGCGCCACGCTGTTCGTCACCGACCTGCGTGGCGCCAACCTGCGCAACGCCCGGCTGGTGAAGGCCGATCTGCGCGGCGCCTGCCTGCGCGGGGCCGACCTGTCGGGCGCCGACCTGTTCGATGCCGACCTGCGCGACGGCACCCTGGCCGCCCGCGCCCGCGACGGCAGCCTGCAGATCATGAGCGTGGACCCCACCAATGCCGACCTGGCCGAGGCCAACCTGCGCGGGTCCAACCTGACCAATGCCAAGCTGTCGGGCTCGGTCGCCATGCATACCGACTTCACCGACGCCATCATGCGCAACGCCAAGCTGGTGCGCGCCAATTTGCGCCATGCCAAGCTGGACGGCACCAACCTGGAGGGGGCGGATCTGTCGGGCGCCGATGTGCGCGGCGCCAGCCTGCGCGGCGCGGTGCTGATCGGCACCATCATGAACCTGACGGAACTGGGCGGCGCCGACATGACCGGCGTGCTGACGGAAAAGCCGCAGGGCCGCCCGGCGGCGGAACTGGGCCGCTCCATGGCCGAGCTGCTGAACCTGCATGCCATCTGGGTGTGCACGGCGGCCAAGGAGGGCATGGCCCTGGACCTCAGCGGCGTGGACCTGCGCGGCTCCGGCACCCTGTCGCGGGCCATGCTGACCCGGGGCGTGGGGCGTGGGGCGGTGTTCTACGGCATGGACCTGACCGGCATCCAGATGCAGGTGGGCCAGTTCGACAACGCCGATTTCCGCACCGCCACCCTGGCCGAGGCCGACTTGCGCGGCGGCAGCTTCCAGGGCGCCAACTTCAACGCCGCCAACCTGCGCCACGCCACCTTGGACTATTTGCAGATCGATGCCGAGCGGCGTGTGCGCACCAACCTGACTGGTGCCATCCTGCGCAACGCCGACCTCAGCGGCGCCCGCCTGCGCCGTGTCCGCCTGACCCAGGCCGACCTCAGCCACGCCGACCTGCGCGGCGCGGACCTGCGTGAGGCCGATTTGCGCGGCGCCAACCTCAGCGGCGCCCTGGTGCAGGAGGAACAGATGCGGGCGGTGGACTTCACCGGCGCGCGTGGCCTGCCCCGCACCTGGCACGTGCGCTATGTGGCGGATGATTGAGCGCACCGGCGATCGAGGGACGGAACAAGTGATCCCCCGCATTGCCCTGCGGGCCGGCCCCCCGCTAGAATGGCGCCATCATGCCCATCCGCCTGCTTCCTGAGACCCTGGTCAACCGCATCGCCGCCGGCGAGGTGGTCGAGCGTCCCGCCGCCGCCGTGAAGGAGTTGGTGGAGAACGCGCTGGACGCCGGCGCCCGCCGCATCGACGTCACCCTGCGCGATGGCGGCAAGGCGCTGATCCAGGTGGTGGACGATGGCGGCGGCATGGCGGCCGAGGAGCTGTCGCTGGCGGTGGAGCGCCACGCCACCTCCAAGCTGCCGGGCGACGATTTGCTGAACATCCACACCCTGGGCTTTCGAGGGGAGGCGCTGCCCTCCATCGGCGCCGTCAGCCGCCTGACCATCACCAGCCGCCAGCCGGGCAGCGACAGCGCCTGGGCCCTGACGGTGGAGGGTGGGGCCAAGGGCCGGCCGGTGCCGGCGGCCCACCCGGTGGGCACCCGCATCGAGGTGCGCGACCTGTTCTACGCCACCCCGGCGCGACTGAAGTTCCTGAAGACCACGCGGACGGAGACGGACCACGCCGTCGACGTGGTGCAGCGCCTGGCCATGGCCCATCCCGACGTGGCCTTCACCGTGGCGGACGAGGGGCGCACCCCCCTGCGCCTGCCGGCCCAGACCGGGACTCTTAACGGCGAGGACCCGCTGCTGGCCCGCCTGGGCGCCATCATGGGGCGGGAGTTCCAGGAGAACGCCCTGCCCATCGACGCCCGACGGGAGGGCGTGCGGCTGTACGGGCACATCGGCCTGCCCACCCTGAACAAGAACACCGCCGCCGGCCAGTACCTGTTCGTGAACGGCCGGCCGGTGCGCGACAAGCTGCTGCTGGGCGCCGTGCGCGGCGCCTACGCCGACTTCCTGGCCCGCGACCGCCACCCCCTGCTGGCCCTGTTCCTGGACATCCCGTGCGAGGATGTGGACGTCAACGTGCACCCGGCCAAGACGGAGGTGCGCTTCCGCGACCAGGGCCTGGTGCGCGGCCTGATCGTGGGTGCGCTGAAGCATGCCCTGGCCGGCGCCGGCCATCGCGCCTCCACCACCGTGGGCCAGGCAGCCTTGGCCAGCTTCCGCGCCGACGGCGCCAAGCCCATCCCCCAGACCGCCTTCCAGTGGCAGCCGCAACCCCATTCCGGCGGTGGCGGTAGCTGGCCCGGCATCACCCGTCCCACCGCCGGGCAGGTGGAGGCCGCGCGCGCCTTCCAGGCGCCGATGGCCGCCTGGGAAGGGCCAGCCCCAGCGACGGCACCCGCCTACACACACTCGGTGCTGGCGGAAGCGCCGGCTTACGCCGACGCCGCTCCCGGCCCTGTCAGCCCCGGCCTGGCCGCGGCGGTGGCGGCGTTGGCGCAGACCGGCGCCGACGACGTGCCCGACTTTCCCCTGGGCATCGCCCGCGCCCAGGTGCACCAGACCTACATCGTCTCCCAGACCCGCGACGGCATGGTCATCGTCGACCAGCACGCGGCGCATGAGCGCCTGGTGTATGAGCGCATCAAGCAATCCATGGTGGCCCAGGGCGTGAAGCGGCAGATGCTGCTGATCCCCGAGGTGGTGGAGCTGGAGGAGGCCGCAGCCGCCCGTCTGGCCGAACGCTCGGATGAGCTGGCGGAGCTGGGCCTGTGCCTGGAATCCTTCGGCACCGGTGCCGTGGTGGTGCGGGAGATTCCGGCGCTTCTGGGCGCCAAGGCCGACATCAAGGCCCTGGTCACCGACATCGCCGATGAGCTGGCGGAACTGGGTGACCAGCACGCGCTGAAGGAAAGGCTGGAGGAGGTGTGCTCCTCCATGGCCTGCCACGGCTCCGTCCGCGCCGGCCGGGTGCTGACGGTGGGGGAGATGGACGCCCTGCTGCGCGAGATGGAGGCCACCCCCCACAGCGGCCAGTGCAACCACGGCCGCCCCACCTATGTGGAACTGAAGCTGGCGGACATCGAGCGGCTGTTCGGCCGGCGTTGAGGAACCTGCCTCATTCCAAACGAAAACGCCCGGAAGGATGACCTTCCGGGCGTTTCGCTGTTGGTCCTTAAGGACCACGCATTGCTTGGTGTTTCCTCTATCCCTGTTTGCCCGTCCGGTGTTTTCCCGGATTTGCGGGCGGCACTCTCACTGGAACGGCCGGCGGGGCCGTTCGAATTCTGGAACCGGTCAGCGCAATTCCCAGGCGAACTCGACCTTCACCGGGGCGCCGGCGACGCTGGCGATGGGGTTCTGGCGCAGCCAGTTGAAGAAATCATCGAAGGGCAGGGCGGGACGCGCCACCACCCGGCGGCCGGACAGGCCGGTCGCGCGTTCGGAAAGGGTACGGGTCACCTGCTCGTACGCCACTTCCGGGACACCGTGGGATACCGCGATGGCACCCGTGGCCGGATCCTCCACCTGGAAGGAATGGGCCCCGTTCCGGAACGCATAGGCAACCTGAACCGTGTCAACCCGACGCATGATTTCCACTCAGCTTCGCAAAACGGAACTTTATGTACCATAGGGGCGCGACATTGGAAAGGAAAAAACAGCGGACACGGAAATGACGCAACAGAACGTCGTTTTCGCATTCCGTTCGCCCTGCGGCACCCGTGTCCCACTGTCTTTCCAAGGGTTTACCTATAGGCCGATAGATTTATTCGATTACGAAGCGGGGGGCCGCCCGGCCGCCGCCGGCCTTGATCTTCTCCGCCACGCGGGCGGCGATGGCGCGATAGGTCTGGGCGTGCACGCCGTCCGGCTGGTGGATGGTGATGGGCGTGCCGGCGTCGCTGGTCTCGCGGATGGCGATGTCCAACGGCACCTCGCCCAGGAAGTCGATGCCCAGCTTGTCCGCTTCGGCCCTGGCACCGCCATGGCTGAAGATGTCGCTGCGGTGGCCGCAGTTGGGGCAGCAGAAATAGCTCATGTTCTCGATGATGCCGAGGACGGGCACGTCCACGCGGCGGAACATGTTCAGGCCCTTGCGCGCATCCAGCAGGGCGATATCCTGCGGGGTGGAGACGATGACGGCGCCGGCCAGCGGCACGCTTTGCGCCATGGTCAGCTGGGCGTCGCCCGTGCCCGGCGGCATGTCGACCACCAGCACGTCCAGCTCACCCCAGTTCACGTCCCGTAGCATCTGGGTCAGGGCGCTCATCACCATCGGGCCGCGCCAGATCATGGGCGTGTCCTCGGCCACCAGGAAGCCCATGGACATGACCTTGACGCCATAGTTGACCAGCGGGTCCAGGCGCTTGCCGTCGGCGCTGTCGGGCTTGCCGCTGAGGCCCATCATGCGGGGCATGGAGGGGCCGTAGATGTCGGCGTCCAGCAGGCCCACCTTCAGGCCGTTGGCGGCCATGGCCAGCGCCAGGTTGGTGGAGGTGGTGGACTTGCCCACCCCACCCTTGCCCGAGGCGACGGCGATGATGGCGGCCACGCCGGGCACCCCGGCCTTGGGCTGCTTGCCGGCGCCGGGCGCGCCGGTGCCGGGGGCGCCGCCGCCGCTGACTGCCTTGGGGGCGGGGCGGTGGGCGGTCAGCACCGCCGTCACCGACAGCACGCCGGGCAGGCGGTCCACCGCCTTCTCCGCCGCCTGGCGCAGCGGCTCCAGGGCGGCACCCCGCGCCGGGTCGACCTCCAGGGTGAAGTGGACATGGCCGTCCTTCACCGCGACGCCGGAAACCATCTTGAGGCTGACGATGTCAGACCCGCGATCGGGGTCCGCCACCTGCCGGAGGGCCTCCAACACCTGGGATTCGGTAACCGCCATGATCAAACGCCTTCATCTTGTAAAGTGGGGGGCGGGGGGTCATATCGCCCGTGTCGGGCTTCCCTGCGAACGCCCGACTATATACGGTGCCGCCGAAATGGGGGGAAGCCCGGGGGAGAGATGGCCGCCATGGTGGCCGCGAGGCCGCCGTCGCCCTCTGTCTAGGGTGCCCTTCATATAGGGTATCGGTTTCCGAATAATCAGATCTTCCAAACAGAATCTTGTGGGAAGCGGGAAAGGCGAACATGCCCTGGTCCAATCAAGGGTCGAACGGCGGCAACAACGGATCGGGGGATGATCCCGGCAAGGACTCTTCCAAGGACAAGCCCACGGATAAGCCCTCGGCGGGCGGATCGGTGCCCCACAACCCCTGGGGGCAGAGCGAAGGCGTCGCCGGCCCATCATCATCGGGCGGGACCAAATCGTCCGGCGGCAAGCCCGGTCCCCGTCCCCAGCCTGGGCTGGAGGACGCGGTGCGCCAGGGGGGCGAGCGCCTGCGCGTCCTGCTGGGCGGCGGGGGCGGCGGCAACGGCGGGGGCAACGGCGGGCGTTCGCGCCCGTCCGGCAGCCCCTTCACCCTGAATGGCTGGAGCACCGGCCGCGTCATCGGCGTGGGCGTGGCGGCGGTGGCGGCCCTGTGGCTGGCCACGGGCGTCTACCGCGTGGCGGCGGATGAGCAGGGCGTGGTCCTGCGCTTCGGCAAGCCGGTGCGGGTGGAACAGCCGGGCCTGCGCTACCACCTGCCGGCCCCCATCGAGCAGGTGCTGCTGCCCCAGGTCACCCGCGTCAACCGCATCGAGATCGGCTACCGCAGCCAGGGCGACGGCCGGCGCAGCGTCAGCGACCGCGACGTGGCCGACGAAAGCACCATGCTGACGGGCGATGAGAACATCGTCGACATCGACTTCGCCGTGTTCTGGGTCATCAAGGACCCGGCCAAGTTCCTGTTCAACATCCGCGAACCGGAAGAGACGGTGAAGAAGGTGGCGGAAAGCGCCATGCGCGAGATCATCGGCCGCACCGAGATCCAGCCCGCCCTGACCGACGCCCGCCAGCGCATCGAGAACGACAGCCGCCAGCTGCTGCAGACCATCCTGGACCAGTACCAGGCCGGCATCGAGATCACCCAGGTGCAGCTGCAGCGGGTGGAACCGCCTCCGGCGGTGGTGGAGGCCTTCAACGACGTGCAGCGCGCCCGCCAGGACCGCGAACGCCTGCGCAACGAGGCGGAAACCTACCGCAACGACATCATCCCCCGCGCCCGCGGCGAGGCGGAGCGCCTGAACCAGGAGGCGCAGGCCTACCGCGACCAGGTGGTGGACTTGGCCCAGGGTGACGCCAAGCGCTTCCAGCAGGTGCTGGAGGCCTACGCCCAGGCCCCCGACGCCGCCAGCCGGCGCCTGTACATCGAGACCATGGAGCAGATCCTGAAGGGCACCCACAAGATCCTGCTGGACGACAAGGCCGGCGGCGGCGCCGTGCCCTACCTGCCCCTGAACGACATGCTGAAGACGCCCGCACACCCCACCACCCCGCCGGCATCGCCGGCGCAGGTCGGCAAGTGAGAGGGGCCCACATCATGGAAAAACGCTGGATCCTTCCCCTGGGCCTGCTGGTGCTGGCCGCCATCCTGCTGCAAGGCAGCTTCTTCACCATCAACCAGACGCAGCAGGCGCTGGTGCTGCAGTTCGGCGAGCCCAAGCGCGTCATCCGCGAGCCCGGCCTGTGGGTCAAGATCCCCTTCGTGCAGAACGTGGTGATCTTGGACCGCCGGGTGCTGGACATCGACCCGCCGGTGGAAAGCGCCATCCTGGCCGACCAGAAGCGGCTGGAGGTGGACGCCTACGCCCGCTACCGCATCGCCGACCCGCTGATGTTCTTCCAGACCCTGGGCAATGAGCAGCAGGCCCGCCTGCGCCTGTCGGTCATCGTGAACTCCGCCATGCGCCGCGTCCTGGGCAACGTCAACCTGCCGGCCGTGCTGTCGCAGGAGCGTGAGAAGGTCATGGCCGACATCAAGGGCCAGGTGAACCAGGAGGCACAGCGCCTGGGCATCGAGATCGTGGATGTGCGCCTGCGCCGCGCCGACCTGCCGGAACAGACCAGCCAGGCCGTGTTCGCCCGCATGCGCTCCGAACGCGAGCGCGAGGCGGCCGAGGCCCGCGCCCAGGGCCAGGAACTGTCGCAGCAGATCAAGAGCCGCGCCGACCGCGACCGCACCGTGCTGCTGGCCGAGGCCCAGCGCCAGGCCCAGATCACCCGGGGCGAGGGCGATAACCAGGCGATTCGCATCATGAATGAGGCGATCAGCCGCAACCCCGAATTCTACAGCTTCTACCGCAGCCTCCAGGCCTATCGCGACACGCTGAAGCCCGACGACACCACCCTGGTGCTGTCGCCCGGCGCCGACTTCTTCAAGTACCTTGGCGCCGGCGATCGCCGCCGTGCGGACAAGTAAGCCCAAGACGGGCGCGAGAGAGCGGGGAGCCCAAGGTTTTGAACGACTTGCTGACAGGGGCCGCAGTCGCCCTGGTGCTGGAGGGCGTGTGCTATGCCCTCATGCCCGGGACCATGCGCCGGCTGGCGGCGCGCATGGCCGAGACGCCGGCGGATCGCTTGCGCTGGGCGGGGCTGGCGGGGGCCTGCATTGGCGTCGGCCTGGTGTGGCTGGCGCGCCGCTAAGGGGACAAATCGGCGGCCCGTCGCCCTATCCCCTTGCGATAACACGAGCCATTCCCCTTAACAGGCGCGACTTCACCCCCCTATAGTGGGGGCCCCCGAAAGGGAACCCCGAAACGGGAACATGGAATGATGACGGGCGGATGCCATTCTCAAGGCGTCCCCCTGCCTGGAGTGGCCCCACAGTGACGTCTTCCGCCTTCACAGCATCTTCGCCGACGGCTTCCTCTCCCAAGAAGGAAGGGCTCCGCCGGTTCCCGGCCCTGCGCCGGTCGCTGATGGTGTTGGGCGTCCTGCTGCTGCCCACGGCCTGCGGCGACCCGGCGCCGGCCCGCGCCGAACCGCCGCCCCACAGCTTCGCCCCCCTGGTGGAAAAGATGCTGCCGGCGGTGGTGAACATCTCCACCACCCAGACGGTGAAGAACAAGAAGCAGAGCCAGCTGCCCATGCCGGAGTTCCCGCCCGGCTCCCCCTTCGGCGACTTCTTCCGCGACTATCAGCAGCGGCAGAAGGAGAACGACCAGGGCGGCGGGGATGACAAGGGTGCCGCCACCTCGCTGGGCTCCGGCTTCATCATCGACGCGTCCGGCTATGTGGTGACCAACAACCACGTCATCGAGGGGGCGGACGAGATCACGGTGCGCCTGCAGGACGACACCCAGATGAAGGCGACGCTGGTCGGCACCGACAAGGCCACCGACATCGCGCTGTTGAAGGTGGAGCCGTCGACCAAGTTGCCGGCCATGGTGTGGGGCAACAGCGACATCCTGAAGGTGGGCGACTGGGTGGTGGCCATCGGCAACCCCTTCGGCCTGGGCGGCACGGTGACGGCGGGCATCATCTCCGCCCGCGGCCGCGACATCGGCGCCGGCAAGTACGACGATTTCCTGCAGACCGACGCCTCCATCAACCTGGGCAATTCCGGTGGCCCGCTGATCAACCTCAATGGCGAGGTCATCGGCATGAACACCGCCATCTTCTCCCCCCAGGCCAACGATGGGGAGGCCGGGTCGGTCGGCATCGGCTTCGCCATTCCGGCGGTGGTGATCAAGAACGTGGTGCAGCAGCTGCGCGAGACCGGCAAGGTGCGGCGCGGCTGGCTGGGCGTGCAGATCCAGGACGTGACGCCCGATATCGCCGACACCCTGAACCTGAAGCAGCAGCGCGGTGCCCTGGTGGCGGTGGTCAGCCCCGGCGGCCCCGGCGAACAGGCCGGCCTGAAACAGGGTGACGTCATCGTCAGCATCGACGGCAAGGGCGTCACCAACGGCCGCATGCTGCCTCGCATCGTGGCGGAGGAGCCGGTGGGCCACAAGGCGGCCCTGGTGGTGCTACGCAAGGGCGGCAAGCTGAACGTGACGGTGTCACTGGGCGAGCTGAAGGAGGACACCGAGGGCGGGGCCGCCGTGGCCGCCACCAGCACCGGGCCGGCCGAGGCCGAGGGCACCATCGACAGCGTCGGCCTGACCTTGGACGCGCTCAGCCCCAAGATCCGGCAGAAGTTCAGCGTGCGCGACGACGCCCAGGGCGTGGCCGTGGTGCGTGTCGCCCCCAACAGCCCGGCCGCCAAGCGCGAGATCAAGGCCGGCGACCTGATCGTGGAGGTGGGCCAGGAAGAGGTCAGCACGCCCAACGACGTCGCCACCCGCGTGGCCAAGGCCAAGGACAACGGCCAGAAGGCGGTGCTGCTGCTGGTGGAACGCGCCGGCGACCTGCTGTTCGTGGCCCTGCCGCTGGAATAAGCCGCGCCAGGATTCAGCCGGCCACGATCTCCGCCTCACGATAGCCCTGGGCGTACAGCAGGGCGGTCAGGTCGCCGTGGTCCACCTTGGCCCGCGCCGCCGCCGCCACCGACGGTTTGGCGTGGAAGGCGATGCCCAGGCCGGCCGCCAGCAGCATGGGCAGGTCGTTGGCGCCGTCGCCCACCGTGACGGCGGCCGTCAGGGCCACGCGCCGCCGGGTGCAGATGCGGGTCAGGGCGGCGGCCTTGGAATCCTTGTCCAGGATGGGTTCCAGCGGCTGGCCGGTCAGCTTGCCTTCCTGAATGATCAGGTCGTTGGCCTGGTCCTCGTCAAAGCCCAGCAGGGCACGGACATGGGCGGTGAAGGGCTTGAAGCCGCCCGAAACCAGGGCGCAATAGGCGCCGTGCTTGCGCATGGTGGCGACCAGGGACTTGGCCCCCGGCATCAGGGTGACGATGCCCTTCAGTTCCTCGATCACCGTCGCGTCCATGCCGGCCAGCAGGGCCACGCGCTCGCGCAACGCGCCCTTGAAGTCGATTTCGCCATTCATGGCGCGGCGGGTGATCTCGGCGATGGTGTCGCGCCGGCCAATCAGGGCGCCCAGCTCGTCCAGCATCTCCTGGTGGATGATGGTCGACTCCATGTCGGCCACCAGCACGGCCTTGCGCCGGCCGGCCGCTTCCTGCGTGATGGCGTCCACCGGCTGGCCCAGCAGGGCCTGGGCGCAGGCCGCTTGGGCCTGGTCGGGATGCAAGCCGGCGAAGGCGATGTCGCAGGCGCGGCCCGGGGCCAGCCAATCGGGCGTGCTGGTTTCCGCCCCCAGCGCCTGCAGGGCGGCACGCGCCGCGCGGACCATGCTATCGTCCAGCGTCGCCGCCGTGGCCTCCGCCTCTGTCAGGGGGGCGCCGGCGATCAGGGTCACCACATGGGTCATGGCATGTCCGAAGGGTTTGAAGGGGCTTCCGCCGGTCTTGATACGGGGGGCGGAGGCGGCAGGCAAGACGCAGTCGGGCATCCGGCCCCTGCGATCAGCACTGTTGCGGGCCCGGATTTCGTAACAAATGAACCCAAGCTCGTTGTGGTGATTGGCGGCCCCACCGCCTCGGGCAAGTCGCGCCTGGCCCTGGACCTGGCGGTGCGCCTGGGCGGCACGGTCATCAACGCCGACAGCATGCAGGTGTACCGGGGCCTGGCCCTGCTGACCGCCCAGCCCGGTCCAGGACGATCTGTCACAGGCGCCGCACCGCCTTTACGGCACCGTGCCGCCCTCGGTGCGCATGTCGGCGGCGGCCTGGCGCGACCTGGCGCTGGCGGAGGTGCGGGCGGCCGAGCGGCCCATCCTGGTGGGCGGCACCGGCCTCTACCTGCGCA
Source organism: Nitrospirillum guanabarense (assembly GCF_034653355.1). Classification (NCBI taxonomy): domain Bacteria; kingdom Pseudomonadati; phylum Pseudomonadota; class Alphaproteobacteria; order Rhodospirillales; family Azospirillaceae; genus Nitrospirillum; species Nitrospirillum guanabarense. The sequence goes on from NZ_JAYEER010000004.1 coordinate 442,830, forward strand.
CCCTGATGAGCGGCATCGCCGACATCCCCGCCATCGACGAGGCGGTGCGGGACCGGGCCAAGGCCCTGCATGCGGAACTGGGCGGCCCCGCCTTCCACCGGGATTTGGCGGCCAAGGACCCGGAAGCGGCGGCCCGGCTGGTCCCCGGCGACACCCAGCGCCTGGTGCGGGCGTGGGAGGTGGTGGTGGGCACCGGCCGCACCCTGGGGGAGTGGCAGCGGGCGGCGGAGTCCACGGCGCCGGCCGACCTCGCCTTCCACACCATCGTCGTCGATCCGCCGCGCGATCGGCTCTACGCCAATGGCGACGCGCGCTTCCTGGCCATGATGGAACGGAGGGCGCTGGATGAGGTGCGGGCCTTGCTGGATCTGGGCCTCGATCCCGACCTGCCGGCCATGAAGGCGCTGGGCGTGCCGGAACTGGCGGCGCACCTTTCCGGCGCGCTATCACTGGCGGAGGCGGTGGCCTTGGCGCAGCGCCACACGCGCAATTACGCCAAGCGGCAGACCACCTGGTTCCGTCACCAAATGGCGGGGGCCCGCCGCGTTGATCCCGGTTTCAGCCAGACGCATACCGGTTATGAGAAATTAATCGAAAGTCTGTTGGGTGAAATCTTTGCGATAATTCGCAAAACCGGTTGACCCTTGGTACAGTTCCGTCTACGGTCCCGTTCCGCCCGGCTTTCGCGTTTGCGAAGGGGGCCAGGGGTATTCCCGAGCGGGTCCGGTGAGCGGGCCTGACGGGGCGACTGGAAACCAGGATTTTTGGGAAATGAGTGCTGCCACGAACGAGACCAGTCTGACCGGTGCCGACATCGTCCTGAAGGCGTTGCGGGACCAGGGCGTGGAGGTCATTTTCGGCTATCCGGGCGGTGCGGTACTTCCCATCTACGACGCGCTTTTTCAGCAGAACGACATCCGCCACATCCTGGTCCGCCATGAGCAGGCGGCCCTGCACGCGGCCGAGGGCTATGCCCGGTCCACGGGCAAGGTCGGCGTCGTGCTGGTCACCAGCGGCCCCGGCGCCACCAACGCCGTCACCGGCCTGACCGACGCGCTGATGGACAGCATTCCCATCGTCTGCCTGTCGGGCCAGGTCGCCACGCACCTGATCGGCAACGACGCCTTCCAGGAATGCGACACCACGGGCATCACCCGTCCCTGCACCAAGCACAACTACCTGGTGAAGGACGTCAACAACCTGGCGCGCACCCTGCACGAGGCCTTCTACGTGGCCAAGAACGGCCGCCCGGGTCCCGTCGTCATCGACATTCCCAAGGACGTGCAGTTCGCCGAGGGGACCTACCGCTCCCCGGCCGACAGCATGCCCAAGAGCTATCGCCCGCAGGTGAAGCCGGACCTGAACCGGGTTGAAGAGGCCATCGACCTGCTGGCCAAGGCCAAGCGGCCCATCTTCTACGTCGGCGGCGGCGTCATCAACGCCGGCCCCGTGGCCAGCCAGCTGCTGACGCAGTTCGTGCGCATGACGGGCTATCCCTGCACCACCACCCTGATGGGCCTGGGCGCTTATCCGGCCTCCGACAAGCAGTGGCTGGGCATGCTGGGCATGCACGGCACGTACGAGGCCAACCTGGCCATGCACGGCTGCGACGTCATGGTCTGCATCGGCGCCCGTTTCGACGACCGCGTCACCGGCAAGGTCTCGGAATTCTCGCCCAACTCGGTCAAGATCCACGTCGACATCGACCCGTCCAGCATCAACAAGAACGTGCGGGTGGACGTGCCCATCATTGGCGACGCCGCCCATGTGCTGGAGGACATGATCCGCATCTGGAAGGCGCGCGGCAAGCAGCCGGACAAGGCGGCCCTGGCCGAGTGGTGGGAGCAGATCGAGTTTTGGCGGGCGCGCGACTGCCTGCGCTACGACAAGACCCCCAAGATCATCAAGCCGCAGTACGCGCTGGAACGGCTGCGCGCCGCCATCTCCGGCCGGGACGATGTCTTCATCACGACCGAGGTCGGCCAGCACCAGATGTGGGCGGCGCAGTTCCTGCCCTTCGACAAGCCCAACCACTGGATGACCTCCGGCGGCCTCGGCACCATGGGTTACGGCCTGCCGGCCGCCATCGGCGCCCAGGTGGCCCACCCCGACGCCCTGTGCATCGACGTGGCGGGCGAGGCCAGCATCCTGATGAACATCCAGGAGATGGCGACCGCCCTGCAGTATCGCCTGCCGGTCAAGGTCTTCATCCTGAACAACCAGTACATGGGCATGGTCCGCCAGTGGCAGGAACTGCTGCACGGCGGCCGCTACTCGGAAAGCTATTCCGAGGCGCTGCCCGACTTCGTGAAGCTGGCCGACGCCTTCGGGGGCGTGGGCCTGCGCGCGACCGAGGTCAGCCAGGTGGACGACGTCATCGCCGAGATGATCAAGGTGAAGCGCCCGGTCATCGTCGACATGTGCGTCGACCAGAAGGAAAATTGCTTCCCCATGATCCCCGGCGGCCGCGCCCACAACGAAATGCTGCTGGGCCCGGACGAGAAGGTGGAGAACGCGACGCCGGAGGACGGCATGGTGCTGGTATGAGCGCCAACGCCCCCATCGCCGCCACTTTCGCCGCCTCGCCTGACCGGAGCCCATCTTGACCGCCCGTCCTTCGCCCTTCGCCAGCACCGCCATCGAGCGCCACACCATCTCCATCCTGGTGGATAACGAGCCGGGCGTGCTGGCCCGTGTCATCGGCCTGTTCTCGGGCCGTGGCTACAACATCGAAAGCCTGACGGTGGCGGAGGTCGACCGCGACGCGACCCTGTCGCGCGTCACCATCGTCACCAGCGGCACGCCCATGATCATCGAGCAGATCAAGGCGCAGCTGGGCCGTCTGGTGCCGGTGCACCGGGTGCACGACCTGACCCTGGAAGGCCCCTTCGTCGAGCGCGAGACGGCGCTGGTCAAGGTGGCCGGGACGGGTGAGAAGCGGGTGGAGGCCCTGCGCCTGGCCGACGTGTTCAAGGCGCGGGTGGTGGACGCCACCATCACCAGCTTCGTCTTCGAGATCACGGGCCAGGGCGAGGAGCTGGACCGCTTCATCGGGCTGATGGCGGAACTGGGCCTGGTGGGCGTGTCGCGCACCGGCGTGGTGGCCATGTCCCGCGGCCCCGGCGGCATCTGATCCGTTTTTTCCAAACCGCTTTCCCCGGGTGACCGGGACGGCGACAATCCATGAGAGCGCGCCCCCAAGGGTTGGCGGGCGCAACCAACAAAAGGCTGAGACCCATGCGCGTTTATTATGATCGTGACGCCGACGTTAACCTGATCAAGGGCAAGAAGGTTGCCATCATCGGTTACGGCAGCCAGGGCCACGCCCACGCCCAGAACCTGCGCGACAGCGGGGTGAAGGAGATCGTGGTGGCGCTGCGCGCCGGCTCGGCCACGACCAAGAAGGCCGAAGGCGCCGGCTTCAAGGTGGTCACCCCGGCCGAGGCCGCCGCCTGGGCCGATGTCGTCATGATCCTGACCCCGGACGAGCTGCAGGCTGACCTGTACCGCGACGAGCTGGCCGCCAACCTGCGCCAGGGTGCCGCCATCGCCTTCGGCCACGGCCTGAACGTGCACTTCCGCCTGATCGAGCCGCGTCCGGATCTGGACGTGTTCATGATCGCGCCGAAGGGCCCCGGCCACACCGTGCGCGGCGAATACCAGAAGGGCGGCGGCGTCCCCTGCCTGGTGGCCGTGCACCAGAACGCCTCGGGCAACGCCCTGGAAGTGGCCCTGTCCTACGCCTCCGCCGTGGGCGGCGGCCGCTCGGGTATCATCGAGACCACCTTCAAGGAAGAGTGCGAGACCGACCTGTTCGGTGAGCAGGCCGTGCTGTGCGGCGGCCTGACCAAGCTGATCCAGGCCGGCTTCGAGACCCTGGTCGAGGCGGGCTACGCCCCCGAGATGGCCTACTTCGAATGCCTGCACGAGGTGAAGCTGATCGTGGACCTGATCTACGAGGGCGGCATCGCCAACATGCGCTACTCCATCTCCAACACCGCCGAGTACGGCGACTACGTGACCGGTCCGCGCATCGTCACCAGCGAGACCAAGGCCGAGATGAAGCGCGTGCTGGACGACATCCAGTCCGGCCGCTTCACCCGCGACTGGATGCTGGAGAACAAGGCCGGCCTGCCCAGCTTCAAGGCCACCCGCCGCCGCGAGGCCGAGCACCCGATCGAGGAAGTGGGCGGCAAGCTGCGCGCCATGATGCCCTGGATCGCCAGCAACAAGCTGGTGGACAAGAGCCGCAACTAAGCGGGTTTTATCACCCGGTAGCCAAGCGGCCGAATGGCCGCACTCGGCTGCTGAGGGGACCTTCCAAAAGATTAAGCCGGCACCCTCGGGCGCCGGCTTTTTCATTTCGCGGGTGCAGCATATTTTGCGCATTCGTTTCCGCAAGATCTGTCCTGCGGCAACAAAACGCCTGTCCGCCGTTGCCAGCGGCCGGATTGCGGCGTAGATCAGACGGATCCGGCTTGGCTTGTTGTCAGTCCCATTATCCGTCCCGTCCGCACCCGGCGGCGGCAGCGCAGGATTTTTCGCCATGACCCACCCGTCCTCCGACCGCGTCATCATCTTCGACACCACCTTGCGCGACGGTGAGCAGTCGCCCGGGGCCTCCATGAACCTGGAGGAGAAGATCCGCATCGCCCAGACGCTGGAGGAGATGGGCGTGGACGTGATCGAGGCGGGGTTCCCCGCCGCCTCCAACGGTGACTTCGAAGCGGTGCGGGAGGTGGGCCGGGTGGTGCGCAACGCCACCATCGCCGGCCTGGCCCGCGCCCACCGCAACGACATCGAGCGCGCGGCCGAAGCGCTGAAGGGGGCGGCGCGCCAGCGCATCCACACCTTCATCTCCACCAGCCCGCTGCACATGAAATACAAGCTGCAGATGGAGCCGGACGCCGTGGTCCAGGCCATCTGGGACAGCGTGACCCTGGCCCGCAACCATGTCGAGGACGTCGAGTGGTCGGCCGAGGACGGCTCCCGCACCGAGCTGGATTTCCTGTGCCGCTGCGTGGAAACCGCCATCAAGGCCGGCGCCACCACCATCAACATCCCCGACACCGTGGGTTATGCCGTGCCCGAGGAGTACGGCGCGCTGATCCGCGCCGTGCGCGAGAAGACGCCCAACAGCGACCAGGCCATCTTCTCCGTCCATTGCCACAACGACTTGGGCCTGGCTGTGGCCAACTCCCTGGCCGGCGTCGCCGGCGGCGCCCGCCAGGTGGAATGCACCATCAACGGCCTGGGGGAGCGCGCGGGCAACGCCGCCCTGGAAGAGATCGTGATGGCGCTGCGCACCCGCGCCGATTACCTGCCGTATAAGACCGGCATCAAGACCGAGGCCATCACCCGCGCCTCGCGCCTGGTGTCCACCATCACCGGTTTCGTGGTGCAGCCCAACAAGGCCATCGTCGGCGCCAACGCCTTCGCCCATGAATCCGGCATCCACCAGGACGGCATGCTGAAGCACGCCGGCACCTATGAGATCATGACCCCGGAATCGGTGGGCCTGAACCGCTCCACCCTGGTGATGGGCAAGCACTCCGGCCGCGCCGCCTTCCGCGCCAAGCTGAAGGAGCTGGGCTATGAGGATATGGGCGACAACGCCGTGAACGAGGCCTTCCGCCGCTTCAAGGACCTGGCCGACCGTAAGAAGGACGTGTTCGACGAGGACATCATCGCCCTGATCGATGACGAGGTGGGCCGCCAGCACGACCACATCCAGTTCGTCTCGCTGCAGGTGGTGGCGGGCTCGCGCGGGCCGCAGCACGCGGTGCTGGAGGTGACGGTGGGGGGTGAGCCGGTGCCGCCGGTGGTCAGCTTCGGCAACGGCCCGGTGGACGCCGTGTTCAACGCCATCAAGCAGGTCTTCCCGCACGAGGCCCGGCTGCAACTTTACCAGGTCCACGCCGTGACGGCAGGCACCGACGCCCAGGCCGAGGTGACCGTGCGCCTGGAAGAGGGCGGCAAGACCGTGAACGGGCAGGGGGCCGACGCCGACACCCTGGTCTCCTCCTGCCGCGCCTATCTGCACGCCCTGAACAAACTGTTGGTGAAGCGGCAGAAGACCGCGCCGGCGGCCATCAGCGCCTAAGAGAACCCTGTTAACCGCCCATATCCCGAGTCCCGGGCGCCTGCCGGGCCGGGGCGCTGCAGGCTGTACGTTTGTGCGCTTGCAGGTTGCCGGGGCGGGTATGGGGAGCGGTGAAGGTGCCACGGCGTCCCGGAACCGCCCCCCTGGCGTCCCCTTGGTTCGCAGGCGTTCCGCGCCGCGGCGATAAAATAACGGGTGGGGTGTCATCAGGGCTTGAGCGGCCTAGCGATTCTGTTCTATGCAACCCCTATGGCGGTGCGATGCTCGTTTCCCATGGGGAAACTGCGGTGCGCAGGGCCACCTCCCGCAACCCACTAACCGATGTCCTACGAACTTGCTTGGCATTTTCTCCGCCGATATGGCGATCGACCTCGGCACGGCCAATACGCTGGTCTACGTCAAGGGTCGCGGTATTGTCCTGAACGAACCGTCCGTGGTCGCGATTGCGAGCGTCCGCGGCAAGAAGCAGGTCTTGGCCGTCGGTGACGAGGCCAAGCTGATGCTGGGCCGCACGCCGGGCAACATTCAGGCCATCCGTCCGTTGCGCGATGGCGTCATCGCCGACTTCGAAGTTGCGGAAGAAATGATCAAGCATTTCATCCGCAAGGTGCACAACCGCCGCAGCTTCGCCAGCCCGCAGGTCATCATCTGCGTGCCGTCGGGTTCCACCGCCGTTGAGCGCCGGGCCATCCAGGAATTGGCCGAGGCCGCCGGCGCCCGCCGCGTCTTCTTGATCGAGGAACCCATGGCCGCCGCCATCGGTGCCGGCCTGCCGGTGACCGAGCCCACGGGCAGCATGGTGGTGGACATCGGTGGCGGCACCACCGAGGTGGCCGTCCTGTCGCTGGGCGGCATCGTCTATTCCCGCTCCGTCCGCGTGGGCGGCGACAAGATGGATGAGGCCATCATCGGCTACATCCGCCGCAACCATAACCTTCTGGTGGGCGAAGGCTCGGCCGAGCGCATCAAGAAGGAGATCGGCTCCGCCTGCCCACCGGAGGACGGCGAGGGCCGGGTGATGGAGATAAAGGGCCGCGACCTGATGAACGGCGTGCCCAAGGAACTCATCATCAGCGAACGCCAGATCGCCGAAAGCCTGGCGGAGCCGGTGAGCCAGATCATCGAGGCGGTGAAGGTCGCGCTGGAACACACCGCGCCCGAACTGGCCGCCGACATCGTGGACAAGGGCATCGTGCTGACCGGTGGCGGCGCGCTGCTCTCCAACCTGGATTTCGTCCTGCGCCATGCCACGGGGCTGCCGGTGTCGATCGCCGACGATCCCCTGTCCTGCGTCGCGCTGGGCACCGGCCGGGCGCTGGAGGAGATGAAGACCCTGCGCAACGTGCTGATCAGCATGTATTGACCAAGGGTCTCCAAGCGCCCACATGGGCGCCTGGGACGTTTTTTTGGGACGGGGCCGGCATCGTATCCAAACCGGATGCATTGCCGGGCCCCCTGTAGCGGGACGGGGACTGCCTGTGAAGACGCGCAGCGGTGGCACCGCGCTCAGGATCGCAGCACCCATGCGGGCGCTGCTGCAGCGATTCTCATTTCTGCTCATGGTGCTGGCCGCCATCGGGCTGATGATGATGGCGCGCGTCGACCCCGTGTTCATCGACGCCGCCCGCGCCCGCGTCACCGACGCCTTCGCCCCCATCCTGGGCTTCATCGCCCGCCCTGCCGGCGCCGTGGCCAGCGTGCTGGAATCCGGCCGCCAGCTGACGGCCCTCTATGCCGAGAACCAGCGCCTGCGCGAGGATAACGAGCGCCTGCGCCAGTGGCAGCAGACGGCGCTGAGGCTGGAGGCGGAGAACAACTCCCTGCGTGGCCTGCTGGCCTACAAGCCCGACCCGGCGGCCTCTTACATCACCGCCCGCGTCATCGCCGATCCCGGCGGCGCCTTCGTCCGCACCCTGGTGGTGATGGCGGGGCAGCGCGACGGCGTGCGCCGTGGCCAGGCCGCCATGGCCGGGCAAGGTGTCATCGGCCGCGTGGTGCAGGTGGGCGAATGGTCGTCCCGCATCCTGCTGGTCACCGACCTGAACGCCCGCATCCCGGTGGTGCTGGAAACCACCCGCCAGCGCGCCATGCTGTCGGGTGACAACTCCGATCAGCCGCGCCTGATGTACATCCCGCGCGGCGTGGAGCCGACGGTGGGCGAGCGGGTGTTCACCTCCGGCCACGGTGGCCTGTTCCCCGCCGGCCTGCCGGTGGGTATCGTCGCCGCCACCCATGACGGGGAAACGCGGGTGACCCCCATCGTCGACCTGTCGCGCATCGAATATGTGCAGCTGGTCGATTTCGGCATCCCCGGCGGACTGGCGGCCGAGGCGGCCCAGCCCGGCGCCATGCAGTAACGCCGCCATGGCGGTTGGCATTTGGCAGCGGCTGGACCAGGCCGGACGGAACTCGGTGCCTTTCAGCACCACGGTGGCGGCCATGCTGGTGAGCATGATGCCGCTGCAGCTGCCCGGTTATTCCTTCGTGGCGCCGCCCCTCACCTTGATGGCCATCTACTACTGGGCGATCTACCGTCCCGACCTGCTGAAGCCTTATATGGCCTTCGGCATCGGGGTGCTGCAGGATCTGCTGGGCGGGTCGCCCCTGGGCATGAGCGCGCTGGTCTATGTGCTGGGCTACTGGCTGGTGCTGACGCAGCGGCGCTATTTCCTGGGGAATTCCTTCTGGTTCCTGTGGCTGGGCTTCGCCCTGGTGGCGGTCGGCGCCGGTGCCGTGCAATGGGTGGCCTACAGCTTGATGACCATGCATCTGGTGGGGCCGGGCAACGTGGTGGCCCAGGCCCTGCTGGCCGTCGTGCTGTTTCCGGTCCCGGCCTGGTGCTTCAGCAAGCTGCACCGCAGCCTGCTGAGCTGAGCTGCCGGCCTTTGTATTTTGTTAGGACGCGACCCGGCATTTATGTGAAAGGTCCGCCGGAAGTTTTAGAGCGGCGATGCCGCTCTTGAACTGAGGAAGCCAAGCCGGCGGATGCCGGCGCCCGGCGTCTGAGGGTGTGCAAGAGGTACCATGTTCAACGCGATCGATAGGGACGCCGAGCGCCAGCGCGTCATGAACCGCCGCACGCTGGTGCTGGGCGGGTTGAAGGCCGGCGCCTTGTCCGCCCTGGTCGCGCGCCTCTATTACCTGCAGGTCCTGGAAGGCGACCATTACACCACGCTGGCCGAGGACAACCGCATCTCCCTGCGCCTGCTGGCGCCGTCGCGCGGCATCATCGTCGACCGCAGCGGCGTGCCCCTGGCGGTGAACGAGCAAAACTTCCGCGCCGTGCTGGTGTCCGAACGCACCGACGACGTGGATGAGACGTTGGACAAGGTGGTCAAGCTGCTGCCGCTGACCGACGCCGACCGCCGCCGCATCCTGCGCGACGTCGACCGCCTGCGTTCCTTCGCGCCCGTGACCTTGCGTGAGAACCTGACCTGGGACCAGGTCTCGGCCATCGAGGTCAACCTGCCCGACCTGCCCGGCGTCTCCATCGAGGTGGGACAGGTGCGCTCCTACCCCTTCGGGGAGCAGGCGGCGCACATCCTGGGCTATGTCGGCGTGGTGTCGGAGCAGGAGCTGCAGAACGCCCGCGATCCGCTGCTGTCCCTTCCCGGCTTCCGCATCGGCAAGAGCGGCATCGAGCGCAAGCACGACCTGGCCCTGCGCGGCACCGCCGGCACCAGCCAGCTGGAGGTCAACGCCGTGGGTCGGGTGGTGCGCGAACTGGCCCGCAACGACGGCCAGCCGGGCCACCAGGTGACTCTGACCATCGACGCCAAGCTGCAGTACTACGCCCAGCAGCGCCTGGCGGAGCATGAGAGCGCCGCGGCCGTGGTCTTGGACGTGCAGACCGGCGGCATCCTGGCGCTGGCCTCCCATCCCAGCTTCGACCCCAACCAGTTCGCCATGGGGATCCCGCAGGATCTCGATGACAGCCTGATCAAGAACGAGGCCTCGCCCCTGACCAACAAGGTGGTGGCCGGCCACTACGCCCCGGGTTCCACCTTCAAGCCCATGACGGCCCTGGCGGGGCTGGAGGCGGGGGTGGACCCCACCCACCGCGTCTTCTGCCCGGGACATTACGATTTCGGCGGCCACACCTTCCATTGCTACAAGAAGGGCGGCCACGGTTCCGTCGACATGCACGACGCCATCCGCATGTCCTGCGACGTCTATTTCTATGACTTGGCGCGGCGCATCGGCGTGGACCGCATCGCCGACATGGCGCGCCGCTTCGGCCTGGGCGACCGCACCGACCTGGACCTGCCGGGTGAGAAGACGGGCATCATCCCCGACACCAAGTGGAAGCGCCGCACCTACAAGGAAAATTGGTACGATGGCGAAACGTTAAGCGTGGCCATCGGCCAAGGCTACGTCACCGCCACCCCCATCCAGCTGGCGGTGATGTGCGCCCGCCTGGCCAGCGGCGGCAAGGCGGTGAAGCCCCACCTGACCAAGGCGGTGGAGCAGGAATACGCCGAGCAGACCAGCTGGCCCGACATCGGGGTGAAGCCGGAATTCATTCAGCGCGTCCTCGCCGGCATGGCCGGCGTGACCTCGGCCGGCGGCACCGCCTACGCCGCCCGCATCACCCAGCCGGGGTTCGAGATGGGCGGCAAGTCTGGCACCGCCCAGGTCAAGCGCATCACCATGGCGGAGCGCAACGCGGGCCTCTTGAAGGCCGAGCGGCCGTGGAAGGACCGCGACAACGCCCTGTTCATCGCCTTCGCGCCGGTGCAGGCGCCGCGCTACGCCTGCGCCATCATCGTGGAGCATGGCGTGGGCGGCAGCTCGGTCGCGGCGCCCATCGCCCGCGACCTGTTGCTGGAAATCCAACTGATGGAGGCCGCCCGCGCCCAGCAGGCGGATGCCGGCGCCGCCGCTCCGGCGACCGACGGCGCGGCCCCGGCCAAGTCCGCGCCGACCCAAGTCACAGCCGCTCCCGCCGTGCCGGGGGAAGGAACCCCGCGATGATCAACCTCGACATGGGTCTCGACCCCCAGTCCAACATGAGCCTGGGGGAGAAGCTGGGGCAGATCAGCTGGAGCCTGGTGCTGCTGATCACCGCCGTGGCCTGCATCGGCTTCGCCATGCTCTATTCCGCCGCCAACGGCAACTTCGACCCCTGGGCCACGCGCCAGATCATGCGCTTCGCCGTGGGCCTGGTGCTGATGCTGGTGGTGGCGCTGATCGACATCCGCCTCTGGCTGAAATTCTCCTACTTCCTCTACGGCATCGCCTTCCTCCTGCTGATCGTGGTGGAGGTGATGGGCCATGTCGGCATGGGCGCGCAGCGTTGGATCGACCTGGGCTTCATGCAGCTGCAGCCGTCCGAGTTGATGAAGGTGACGCTGGTGATGGCGCTGGCGCGTTATTTTCACGGCGCCTCACTGGAGGACACCGGCCGCATCACCTTCCTGATCCCGGCCCTGGTCATGATCGTGGCGCCCGTCTGCCTGGTGCTGCTGCAGCCCAACCTGGGCACCTCGCTCATGCTGCTGATGGTGTCGGGTGCCCTCTTCTGGTTGGTGGGCGTGCGGATCTGGAAATTCGCCCTGGTCATCGGCAGCGTGCTGGCCGCCATCCCGGTCATCTGGCACTTCATGCACGACTATCAGAAGAACCGGGTGAACACCTTCCTGAACCCCGAGAATGATCCCTTGGGCCACGGCTACCACATCATGCAGTCCAAGATCGCCTTGGGCTCCGGCGGCATGTTTGGCAAGGGTTTCCTCATGGGCTCGCAAAGCCACCTGAATTTCCTGCCGGAAAAGCAGACCGACTTCATCTTCACCATGCTGGCGGAGGAGATGGGCATGGTGGGGGCGCTGGCGTTCCTGGCGATGTACGCCCTGCTGCTGGTCTACGGCTACGTCATCGCCATGCGCTGTCGCCACCAGTATGGCCGCCTGGTGGCCATGGGCCTGACGGTGAACCTGTTCCTCTACATGTTCATCAACATCGCCATGGTCATGGGCTTGATCCCCGTCGTGGGCGTGCCCCTGCCGCTGATCTCCTATGGCGGGTCGTCGGCCCTGACGGTCATGATCGGCTTCGGCCTGCTGCTGTGCGTCCATGTGCATCGCGATGTCCGTATGTCCCGGCGCGGCATGAGCGATTTCTGACAGGGCGACGGGGAGGGGAGGAGGGCCGTTCCGCCCCTTTGTTCCTGCAAGGGGGCCATGTTGGTGCGCCGATGCATTTTTCTGTCGACAAGCGCCGCCTATCGCCGTATGAAACCGCCCTCACCGGGACGCAAGGCCCGGCGGGCCGGCGCCACGGCGACGGCCTCTGAGGGGCGGGTGTATAGCTCAGTTGGTAGAGCAGCTGACTCTTAATCAGCGGGCCCAAGGTTCGAGTCCTTGTACACCCACCACTCCTCTCCCCTTTGACATCGCAAGTCGCCGCCCGGCCCGGCAAAGGTCGGGGCGTTGGCGTTTGCGCTTTTTGTCTAAACCCTTAAGATTCCCTGTATTTCGGCTTGTTCCAGGCTGCATGGGTGCCATTCGTCCGTGCCGGCCGGCATCGCGTTTTTCCTGTCATTTTTCTATCGACAAGGCCGTGCCGGGACGCTACAAAGCCGCCCTCACCGGGACGCGAGGCCCGGCGGCCGGCGCCCACGGCGGCGGCTCTGAGGGGCGGGTGTATAGCTCAGTTGGTAGAGCAGCTGACTCTTAATCAGCGGGCCCAAGGTTCGAGTCCTTGTACACCCACCACTCCTCTTAAATCCTTCAACCGTCGCTGACGCCAGGCACCCTGTCCATATCGGGACGGAGGGCGCTTTCGCATGTGCGCTGATGGCGCCTGCCGAGGGGGCGGCCGCAGATCCCAATCCGTGAAACGAAAAAGGGCGCCCGGAGGCGCCCTTCTGATCCATCGCGGCCTATCGGCCTCGACCGGCTTACCAGCCGCCGAACAGCCAGCTGGTCGGGATATGGTAGTACAGGGTCACGATCTCGGAACCGGGGTTCACCTCGCCGATGCCGGCGTTGGAGATGTGGCCGAAGGACAGACCCAGACGGCTCTGATTCTCGAACTTGTACGAGATTTCGGCGGTGGAGCGGAATTCCACCCAGCTGCCCAGGTTCTTGCCGCTGCCGGTGCCGTAGACGCCGACGCCGAAGTTGGGCGTGAAGTCGAAGGAGCTGCCCAGCGGAATGTCGAACAGGATGCCGCCCACACCATACGCGCCGCCCTGGCCGGTGAACTCACCGCCCACCCAGGGGCTGATACGGACCCAGCTGTTGCTGAACAGCGACGTGTTGGGACGGTACTCGACGCGGTAGTCGGTCGTGTTGTGCTTCGGGCCAGTCCGCAGCACGTCGTACTCGCCGATGCCGAAGCTGAGGAAGCTGGGGGTGTCCTCGGCGAACGCCGGCGCCGCGGCTGTGACCAGCCCCAACGCCAATACCGTGGACTTCAGAAGACGCCGTATCACGACCGCGATCCTTATTAAGAAGTTTCCAGGATGATTCCTGAATAGGCCAGGCAACTCAACGACCAAAGCAGTGACCGCTACCTTTTGCCTCGTATAGCCGACGACTGTTGCGCATATGCGACAAGCAGGCGTTCAGCCACCCGGGCTACACACGCGCAAGGTCGTATCCACACGCCGGCTGCCGCCTTCATAAGGCGAGGCCGATTACGATTTCATGAAAAGGCGCCGCATGGGCGCAATGCCCTCACCTTATATGGTTTCGCGCCCGCACAAAAATCAGGGGGCATAGGACGCAAGGCAGAGGTGGACCGCAGTGCCCGGCGTCACTGCCTATAAAATGGGCGCGGGCCGCACGACAGCCTGTCATAAACCGCCGTTAAAATAAGGACATGGATGTGTGTCCGGCGCCCGCGAACCTGACCCTGATGGACCAGGCCGCCACGATCGCCCTGCTGGGCGATCCGGCGACCCACCAAGGTTTGGCGGTGGAGCGAATCGACACCGACGGCGCCATCATCTTCCTGGCCGGCGATCGCGCCTACAAGATTCGGCGCGCCGTCCATTTCCCCCACCTGGACCTGTCCACCCCGGACCGTCGGCGCCGTGTCGCCCTGGCCGAGGTCGCCGTCAACCGGCGCACGGCGCCCGGCCTGTATGAGGGCGTGCTGGCGGTGGTGCCGGGCCCCCATGGGCGGCTGGTGCTGGCTGCCGCCGGATCGGGCGCCGACGCCACACTGGTGGACTGGGCGGCGGTGGATTGGGTGGTGGTCATGCGCCGCTTCGCCGAATCCAGCCTGTTCGATCGTCAGGCGGAGGCCGGGTTGCTGACCCGCGACGGCATGCGGGCCGTGGCCGACGCCGTGGCCGCCTTGCACGAAAGCGCCCATGACGAGGGCGCCGGACGCGCCAGCTGGCCGCCCGCCGGTGGGGTGGAGGCGGTGCGGGCGGCGGCGGCCGGGGCCCTGGGCGCGTTGCGCCAGCATCCCGACCTGTTCGACCCGTCGGCGGTGGACCGGCTGGAGCGCGGCCTGATGACCGCCGTCACCCGCCAGGAATGGCTGATCGAGCGCCGCCGCCGTTCCGGCTATGTCCGGCCCTGCCATGGCGACCTGCAGCTGGGCAACATCTGTCTCTGGGGCGGCCAACCCACCCTGTTCGGCGCCGCCATCCTGTTGGATGACGCGGACGGGACGGAGGCGGGGGAGGTGTCGGGTGGCGGCCCCCTGGTCGTCGACGTCTTCCACGACCTGGCCTACCTGCTGATGGATCTGGAACACCGCCGGCTGCGGCCCTTCGCCAACCTGGTGCTGAACCGCTATCTGGAACAGACGGGGGATTTCGCCGGCCTGGCCTTGCTGCCCCTGTTCATCAGCCTGTGCGCCGCCATCCGCGCCCACATGACGGCCAGCACGGCCACGGCGCGTCGGCTGGTGGGGGCGGGCGCTTCCTTCCGGCGCGAGGCGGCGGCCTATCTGGACCTGGCCCTGTCGGCCCTCAACCCCCGGGCGCCCCGCCTGATCGCCATCGGCGGCTTGCCAGGCACGGGCAAGTCCACCCTGGCGCGCATGCTGGCGCCGGAAATCGGGCCCATTCCCGGCGCCGTCATCCTGCAGTCCGAGGCGTTGCGCCGCCGCCTGTTGGACGCGCCGGAGGAAGGGACGCTGGCCGCCTCCGGCTACAGCGAGGCGGTGACCAGCCGCGTCTATGGCGAGATGGCCGGCCGTGCCGGCCTGGTGCTGGAGGCCGGCCACGCCGTGGTGGCCGATGCCGTCTACGCCCGGCCGGACCAGCGCGCGGATATCGAGGCGGTGGCCCATGCCGCGCCTGTGCCCTTCCTGGGCCTGTGGCTGGTACTGAACCAGCAGCAGGCGGCGGACGAGGGCGGCCCCAAGGGCGAACGCGGGGGCCGCGGCCTGGGCGAGATGCGCTGGGACATCCTGTCGGTGCTGGGCTCCGCCGCCGACGTGGCCCGCCGCCTGTTGAGCCAGTTGGCCAGGCCGGAGCCCTGGCGGCCGGACGTCTGAGCCACTTTTCCCTTCCCTTGCCCCTTGCCCCTTGTCCCCGCCCGGTCGTGGGTTCACGCTTGAGGCACGTCAATGCGGGCGCCCGCCCGAACGGTGAAGCTTCTCCACGATGTTCCGGCCCGCGCGCGGGTGACCTGTGATCAGAGGAGAACGGCCCCATGTCCTATGCCAAGATCCTGTCCGTGCTGACGGGCGGCGCCGGTGACCGCGCGGCCCTGGCGGCGGCCTTCGCCTTGGCCCGGCCGGCTGCCGGCCATGTCCTGGGCCTGGTGCCCAACCCCGACCCGCGTGAGGCGGTGCCGGCCCTGGGCGAGGGCGTCTCCGGCGCCCTGGTCGAGGAGATCATGACCATGGTGGAGCAGGAGTCGCGCAACCACCGCACCCGGGCCCGCCTGGCCTTCGACGCCGCCCTGGCGGAGGCCGGCGCCACCTTCGCCGACAGCCCCGACGCGGCTCCCGGGGCCCTGACCGGCGACTTCCGCGAGGTCATAGGCAGCCAGGAGGATGTCGCCGTGGTCGAGGCCCGCCTGGCGGACGTCAGCGTCATGGCCCAGGTGGGCGAGACGGTGGGGGGCGAGGCGCTGCTGATGCTGGAGGCCATCCTGCTGGCCAGCGCCAGGCCCCTGCTGGTCGTGCCGCCCGCCTTCCAGGCTGAGGCTGGACTTGGCCGCCGCGTCCTGCTCGCCTGGAACGGCAGCCGTGAATCGACCCAGGCCGTGGCGCAGTCCCTGCCCCTGCTGAAGGCGGCGCAGGCGGTGACAGTCGTCGCGGTGGAGACGGACAAGACCGACGGTGCGGCCGGCCGCGATCTGGCGGCTTACCTCGCCTGGCACGGCATCAAGGCCCAGGTGCGCCAGCCCATGGCGGAGGGCCGGTCGGTGGGCGCCTTGCTGTTGGCGGCCGCGGCGGACGCGGGCGCCGACCTGATGGTGCTGGGCGGCTACGGTCACAGCCGCCTGCGTGAGATGATCCTGGGCGGCGTCACCCGCCATGTGCTTTACAACGCCACCCTGCCGGTGCTGCTGGCCCACTGACATGCGTCATTATGACGCGCCTCGACGCCTAATGTGATTCCGGGAAGATGGATTGTTACAGCGGCGGTTTTGTCCGTCGAAACAAGGAGCTGTCGCGGTTGACTACAAATGCAGTGAACTCATCGGGAGGGCATCATTAATGCGTTAATGCGAAGCATTATTGCTCATGCTCATCACTTTGGCATACCCCTGAAGCGCTAGAGCGGGCTGCCCGCCAGGTGGCCCGCATGAGACATGGGGGTAGTTGATGATCAGGATTGTCGCCGCGTTCGCGGCGGTTTCTATGCTGGCTGGTTGCGCGCTGTCCGAAGATGTCGCGACCGTGAAGTACGTCCCCACCAAGGCCGAGGCCGTCGCCGACGCCAAGCCGGTGGGCCTGACCGTGGTGGACGCGCGCACCTCCGACCGCAATCGCATTTCCGCCAAGATCAATGGTTTCGGTACCGAAATGGCGGCCATCCGTTCCGACAAGGACGTGCCGACCATCGTGACCGACGCGCTGAAGGTCGAGTTGGAGACGCGCGGCTTTCACGTTCAGGCGGGCGGCCGTCCCCTCACCGTCTCCATCAACCAGTTCTACAACCAGTACGGTGCCGGCGTGTTCTCCGGCACGGCCAACGGCGACGTCAACCTGACGGTTTCGGTGGGGACCGGTGCGGGAGCGCCCGCCTTCACCCAGACCTATGCCGGCACGGCGAAGAAGACCATCCTGATGGCCAATGGCTCCAACGCGGCGGAGACGGTCGCCAGCGCGCTGAATGACGCCCTGGCCAAGATGTTCGCCGACCCCGCCTTCGTGGCCACGCTGACCGGCAAGCAGTCGCCAGTGGTGGCGGCGCCGGCTGCCGTGGGCGGCCCCACAAGCTGATGCCGGCAGAGGGCGGCGGACGAGGGTTCGCCGCCCCGCCCGCCTTCCTGGCTCAATGGCTTTGCGGCTTCGTTTCGGCCTTGAAGGCTTGGTCGCAGACTTGGGTGGCGAAGGCCTGGGCCATCTGGCCTTCGGCGCCGCTGAGGCCGATGGCCCCCAGCACGCCACCGCCGCCCACCGAGCGGTTGACATCATAGTCGCCAACCAAGGCGCCGTTGGCTGGATCGAACAGTTGGACGGAACCGCGGACGATGTTGGAATCGCCCAGCAGCAGGGCCCGTCCGGCGTTCTCACCATTGAAGCGGGCGACACGGGCCTCCACGCGCAGGGGATGGCTGCCCTTGGCGCACTTGGTCAGTTCCGTACGCAGGGCCAGTTCCAGCTTGGCCTTGAACTCGGGTGTGGCGTCGGGGGGTAGGGCCTTGATCTCGATGTCGGAGACGTAGCTGTCATGCGCCAGCGTGACGGGCAGAGCCTTCACCGCTTCGCTGCTGCTGAAAGGTACGCAGCCGGCCAACAGGGGCAGGATAAAAAAGAGAGCCGTATCGGCCCGTTCGTCTTCAGGAATGTCATGGCGGCCGTCGTGAGGGATAAAGTAATCCCAAACTTATATCGCCAATATAAGGGTCTGTGAATTCAGAACTGAAGAGAAGCGCCGCGCCGATATTAGGGCACGGCGCTATTTTTCTTTTTTATTTATCCGGCCAAGCTCTTTGACACGATCTCATAGACGTCGCGCGATAGGCCGGTGGTGCCGACGACGCGCTCCAGCGCGGCCTTGGCGTGGTCCTGCCGGCCGGAATCGTAGGGGCGCCAGCGGGCCAGGGGCTTCACCATGCGGCTGGCCACCTGCGGGTTCAGCTTGTCCAGGGTCAGCACCGTGTCGGCCAGGAAGGCGTAACCGCTGCCATCGGCGGCGTGGAACTTGGACGGGTTGGCGGTGAAGCTGCCCACCAGGGCGTAGACCTTGTTGGGGTTGCGGATGGAGAAGGACGGGTGGTCCATCAGGCCCCGCACGCGGTCCAGCGTGTCCGGCCGGTCGCTCAGCGCCTGCACTGCGAACCACTTGTCCATCACCAGCGCCTCATGCTTCCAGCGATCGGCGAAGTCGGCCAGGCAGCCGGCGCGCTCATCCATGGCGCTGTCGGCGATCAGCGCCAGGGCCGCGATGGCGTCGGTCATGGTGGTGGCCCCCTGGTATTGCGCCAGGCACAGGGCGCGGGCCGGGGCGTCATCCAACGCCATCAGGTAGGCCAGCGCCGCGTTCTTGAGCGCCCGGCGGCCCATGGCCTCGGGTGTGATGGTGAAGGCGCCGTCGGTGCGGTTGCCGTCATAGGCCTTGCGGAAGGCGCCGTTCAGTTCACGCGCCAGGGTGCGGCGCAGGCTGAGGCGGGCGGCGTGGATGCCGTCCACGTCCACGGTGGCGCGCTGCTGGCCCAGATAGCCTTCCGTGGGCAGGGCCAGCGCCAGGGCGGCGAACGCCCGGTCCTCCCCCGCCTGCGCCAGGGTCTGGGCGATGGCGTCGATATAGGCCTGGGGCGCAGCGGCCTCATCCCCTTGGGTGCGCGCGTCGACATCGGCCAGGATCAGGCGGGTGGCCAGGGTCTGTCCCGCCTCCCACCGGTTGAAGGCGTCGCTGTCGTGGGCCATCAGGAAGGTCAGCGCCGCGTCGTCCTGCTTGAGGTCCAGCCGCACCGGGGCGGAGAAGCCCCGCAGCAGGGAGGGCACGGGCGCCTGCGGCACGCCGGTGAAGGTGAAGCTCTGCTCCGCCTCCGTCAGGGCGAGGGTGCGGGTGGTGGCGCCGGTTTCGGTTTCGCCCTGGAGGGTGAGGGGCATATCCTTGCCGTCCGGGCCCACCAGGCCCAGGGCCACGGGAATGACCTGGGGAAGCTTGTCCGGCTGGCCCGGCGTGGCGGGCACCGCCTGGCGCAAGGTCAGTGTGTAGGTGCCGGCGGCGGCGTCGTGCCGGCCCTCGCCCGACACCACCGGCGTGCCGGCTTGGGAATACCAGCGCTGGAACTGCGCCCACAGCGGGTCGGTGGGCTTCTGGCCATTGGCTTCCACCATGGCGGCCAGGAAGTCGTCGGTCGTCACCGCCTGGCCGTCATGGCGGGCGAAATACAGGTCGATGCCTTTGCGATAACCCGCGTGGCCCAACAGGGTGCGGTACATGCGCAGCACCTCCGCCCCCTTCTCGTAGACGGTGGGCGTGTAGAAGTTGCTGATCTCGATATAGCTTTCCGGCCGCACGGGATGGGCTGTGGGGCCGGCGTCCTCGTTGAACTGCACCTGGCGCAGACGCTGCACATCCTGGATGCGCTTCACCGGGGCGGAATTCATGTCCGCGGAGAATTCCTGGTCGCGGAAGACGGTCAGGCCTTCCTTCAGGCTCAGTTGGAACCAGTCGCGGCAGGTGACGCGGTTGCCCGTCCAGTTATGGAAGTACTCATGCGCCACCACCGTCTCGATGCCGAGGAAGTCGGTGTCGGTGGCTGTCTCCGGCTGGGCCAGGATGTACTTGGTGTTGAAGACGTTCAGGCTCTTGTTCTCCATCGCGCCCATGTTGAAGTCGGACACGGCGACGATGTTGAAGATGTCCAGGTCGTACTCCAGGCCGTAGACGTCCTCATCCCATTTCATGGATTTCTTCAGGGACTCCATGGCGTGTCCGCACTTGGCCTCGTTCCCCGGCTCGACATAGATGCGCAAGGCCACGTCCCGGCCCGACCGGGTGGTGAAGCGGTCCTCGATGTGCACGAGGTCGCCGGCCACCAGCGCGAACAGGTAGCAGGGCTTGGGCCAGGGATCCTCCCACCGCGCCCAGTGGCGCCCGGCCTCGGTCGCGCTGTCGCCGCTGGCCGTCAGGTTGCCGTTGGAGAGCAGCACGGGGTAACGCGCCCGCTCCGCCTCGATGGTGGTGGTGTAGCGGGCCATCACGTCCGGACGGTCCAGGAAATAGGTGATCTTGCGGAAGCCCTCGGCCTCGCACTGGGTGCAGTAGTTGCCGGAGGACTTGTAGAGCCCTTCCAGCGCCGTGTTGTCCTGCGGCCGGGTGCGGGTGGTGATCTCCACCGTGGCGTGGTCGGCGAGGCCGGCCAGGGTCAGCCGCTCCGGTGTCAGGGTGTAGTCGTCCGGCCCGAGCAGGCGGTTGTCCACCCTGACGGACAGCAGCTCCAGCTCCTGCCCGTCCAGGTCCAGCGCGGCGGCGGCCATCGCGGCCGGGTTGCGCCGTACGGCCAGGGTGGCGCGGATGGTCGCGGCCTCTTCCCGCAAATCGACATGCAGGTCCACGGTATCGATCAGCCACGCCGGCGGGGCGTAGTCGCGAAGGTGGATGGCGTGGGGCGTGGCCGTGTCGAGGCGGCTGTCCATGGGGCGGGGTTCCGTTCGAATTATGGTTGGGGCCAGGATAGGGGACGGGGCGGCATGGCGCCAACCCCGTTTCCCGGGGGCCGCGACGGGGCGTTCGGCGAGGTGCCCTAAGGGCTTGGCCGTAAACCCGTTCACCCGCCTTCTTCCGGTTGGGGAGGGGGCCTGTGCTGATGACTTAGGCGGGTATTTTGGACAGGCCGCCTACGGCCTTAGGCTGTATCATTTGGACATGAGCGGGAGAGGTAAGTCAGGGTAGGTCCCCGTGCAGGTGGCGCAGTCGGATCTGGTGGTGTTGTCGGTCGCGGGCGCCGTGTTGGCCGCCATCGCGCTGCTGGAAGTGCTGCGCCTGGTGATCGTGGACATCTACGAATGGGCGGCGAAATACCGTCGCATCAAGTACGAGATCCAGCAAACGCGACGCACCACGGAGAAGTTGTGGGCCGAGAACCGGGCGAACGCCGCCCTGCGCGACCGGCGCAACGCCGAACGCTTCCGCCTGAACACCATCCTGCATCGCATGGAGCAGGAGTGCGAGGATCTGGAGCGGCGGCGGGTGGAGGTATGGCATGAGGTCGGCGACGCCACCCTGGACGACCAGCTCTACCTGGCGGATCTGAACAGTCGCAGCCTGATGGAACGGGCGGCGGCGGGTGCGGAGGAGATCTGCCCCATCTGGCGCTATACCCATCGCGTGCGGGTGTGGGCGGGGAACGAGCGGCAGGCCCGCTCCCGCCTCTTGCTGGCCTTCAGTCCCAAGGATGGTTTCACCGTCAACAATTTGCGGGCCGCCCAGGGCTTCAAGGCGGTCGCGGAGGCCGCGGCTGCCGGGCGGTCGGCGGCACAGTCCCGCTTGGTGCGGCCGCACCGGCGCATGGTGCGCTGATGACGGGCGGCTACAGCAACCTCAACTTCATGGTTTTCATCATCCTGGCCGTCGGCGGGGCCTTCCTGGCCTTCTCCGTCCGCCGCATCCTGTTCAAAATCCGGGAGACGGAACGGCGCATCGCCGCCACGGTGGATGAGAAGAACGAGGCCGCCGCCGACCTGCGCGTCGCCCGCCAGCAGGAGGAACAGCTGGCCAAGGCCCTGGAGGAGGGGGAGGAGGCGCTGCGTGAGATCGCGGCGAAGACGGAGGAGGTGCGGAACCGCATGGCGGTACTGCGGCAGGCCGTTCCCCGGCCGTTGAACCTCGTCTCGCTGGAATGGGCGCAGGGTGACCACCTGTACGAGGCGCACTTGCGCAACATCGTGGCGCCCCGCCACCTGGGCCGCAACGTGGGCGGCATGGCGGAGGCCGGGGTGGTGCACGGCTACGCCCCCACGGAGGCCGACTTCCGCGCGCTGGTCACCAACCGCCTGGCCAACGAGGGCGGCTACGTCATCAGCAGCGTCCTGCCCATTTCGCTGGGCGACGACGGGCCCGCCGTCGACGGCGCCGACGCCGCCCCGGTGGAAGCGCCGGCGGAGGATGAGCCCCTGAGTGACTTGATGGGGAGCGACCTGGTGGCCGATGGGACGGCGGCGGAGCCGCCGGCGGTCACCGGCCCCAAGCCCCTGCCGGTGCGCCCGCCTGTCGCCCTGCAGGGCGTGCCGCGCGGCATGGGCCTGACCCCCGCCCCGGTCGCCGGCGCCTAAGTACGCGTCCTTTCCCGCCTGATGGGCGCCGCCCGAAGACCACCCATGCCTTCGCCGCCGCGTCAGGGGACTTGCGCGGGCGCTCACCTGCGGTTATCCCTCTGCCCGTGCATCAAGAGTTGAGCTGACGCTCAACGCCAACCTGCTCGACCCGGCAAGGTGGCGCTTCCCCGACTGGGAAGGATGTGGCCGATCCGGCAATGAACGGGAAGCAGCCACACACGTCCGTTTCGCTCTTGGTCGAAACTTGAGACCGTGAAGGCTGCGTTCCAGATGACCACCGATACGCTTCAGCCCCAATTCGCCGGCCAGCAGTTCGCCAGCGACAATTATTCCGGCGTCTGTCCGGAGGCCTGGGCCGCCATGGCGGAGGCCAACAGCGGCCACGCCGCCGCCTATGGCGAGGATGTCTGGACCGCGAAGGCGGCCGACGCCTTCCGCCAGCTGTTCGGCACGCCCTGCGACGTGTTCTTCGCCTTCAACGGCACGGCGGCCAACTCGCTGGCCCTGGCCTCGCTGTGCCAGTCCTACCACAGCGTCATCTGCTCCGCCTCCGCGCATGTGGAGACGGATGAGTGTGGCGCGCCGGAATTCTTCTCCAATGGGTCCAAGCTGCTGGTGGCGCAGACGGCGGACGGCAAGCTGACGCCGGACGCCATCCGGGCGCTGGCCACCGGCCGGTCGGACATCCACTTCCCCAAGCCCCGCGCCGTCACCATCACCCAGCCGACGGAGACGGGGCAGGTCTACAGCCTGGATGAGATTCGCGCCATCTCCGCCGTCTGCCGCGAGCTGGGCCTGCGCCTGCACATGGACGGCGCCCGCTTCGCCAACGCCTGCGCCAGCCTGGGCTGCTCCCCGGCGGAAGTGACCTGGCGGGCGGGTGTGGACGTGCTGTGCTTTGGCGGCACCAAGAACGGCATGGCGGTGGGGGAGGCCATCCTGTTCTTCGACAAGGTCTTGGCCGAGGATTTCGATTACCGCTGCAAGCAGGCGGGGCAACTGGCGTCCAAGATGCGCTTCCTGTCCGCCCCCTGGGTGCGCATGCTGGAGAACGGCGCCTGGCTGCGCAACGCCGCCCACGCCAATGCTGGGGCCCAGCGCCTGGCGGCGGGCCTGGTGGGGGTGCCGGGCGTGGCGCCGATGTTCCCGGTGCAGGCCAACGCCGTGTTCCTGACGGCGCCGGTGGCGGTGCTGGACGGCCTGCGGGCGCGCGGTTGGCGCTTCTACACCTTCATCGGTGGTGGCGCCCGCTTCATGTTCGCCTGGGACACCCAGCCGGAACGGGTGGACCAGCTGGTGGCCGACATTCGCGGCGTGGCCTGCGTGGCGGCGGCTTGAGTGCCTTCTGACGGGCTGTGACGGGTCCTATACGGAAGATTTGATTTAAATTTCGGATTTAGGATCCGTTAACGGTCAATTGACCGTACAACCTTGAAGTGGACTTCCATGCGATAGCGCGACCGTTCCTCCATCGACAGCCGAGGCCCTGGTGCACATCGACAAACCGGATTTGGTGATCCTGACCATCGTGGGCGCCACCCTGGCCGGCGTGTTGCTGCTGGAACTGCTGCGCCTGGTCATCAACGACGTCTATGAGATGATCGCCCGCCACGCGAAGGTGAAAAAGGAAATCGACCAGATCCGGCGCACGGCGGAGAAGGTGTCGGCCGCCAACCGCGATACCGCCCGGGTGCGCGACGCGCGCATCGCCTTGCGCTTCCGCGAAACCAGCAACCTCCAGCGCCTGGAAAAGGAATGTGAGGAGTTCGAGCGGCGGCGGGTGGAGGTCTGGCACGACTTGGGCGGGCCCTCGGCCAGCGGCCTGGCGCTTTATTCGGCCGACATCAGCAACAGCGCGCTGACCAACGGCGTGGTCGCGGGTATGGAATCGATCTGCCCGCTGTGGCGTCACCTGCACCGTGCCCGCGTCTGGGCCCGGACGGAGATGGAGGCGCGCACCGCCCTGCAGCAGGAATTCGCCCTGGGCGACGGCTACACCGTCACCAACGTGCGGCAGGTCCAGGGCTCGGGCGCGCCCGGCGGGCTGGCCGCCCGCGGCGCCGTCCGGCCCAGCGGAGGAGGGCGGTCCCATGATGCTGTCGGACGCCTTGGCGGAAGCCTACGCCAACCCCAACCCCGCCCATGTCTGCGCCGTGGCCGTGGGCGGCGCCATCATGGCCTGGTCGCTGAAGCGCCTGATCACCGAGGTGCGCAAGACCGAGCGGCGAATCAGCGCCGCGGTGGAGGAGCGCAACCAAGCCGCCGCCAGCCTGCGCCAGGCGCGCCTGCAGGAGGGGGAGTTGCGCACGGCCCTGCAGGACTTGGATGGGGAGTTGGAGGGGATATCCGTCCGCGCCCGTGATATCGAGGCCCGGCGCGGCACCTTGCAGCAGGTGATCCCGCGCCATCTGAACCTGTTCTCCCAGGCCTGGTCGCAGGGCGACACCCTGTTCGAGGCGCGAATCAGCCTGGTGACCGGCCTGGGCGGGGGCAAGAGCGGCGCCCGCGTCGTCCATGGCTATGCCGCCGGCCCCCGGGACTTCCGCAACAAGCTGATGGCCCGCTTCCCGCCAGCCTCTTACGCCGTGATCGACATGGCGGCCATCGACCTCGGCGAACTGGACATGGCCGTCAGCAACCTGGGCAGCGCCAACCAGCCGTAGGGGCGGGATCGCCCCACCATTTTTTCAAGCCGGCGCCCGGCGCCTGAACCTCAAACAGTGAAGCTCTCGCCGCAGCCGCAGCGGCCCTTTTCGTTCGGGTTGGTGAAGACGAAGCCCGACTGGAACTTGTCTTCCTTGTAATCCATCTCCGTTCCCAGCAGGAACATGGTGGAGGCGGGGTCGAGCAGCAGGGTCACGCCCTTCTCCTCCACCACTTCCTCGAAGGGCTTCTTGGCGTCGGCGTACTCGATGAAATAGCTGAGGCCCGAGCAGCCGCGCGCCTTCACGCCCACGCGCAGGCCCACGGCCGGTGTCTCACGCTGGGCCATGATCTCCTTGACGCGGCTTGCGGCGGCATCGGTCAGGCTCATCGCTTTCGGGCGTTCCATGCGGCTCATGATTCAGGTCTCCACACGTCAGAACATGTTGAGGGCGACGCGCGCCTCGTCGGACATCAGGCTGGGGTTCCAGGCCGGCTCCCACACCAGGTTCACGGTCACGTCCTTGACCCCGTCGACGCTGCCCACCACGCCCTGCACCTGGCCAGGCATTTCGCCCGCCACGGGGCAGCCCGGTGCGGTCAGCGTCATGTCGATCTCGACCTGGCCTTCCGCGTCGATGTCACAGCGGTAGATCAGGCCCAGCTCATAGATGTTCACCGGGATTTCCGGGTCATAGACGGTCTTCAGCGCCTCCGTCACGCCTCGCCAGGGGGGCGTCCGGGGGCAGCTTGTCCTCATCCGGGATGGTGGCCGGCGCCTGCAGGGTGACATCCGGCGCGATGGGGCGTTCGGCTCCAGACATCTCGCTTACTCCGTCGTCGTCTTTTCATCGCCGTGGATGGCGGCGTGCATGGTGTGCCAGGCCAGGGTCGCGCACTTCACGCGCATGGGGAACTCCCGCACACCCGATAGCACGTCCAGCTTCTCCACCGCCTCCGGGTCCAGATGCCCATGGTCGGTGTGCTCATGGTCGTCCTTGGTGCACATGTCGTGGAAGTGGCCGAACAGGGCCTCGGCTTCCGCTTCCGTCTTGCCCTTCAGCGTCTCGGTCATCAGCGAGGCGCTGGCCTGGCTGATGGCGCAGCCACGGCCGTCGAAACGCGCATCCTGGACCAGGCCGTCGGGGCCGATGCTGAGGTAGACGTTGATCTTGTCGCCGCACAGCGGGTTCTCGCCCCGGGCCATGCGGTTGAAGCTTTCGGGCTTCCCGAAGTTCCGGGGGTGCTTGCCATGGTCCAGGATCACTTCCTGGTACAGGTCGCGCAGATCGTCGAACATCAGTTGAAGAACTCCCTCACCGCGCGCACGGCATCCACCAGGGCGTCGGCCTCGGCCTCGGTGTTGTACAGGGCGAAGCTGGCGCGCGCCGTGGCGCCCACGCCGAAGCGCTCCATCAGCGGCTCGGCGCAGTGCCGGCCCACCCGCACCGCCACACCGGCCCGGTCGACCAGGGTGCCGATGTCGTGCGGATGCACGCCTTCGATGGTGAAGGACAGGATGGCCGCCTTGGTGGGCGAGGTGCCGATGATGCGCAGGCCGGGGATGGCCCGCAGCTTCTCCGTGGCGTAGGCCAGCAGGCGCTGCTCATGGGCATGGATGGCGCCCATGCCCAGGGCCGTCACGTAGTCGATGGCGGCGCCGAAGCCGATGCCCTCCACGATGGGTGGCGTGCCGGCCTCGAACCGGTGCGGCACCTCGCGGAAGGTGGTCTCCTCGAAGGTCACCGTCTGGATCATGTCGCCGCCGCCCTGGTAGGGGGGCATGGACTCCAGCAGTTCGGCCTTGCCGTACAGCACGCCGAAGCCGGTGGGCCCGTACAGCTTGTGCCCGGTCATGATGTAGAAGTCGGCGTCGATGGCCTGCACGTCCACCGGCATGTGCACGGCCGCCTGGCTGCCGTCGAACAGCACCTTGGCGCCGGCCGCATGCGCCATGCGGGCGATCTCCGCCGCCGGCGTCACCGTGCCCAGCACGTTGCTGCCGTGGGTGATGGACACCAGCTTGACCTTGGGGCTTTCCAGCAGCCGGGCCAGCGCCTCCAGATCCAGCGTGCCATCGTCCAGCACCGGCGCCACCTTGATGACGATGCCGGTGCGGCTGCGCAGCAGCTGCCAGGGCACGATGTTGGCGTGATGCTCCATCACGCTCAGGATGATCTCGTCACCCGCCTTCAGGTGGGCGCCGCCCCAGCTGCTGGCCACCAGGTTGAAGGCCTCGGTGGCGCTGCGGGTGAAGACGATGGTGTCGGGCGAGGGCGCGTTCAGGAACGTGGCCGTCTTGACGCGCGTCGCCTCATACAGGTTGGTCGCCACCTGGGACAGGTAGTGCACGCCGCGATGGACGTTGCTGTAGTCGTGCGCCATGAAATTGGCCATGGCGTCGATGACGGCGCGCGGCTTCTGCGCGCTGGCGGCATTGTCCAGATAGACCAGGGGCTTGCCCGGACGGCCCGGCTTCTCATGCACCAGGCGCGTCAGGATGGGGAAGTCCTGGCGGACCTTCTCCACATCGTACGGGGCGTTCGTCAGAATCCGGGTGTCCATGAGGTCACTCCCCTAACACCGGGACGTCGGTGTCGACTGTGATGCCCGTCAGACGGCCGATGCGCTCCTGGATGCGCGCCATGGCATAGGCGCGCAGGCGCTCATCGCCGATCTCCTCCGCCACCTCGTCCAGGAAGGCGGCAATCAGCAGAGCGCGGGCGGTGTCGGCGGGGATGCCACGGGCGCGCAGGTAGAACAGCGCCTCCTCATCCAACTCGCCGGCGGTGGCGCCGTGGCTGCACTTCACGTCGTCGGCGTAGATCTCCAGCTCCGGCTTGGCATCGATCTCGGCCGTGTCGGACAGCAGCAGGGCGCGGTTCAGCTGGTGGCCGTCCGTCTTCTGCGCGTCCGGCCGCACGATGATCTTGCCTTGGAACACGGCGCGGCCACGCCCGTCGATGACGCCCTTCACCACCTCGCGGCTGGTGCAGTTGGCGGCGACATGGTCGATCAGGCTGGTGAAGTCGGCATGCCGGCTGCCGTCCACGCCATAGGCGCCGGAGACGCGGGTGCTGGCGCCCGGCCCTTCCAGGCGCACCTGGACGTCGGTGCGGGCCAGGCGGCCGCCGGTGGTCAGCACGAAGGTCTCGTAAGTGCCCGACGCCGCCACCGTGGCGGTGACGGACGCCAGGTGCAGGGCCGTCTCGGCCTCCTCCTGGAACTTGGCGTGGCGCAGGATGGCGCCTTCGCCGACGCGCACGCCGCTGACGATGTTGGCGAAGGTGGCACCGCCACCCCGGGCCACATGGTGCTCGGCCACCGTCACCTTGGCGCCGGCGGCGACGTCGATCAGCAGGCGGGGATGCCAGGCGCCATCGGCGGCGGTGGCGATGAAGACGAACTCCACCGGTTGGGCCAGCGTCACGCCCTCACCCACGGTCAGCACCGCACCCTCGGCCAGGAAGGCGCCGTTCAGGCCGACAAGGCCTAGCGCCTGGCCACGGCCGGGGTTGGGGCCGACGCGCAAGCCGGTGTCGGACTTGGGCGCCGGGAACCGGTCCAGCACTTCGGCCGCGTACGCCGGGGAGGCCTCGATCAGGCCGCGCAAGCTGTCCAGGGTCACACCCTGGGGCAGGGTGCCGACGGCGGACAGGGCGGCGTTGAACCGGCCGTCCACGAACACCAGGCGATGCGTCTCGCCCGGTGCCACGCTGGGCAGGGCGAGGTCCGTGTTCGCGGCGCCTTGCGCGGGCGCCAGGCTGACGCCGGCCAGGTCGCGCAGGTTGGTGTACTTCCAGCCCTCGACCTTGGGCGTGGGGATGCCGTCGGCCAGGAAGCGGGCGTAGCCGTCGGCGCGCAGCCGGTCCAGGCCGGCGGCGCCGGCGCCGGGCAGGCCGGGGCTCAGGGTCTCGTACAGGTCTTTCAGGGTGGCGATGGCGGCCATGGCGCGCGTTCCCCTCAGGCGGCTTCGGGCGAGCCGAATTCGGCGTAGCCCTTGGCTTCCAGCTCCAGCGCCAGCTCCTTGCCGCCGCTGCGCACGATCTTGCCGTAGGCCAGCACGTGCACGTGGTCCGGCACGATGTAGCTCAGCAGGCGCTGGTAGTGGGTGATGACCAGCATGGAGCGCTCGGGGCTGCGCAGGCTGTTCACGCCATCAGCCACCAGCTTCAGGGCGTCGATGTCCAGGCCGCTGTCGGTCTCGTCCAGGATGGCGAAGCTGGGCTCCAGCATGGCCATCTGCAGGATGTCGTTGCGCTTCTTCTCACCGCCCGAGAAGCCGACGTTGACGGCGCGCTTGATCATGTCGTCGTTCATGTTCAAGGCCTTGGCCTTGGCGCGGATCAGCTTCAGGAACTGCATGGCGTCCAGCTCGGGCAGGCCCTTGTGCTTGCGCACGGCGTTCAGCGCCGTCTTCAGGAAGGTGGTGTTGGACACGCCGGGGATTTCCACCGGGTACTGGAAGGCCAGGAACACGCCTTCCGCCGCCCGCTCTTCCGCCTCCATGGCCAGCAGGTCCTTGCCCTGGAAGGTCACGGAACCCTCGGTCACCTCATAGCCGTCGCGGCCGGACAGCACATAGGACAGCGTGCTCTTGCCGGAGCCGTTGGGGCCCATGATGGCGTGCACCTCCCCCGGGTTGATGGTCAGGTTGATCCCCTTCAGGATTTCCTTGCCGTCGACGGTGGCGTGCAGGTTCTTGATTTCCAGCATCTTGAAACGTTCCTTGAAACCGAATGTCGTGTGCGGCTTGGGTGGACAGGGGCGGTTGCGGCGCCCTCAGCCCACGCTGCCTTCCAGGCTGATGGCGACCAGCTTCTGCGCCTCGACCGCGAACTCCATGGGCAGCTCCTTCAAGACCTCGCGGCAGAAGCCGTTGACGATCAGGCCCACGGCGTCCTCTTCCGACAGGCCGCGGGCGCGGCAGTAGAAGAGCTGGTCCTCGCTGATCTTGGCGGTGGTGGCCTCATGCTCCACCCGGGCGGTGCGGTTGCGGCTTTCGATGTAGGGCACGGTGTGGGCCCCGCACTTGTCGCCGATCAGCAGGCTGTCGCACTGGGTGTAGTTCCGGGCGCCCTCGGCCTTGGGCAGGATGCGCACCAAGCCGCGATAGGTGCTCTGCGCCTTGCCGGCGGAGATGCCCTTGGCCACGATGGTCGACCGGGTGTTCTTCCCGATGTGGATCATCTTCGTGCCGGTGTCGGCCTGCTGGTAGTTGTTGGTGATGGCGACCGAGTAGAACTCGCCCACCGAATTGTCGCCCTGCAGGATGCAGCTGGGGTACTTCCAGGTGATGGCGGAACCCGTCTCCACCTGCGTCCAGCTGATCTTGGAGTTCTTGCCGCGGCAGGCGCCGCGCTTGGTCACGAAGTTGTAGATGCCGCCCTTGCCGTTCTCATCGCCCGGGTACCAGTTCTGGACGGTGGAATACTTGATGGTCGCGTCATCCATGGCCACCAGTTCCACCACGGCGGCGTGCAGCTGGTTCTCATCGCGCATGGGGGCGGTGCAGCCCTCCAGATAGCTGACGTAGCTGCCCTCGTCGGCGATGATCAGCGTGCGCTCGAACTGCCCGGTGTTGGAGGCGTTGATGCGGAAATAGGTCGACAGCTCCATGGGGCAGCGCACGCCCTTGGGGATGTAGACGAACGACCCGTCGGTGAACACGGCGGAGTTCAGCGTGGCGTAGTAGTTGTCGGAGTAGGGCACGACCGAGCCCATGTACTTGCGCACCAGCTCCGGATGCTCGCGGATGGCTTCGGAGATGGAGCAGAAGATGATGCCCTTCTCCTCCAGCTTCTTCTTGAAGGTGGTGGCGACCGACACGCTGTCGAACACGGCGTCCACGGCCACGGCCGGCATCTCACCGGCACCCTCGACACCGGCCAGGATGGCCTGTTCCTTCAGCGGGATGCCCAGCTTCTCATAGGTGGCCAGCAGCTCGGGATCGACCTCGTCCAGGGACTTGGGCTTGTCCTTGGCGGCCTTGGGTGCCGCGTAATAATGGCTGTCCTGGTAGTCGATCTTGGGGAAGTCGACCATGGCCCAGGTCGGCTCCTCCATCGTCAGCCAGTGGCGGTAGGCCTGCAGGCGCCATTCCAGCAGCCACTCCGGCTCCCCCTTCTTGGCGGAGATGAAGCGGACGATGTCCTCGTTCAGGCCCTTGGGCGCCAGGTCGGACTCGATCTCGGTCGTGAAGCCGTACTTGTACTTCTGCTCCGTGACGGCGCGGACCTGTTCGACGGTCTGTTCGGTGGCGGCCATGTTTTCGCTCTTCCTCGAAATCAAATAGCGTCGGCGGTGGCCGGCAGTGCCGGCGCCGCCTTGGGCAGGACGGGGTCGGGGAACGACGGCCGGGCCATGTCGGCCAGGCTGACGCCTTCCAACGCGCCGCGGACGGCGCGGTTCACCCGGTCCCAGTTGCCCCGGCGGGGGCACAGGCTCTCCACCCCGCAAGCCCCGGCCGCCCCCTCGACACAGTCGGTCAGGGCGATGGGGCCGTCGATGGCGGCGATGATCTGGGCCACGTTGATGGCATCGGGTGCGCGGGCCAGGCGGTATCCGCCGGTGGCCCCCCGGTGCGAGGCCATCAGGCCGTCGCGGGCCAGCAGCTTCAGGATCTTGGACACGGTGGGGGCCGGCAGGCCGGTACGCTCCGCGAGCGAGATGGCGGTATGCGGGCCGCCGTCGCCCTGGATCATCGCGGTCATCACCACGACTGCGTAGTCCGTCAATTTGCTCAGCCGGATCACGTGGTTTGGGGTCCTGCGCCTGGGTGAAAATCCGGTCCGGCAATCCGGACCAAATCAGTACCCTTTAAGTAGCCACTCCCCTTTCCATGTCAAGCGAGGATGTTTTGCGGCATATGAACCGCCCGGATGGGCGGGTTGCAGCAATAGCGGGTTCGCGGGGGGAGTACCCCGGAGGCGTAAGGTCAAGGACGCGGCCGGGCGTCTGTTAACCCGGTATGTCCTGGGCGGGCGGCCGCTGCTTTGCGGCATGCCCGATCGGCGTTTGACCCCATGGCCTGCCAGGCGCACGCTTCGTTTCAGGAGGCGGGCGTCACAGCCCGCGCTTGAACCGAACGAAGCCCCCGGCATGGCGGGACGTCCGGAAACACGGTCGGATCTATCGCGGCAAAGCGGCCGCCCTGGATGCGGTTTCGAGGCTTTTGCCCATCCGACTGAGAAAAAACGGCGGACCAGGATGGATGCCCTCAGGGGCCCAAACCTGATCCGCCGTTTTTAATTTCGTGTATGGTTCGCCTCAAGCGCCGGCGGGGCGTCCACCCCTTGGCTATCCTCGATTTCCAGTCCGCTGCGCTCCCCGGAAATCTCCGGCGGCCCCCTTATGTTTTAGTCGGGCCGCGTCCTTGTCGCTTCGCTCCCGCATGCGGGTTCGGGGTAGGGTGGCGCGCCTTACCCCAGCTTCAAGCCCACGTCCCAATAGGGATTGGGGCCGAAGCGGTCGGCCAGGAAATCGACGAAGACGCGCACCTTGGACGACAGGTGGCGGTTGGCGGGGAAGACGGCGTTGATGGCGCTGCGCGTCACCGCCCATTCCTGCAGGATGGGCACCACCCGGCCCTCCGCCAGGGCCTTGCCGCAGATGAAGGTGGGCAGCGCCACGATGCCCACGCCGGCGCAGGCGGCCTCCAGCAGCACGTCGCCGTTGTTGGCGCGCAGGCGGGCGTTGACCTTCACCAGGCGGGTGGCGGCGTCGGGGTCGTGGTTGCCGCCGCGTGCCGCCCCGGGGGTCAGCGGGGTGGCGCGGAACGGCCACTGCGCCCCTTGCGGAATGTTGGTGTAGATCAGGCAGTCGTGCTGGGCCAAGTCCTCGGGCGCGCGGGGCACGCCCCGGCGGGTGAGATAGGCCGGGCTGGCGGCGTGCACCACCCGGGCGGGGCAGATGCGTTTGGCCACCAGCGAGCTGTCCTTCAACTGCCCAATGCGCACTGCCACATCATATCCCTCGTCCACCAGGTCGACGAAGCGGTCGTTCAGGTCCATCTCCACCTCGATATCCGGGAAGGCGGACAGGAAGTCGGCGATGGCCGGGCCCAGGTGCTGCATCCCGAAGCTCATGGGCGCGGCAACCTTCAGGACACCGCGCGGCGCCGCCTGCAGGCTGGCCACCGACCGGTCCGCCTCATCCACGTCGGCCAGGATCTGCTGCACCCGGACCAGGTAGGTCTCCCCCGCCTCGGTCAGGCTGATGCGCCGCGTGGTGCGGTTCAGCAGCCGGGCGCCCAGCCGCGCCTCCAGATCCGTCATGCGCCGGCTGGCGGCGGAGCGGGACAGGCCCAGCTTGGCCGCGGCCACGGTGAAGCTGCGGGTCTCCGCCACGCGGGCGAACAGGGCCATGTCATCCAGACGGTCCATGCGTCAGTCCTTGGAAGCCGGTGCCAGGATTGTTGCGGGGCGTGGAACAATTTTATGCCCAGTCACCGGATTATCCGCAATGCGGAACGCGGCTATGGTCCATCCATCGCAACGCCGCGCGATCCGAAACGCACCAGGCGCCCGGCCGGACCGCCCGGCCCAACCAATTGATGGAGATGGCAATGGCCAAGGTTCTCGTCCTCTACTACAGCAGCTACGGCCACATCGAGACGATGGCCAAGGCGGTGGCCGAGGGCGCCAAGTCCGTGCCCGGCACCGAGGTGGTGGTGAAGCGGGTGCCGGAACTGGTGCCGGTGGACGTGGCGCAGAAGGCCGGCATCAAGCTGGACCAGGAGGCCCCCGTCGCCACGGTGGATGAACTGCCGCAGTACGACGCCATCATCTTCGGCACCCCCACCCGCTTCGGCATGATGGCCTCGCAGATGCGCAACTTCCTGGACCAGACGGGCGGCCTCTGGTTCAAGGGCGCGCTGATCGGCAAGGTCGGCAGCGTGTTCGCGTCGTCCGCCACCCAGCACGGCGGCCAGGAAAGCACCATCCTGTCCTTCCACACCACGCTGCTGCACCAGGGCATGGTCATCGTCGGCCTGCCCTACAGCTTCCAGGGCCAGACCAACAATGCCGAGGTGACGGGCGGCAGCCCCTATGGGGCCACCACCATCGCCAACGGCGATGGTTCGCGCCAGCCCAGCGAGAACGAACTGGCCGGCGCCCGTTTCCAAGGCGCCCACGTGGCCACCATCGCCGCCAAGCTGGTCGGCTGACAGCGGGATGTTTCAGTGGCGGGCCGTCCCTTCCTGGGGCGGCCCGTCCGCGTTTCCGGAACGCGCTTGCGGTTCCGCCGTCCCCGTCTCATATCCTGCCTCACCGTCTTGATTGGAAAGGGTAGGGGAATGCTGACAGGGGACGCCCGGCTGCGGTTGGCGATCGCGGGGATCATCGGCGCGCTGGCGGTGTCGGCCGGCGCCTATGCCGTCCATGGCCTCTCCGCCGTGCGCGACGCCCACGCCGTCGGCCTGTGGCAGACGGCCAGCCAGTACCAGCTGATGCATGTGGCTGTCGTGGTGGCGGCGGCGCTGGGCGGGCACCTGCTGCACCGTCCCTTCGCGGCCCTGGCCGGTTGGCTGTTCCTGCTGGGCGCGGTCCTTTTTGGCGGGGCGCTCTATGGCCTGGGGTGGTGGGGTCCCAGCGCGCTTGGGGCCGTGGCGCCCCTGGGCGGCCTCAGCTTTATCCTGGGCTGGCTGTTCCTGGCCGCCGCCGCCGTGAAGGCGCCGCGATGAGTGGGGATCGCAGCCTGGATGCCAAGGGCCTGGTCTGCCCGTTGCCGGTCCTGAGGGCGCGCAAGGCCTTGATGGCCATGGCCCCGGGCGACATCCTGACCCTGCTGGCCACCGATCAGGCCGCCCGGCGCGACGTGCCGGCCTTCTGCCAGTCGGCCGGGCACGCCCTGCTGTCGGCGGATGAGGCGGACGGGGTGCTGACCTTCACGATACGCCGGGCTGGTCCGGCCTGATCTGGATCATTCTTCAAGGACGGCCGTTGGTAAGCCACTGGCGGCCGGTCGGGCGCATCGGTGATGATGCCGGGCGGATAATAAGGCGGGCATTCGAGGAAACGGTCACCATGGCGACGGCGTTGTTCACCCATTGGTCCTGCCTGGAGCATGAGACGGGGCCGGGGCATCCGGAAAACCCTGGCCGCCTGTCGGCGGTGCTGCGCGCGCTGGACGCCGAACGCTTTCAATATCTGGATCGCCGCCAGGCGCCGCGCGCCACCCTGGACCAGGTGGAACGGGTGCACACACCCGACCTGGTGGCCCGCCTGCAGGCCGCGACCCCCATCACCGGCATCGTGTCGCTGGACGGTGACACGGTCCTGTCCCCCGGCTCATTCGAGGCGGCGCTGCACGCGGCGGGTGCCGTCTGCGCCGCCGTGGACGCGGTGATGGCGGGGGAGGTGCGCAACGCCTTCTGCGCCATCCGTCCCCCGGGCCACCATGCCGAACCGGGGCAGTCCATGGGCTTCTGCCTGTTCAACAACGTCGGCGTCGGGGCGGAGCACGCCCGCTTCGCCTATGGTCTGCGCCGCGTGGCCATCGTCGATTTCGACGTGCACCACGGCAACGGCAGCCAGACCCTGGCGGAACATGACCCCGACCTGTTCTACGGCTCCACCCACGAATGGCCGCTTTACCCCGGCACGGGGGCCCTGGGGGACCGGGGGGATTACGGGACCGTGGTCAACGTACTGTTGCGCGCGGGTTCCACTGGCGCGGAATTCCGCGACGGCATGGCGTCGCGGCTGTTGCCGGCCCTGGACGCCTTCGCTCCGGAACTTATCTTCATTTCCGCCGGCTTCGACGCCCATCGCGCCGACCCGCTGGCCGACCTCGCCTTGGTCGAGGATGATTTCGCCTGGGCGACGGCCGAGATCGCGGCCATCGCCGACCGGCATTGCCAGGGCCGCTTGGTCTCTTCCCTGGAAGGGGGCTATGATCCGGCGGCGCTGGCGTCCTGCGTCGCCGCCCATGTGGGCATGCTGATGGAGGTTTGAGGGGACGGGACGCCAAGTCTCCTCCCGTGATAGGACAGCCTCCCGGCCAGGATGCTTGCGGCGGGGTGCCGGGCGGTCCTACAGTCGTTTGCCTGTGATTTACGGCGCCGCTGGCGCCGTTGCCGTTTTGCCGTTTCCCGCGTTGATGTGGACACCTCATGACTGAACTGACCCTGCCGGCCGATATCAAGGCCATGAGTTTCGAGGACGCCTTGGGTGAGCTGGAACGCATCGTGCGCCAGTTGGAGGACGGCAAGGCCAAGCTGGACGACGCCATCGGATTCTATGAACGCGGAACCCTGCTGAAGCGCCATTGCGAGGGGAAGCTGCGGGAGGCCCAGGAAAAGGTCGACCGCATCACCCTGGGCGGTGACGGAACGGTGGGCACGGAACCGGCCCGCATCGACTAAGCCCGTACCCTTACGCCCGAGTGTCCCTGATGCCCAGCCTGCCCAAAACCCTCACCGCCGCCATGGCGGACACCGTCGAACAGGTGGAAACCGCCATCGACATCCTGCTGCCCCGCAGCAGCATGGCGGAAGCCAAGCTGTATGAGGCCATGCGCTACGGCTGCCTGGGCGGGGGCAAGCGGCTGCGGCCCTTCCTGGTCATGGAAAGCGCCCGCCTGTTCGGCGTCAGCCCGGCCTGCGCCCTGCGCGTGGCCGCGGCGGTGGAGTTCGTGCACTGCTATTCCCTGATCCATGACGACCTGCCGGCCATGGACGACGCCAGCCTGCGGCGCGGCCGGCCCACGGTGCACCGTCAGTTCGACGAAGCCACCGCCATCCTGGCGGGTGACGCCCTGCTGACGGCCGCGTTCGAGGTGATGACCGACCCCGAGACGCATGAGGACCCCCGGGTGCGCTGCGCTCTGGTTTCGGCCCTGGCCAAGGCCTCCGGC
Organism: Nitrospirillum guanabarense; assembly: GCF_034653355.1. Lineage (NCBI taxonomy): Bacteria > Pseudomonadati > Pseudomonadota > Alphaproteobacteria > Rhodospirillales > Azospirillaceae > Nitrospirillum > Nitrospirillum guanabarense. Next base: position 479,809 of record NZ_JAYEER010000004.1, read on the forward strand.
CCGCGCGGCATGGTGGGCGGGCAGATGCTGGACCTGATCGCCGAAAGCCAGACCCTGGACATCGGCGCCATCACCCGGCTGCAGCGGCTGAAGACCGGCGAGCTGATCGCCTTCGCCGCCACGGCCGGCGCCATCCTGGGCCGCGCCTCGCCGCCGCAGTTCCATGCCCTGCAGGCCTACGCCCACGATCTGGGCCTGGCCTTCCAGATCGCCGACGACCTGCTGGACGTGGACGGGACGGAGGCCGAGACCGGCAAGTCCGTGGGCCGCGACAAGCCGGCGGGCAAGGCGACCTTCGTGTCCATCCTGGGGCTGGAACGGGCGCGCGACCAGGCCGGGCGGTTGGCCGACCAGGCCACGCGGCATCTGGAGATTTTTGAGGGCCGGGCGTCGATGTTGCAGGCGGTGGCGCGCTTCGTTGTGGATCGGCGGTCTTAAAGAAAAGTTTGATTGGGAGCCGATGAATGGCGACGAAGACCCCGTTGTTGGACCAGTGTCCGACGCCTGAGCGCCTGCGCGCGCTGCGCCCTGAGCAGCTGCGTCAGGTTGCGGACGAGCTGCGGTCCGAGACCATCGACGCGGTGTCGGTGACGGGCGGGCACCTGGGTGCCGGCCTGGGTGTGGTGGAACTGACGGTGGCGCTGCACTACGTGTTCGACACGCCGGCGGACCGCATCATCTGGGACGTGGGCCACCAGGCCTACCCGCACAAGATCCTGACGGGCCGGCGCGACCGCATCCGCACGCTGCGGCAGGGCGGCGGGCTGTCGGGCTTCACCCGGCGGTCGGAGAGCGAGTACGACCCGTTCGGTGCCGCGCACAGCTCCACCTCCATCTCGGCCGGGCTGGGCATGGCGGTGGCGCGGGACTTGGGCGGCGGGAACAACCACGTCATCGCCGTGATCGGCGACGGGTCGATCTCCGCCGGCATGGCGTATGAGGCGATGAACAACGCCGGCGCGCTGGGCTCGCGCCTGGTGGTGATCCTGAACGACAACGACATGTCGATCGCCCCGCCGGTGGGTGCGGTGTCGGGCTACCTGGCGAAGCTGGTCAGCAGCAGCCAGTACCGCAACCTGCGGGACATCGGCCGCCAGGTGGCGGAACACCTGCCCCGGCCGCTGCAGAACGCGGCGCGGCGGGTTGAGGAATACGCCCGCGGCATGGTCATGGGCGGGACGCTGTTCGAGGAGCTGGGCTTCTACTACGTGGGCCCCATCGACGGTCATGACCTGGACCAGCTGGTGCCCATCCTGGAGAACATCCGGGACGAGCCGAACGGCCGCCCGGTGCTGATCCACGCGGTGACGCAGAAGGGCAAGGGCTACGCGCCGGCCGAGGCGTCGGCCGACAAGCTGCACGCGGTGGGCCGCTTCGACGTGGTGACGGGCGCCCAGGCCAAGGCCAAGGCGAACGCGCCGACCTACACCCGTGTCTTCGCCGACGCGCTGATGAAGGAGGCGAAGGCGGACGACAAGGTGGTGGCGATCACGGCGGCGATGCCGTCGGGCACGGGACTGGACCTGTTCGGCCAGGCCTTCCCCACGCGCACCTTCGACGTGGGCATCGCGGAGCAGCACGCGGTGACTTTCGCGGCGGGCATGGCGACGGAGGGGTACAAGCCCTTCGTGGCGATCTACTCGACCTTCCTGCAGCGTGGCTATGACCAGCTGGTGCACGACGTGTCGATCCAGAACCTGCCCGTGCGCTTCGCCATGGACCGGGCGGGCCTGGTGGGGGCGGACGGGGCGACGCACGCCGGCGCCTTCGACCTGGCCTACCTGTGCTGCTTGCCCAACATGGTGGTGATGGCGGCGGCGGACGAGGCGGAGCTGGTGCACATGGTGGCGACCGCGGTGGCCTATGACGCCGGCCCCATCGCGTTGCGCTACCCGCGCGGCGAGGGCGTGGGCGTGGAGATGCCGGAGAAGGGCGAGGTGCTGCCCATCGGCAAGGGCCGGATCGTCCGTGAGGGCAACGCGGTGGCCATCCTGAGCCTGGGCACGCGCCTGGGCGAGGCCGTGAAGGCGGCAGAGGATTTGGCGGCGCGGGGTCTGTCGACGACGGTGGCGGACGCGCGCTTCGCCAAGCCGATCGACCGGGAACTGGTGCGCCGGCTGGCGGTTGAGCATGATGTGCTGGTGACCATCGAGGAAGGCTCGGTGGGCGGTTTCGGCGCCCAGGTCATGCAGTTCCTGGCGGAGGAGGGGCTGTTCGACAACGGCCTGAAGTTCCGCCCCATGGTGCTGCCCGACCGCTATCAGGAACACGACAACCCGGCCAAGCAGTATGACGAGGCCGGCCTCAACGCCAACGGCATCGTCGACACCGTGCTCAAGGCGCTGGGGGCCAACGCTCAGGTGAGGACGCCTGGCGCCTGATGTCGGACGAAACCCTGCAGAAGGCCCGGAAGGCCGGGAAAATCCGTGTGGACCAGGCCCTGGTGGAACGCGGCTTGGTGGAGAGCCGCGCCCGGGCCCAGGCCCTTGTGCTGGCCGGCCTGGTCTATGCGGACACCCTGCGCATCGACAAGCCGGGCCAGACCATACCCGCCGACAAGTCCCTGTCGCTGAAGGGCCAGGATCATCCCTGGGTGTCGCGCGGGGGACTGAAACTGGTGCACGGCCTGGATCATTTCGGTTTCGATCCGACGGGTGTGACCGCCATCGACGTGGGCGCCAGCACGGGCGGCTTCACCGATGTGCTGCTGACGCGCGGCGCCGCCAAGGTCTACGCCGTGGACGTGGGTCACGGCCAGCTGGCGTGGAAGCTTCGTACCGACCCGCGTGTGGTGGTCATGGAAAAGACCAACGCGCGGCACCTGACCGCCCATGAGATCCCCGACCCCATCGGCATGGTGGTGTGCGATGCCAGCTTCATCGGCCTGGCCACCGTGCTGCCGGCGGCCCTGGACCTGGTGCGGCCCGGCGGCCGGCTGGTGGCCCTGATCAAGCCGCAGTTCGAGGTGGGCAAGGGCCGCGTGGGCAAGGGCGGCGTGGTACGGGAACCCGAATTGCACCAGGAGGTCTGCGACGCCGTGGTCGCCTGGCTGTCCGCCCGCCCCGGCTGGACCGTCCTGGGCGTGGATCCCAGCCCCATCCTGGGTCCCGAGGGCAACAAGGAATTCCTGATCGGCGCCCGGCGCGACTGACGCCACGCCGCCTGCCGCGCCGCCGCCTGCCGCGCCGCCAATGGGGGGCGCTCAGTGCTGATCGAGAAGCGCCAGCGCGTCGGCCGTGGAGACGGTGGCCCGCACCTGGCCCTGGGCATCCGTGATGGTCACCCTTCCGTCGGGCGTGTCACGCAAGCCCCGCAGCAGGGCCTCGCGCCCGGCGGCCTTGGGTGGGGCCCGCTTGCGCCGGCCCAGCTGGTTGGCGGCCTCGATCAGGATGGAGAAGCCGATGGCGGCGTAGAGGTAGCCCTTGGGGATGTGCAGGCCCAGACCCTCCGCCACCAGGCTGAAGCCGATCATCAGCAGGAAGCCCAGGCCCAGGATGATGACGGTGGGATGGCGGGAAATGAAGGCCATCAGCGGCTTGGACGCCACCAGCATGACCGCCATCGCGATACAGACGGCCGCCACCATGATGGGCAGCTCATCCACCATGCCCACCGCGGTGATGACGCTGTCCAGGGAGAACACCGCGTCCAGCAGCACGATCTGCACCACCGATCGCCAGAAGGCGGTGGCGGCGGCGCTGGGCTTGGGGGCTTTGTGCCCCGCGCCCCCTCCAGCCGCTCATGCAGCTCCATCGTGCCCTTGGCCAGCAGAAAGGCGCCGCCCAGCACCAGGATCAGGTCGCGTCCCGACAGGGCGACCCCGGCCACGCTGAACAGCGGCTGGGTCAGCGTCACGATCCAGGAGATGGAGAACAGCAGCAGCAGGCGCATGATCAGCGCCAGCGACAGCCCCACCAGGCGCACACGGTTGCGCTGCTCCGCCGGCAGCTTGTCGGCGACGATGGCGATGAAGACCAGATTGTCGATGCCGAGGACGACCTCGAGGGAGACCAGGGTCAAGAGCCCGAGCCAGACGCCGGGATCGGCAAGGAAGTCCATCAATGGGGCCTGTTCGTTGTGAGCCTGTGAGATAGGGACGATTTGTCGCACCTGCCAGGGCAAGCCGCATGAATTCAAAAGAAAACCCCCGGCCCGGGTGTCCAGGCCGGGGGTTCGCCTCTCATCATCGTCAGCGGGCGGGGCCGTTGACGCTCAGGTCCGGCATCATCAGCACCTGTTCCTGCCGCTTGGCGGCGCGGACCATGGGCTGCACCATGTCCAGCAGGGGGCCGTAGTCGGCCAGCACCTTCTCCGCCCCGCGCGCCTGGGCCACGCTGGCCATCTCCGCCGCCGCCTTGCCGTTGAACAGGTCCAGCACCATCTCGTACCCGCTCTTGGGTCGGGGGAACTGGACGATGTGCAGGTCGGCGTTGCTGGGGATGTCGGCCACCTGGCGCACCTGCTGCAGGGCGATGTCATAGCCGCCCAGGGCGTCCACCAGGCCGAGATCCTTGGCCTGACGGCCGGTGTAGACGCGGCCCTTGGCCAGCTCACGCACCTTGTCGATGTCCAGCTTGCGGCCCTTGGCCACGCCGTCGGTGAACTGGGCGTAGATGGCGTCCAGCATGGCGTCCTGGCGGGCGGCCTCGCTGTCGGTGTAGGGGCTGGCCGGGCTCCAGATCGTGGCGTTGGCGCCGCGCGCCACCTGGTCCACGCCCACGCCCAGCTTGTCCGCCAAGCCCTTGGCCACGAACTTGCCGCCCAGCACGCCGATGGACCCGGTCAGGGTGCCCGGCAGGGCCACGATGCGGTCGGCGTCCATGGCGACCCAATAGCCGCCGGACCCCGCCACGTCGCCCATGGAGATGACGACCGGCTTGCCGGCCTTGCGGGCCCGGTCCACGGCGTGGCGCACGGTCTCCGATCCCACGGGGCTGCCGCCCGGGCTGTTCACCCGGAACAGGATGGCCTTGACGTTGGACTGTTCGATGGCGGTGTCGAAGGCGTCGGCGATGCGGTTGGCGGCGAACGACGGCTCGTCATTGAAGGCGCCGCCGTCCTTGCCACCGCGCACGATCTCGCCCTCGCCCACGATCAGGGCGACGGTGGGGCCCTGGGTGTAGGCGCTGCCGGCGATCTTGCCGTAGGTCAGCAGGTCGACCGTGTCGGCGCCGGCGGCCTTGCCGCCCGCCCGCTCCTTGGCGGCGGCCTCCACCTCATCGAAATAGCCCAGCTTGTCCACCAGCTTGGACGCCAGCGCCTCGCCGTCCAGCAGCGGGGCGTGGTCGATGGCGGCCTTGACCGCGTCGGGATTCAGGTGCCGGCCGTCGGCGATGCCCAGCACCATCTGGTCGTAAAGGTCGCCGGCCAGGCTTTCCGTCATCTCGCGGTTGGCGGGGGTGGCCTGCTTCTCGGCGAACATCTCGGCCGCCGTCTTGTAGTCGGCACGCTTGGAGATCTGCGGCTGCACCCCGATGTTGTCCAAGGCGCCCCGGAAGAAGGTCTGGGTGACGGCGATGCCGGTGATGCCCACCGTGCCCACCGGTTGCAGCCACACCTGGTCGAAGGCGCTGGCGAGGTAGTAGGGGGTCATGCCGCTGCCGGCGTCGCCATAGCTTTCGGCGTGGATGTAGGCGAAGCGGCCGGTGGCGCGGAAACGGGCGATGGCGTCGCGCAGTTCCTGCGTGGTGCCGATGCCCTGGCTGGCGTTGCCGACCTTGGCCACCAGGCCCTTGACCTTGGGGTCGCGGCCGGCCTGTTCCAGCGCGTCGATCACTTCGCGCACGCTGCCGCGGCGGCTGGTGAGCAGGCTGGACCAGCCATCCTCGCCCGGCGCCTCCGCCAGGGGGCGCTCGAAGTTGAACTCCAGCACCACGGATTGGGGCAGGGTGGGTTGCTTGTCCTTCGCCTTGATGGCCAACAGGATCAATCCCGCGGTCAGCAGGACCCCGAACAGGCCGATAAGGGCGAACAACCGGACGATGAAACGCATGAACGCGGTTCCTGGAAGCCGTAAAATCCGGCTGCCATACCACCACAGCGCGTGAGGATTGCCAAGGCGGCCGGGCGGTAGGGCCGCTTAGGCGGACCCATGCCCTTCTGTGCCTTCATGTCTATGCCCACCCTTTCGGCCTTTTGGCCGAGGCCGGCGTTGGCGAAGCGGGGGAGGAAGGGGTAAGGTCCGCGCTCATGACGCCCCCCCATCCCGCATCGCCCGGCGGCATCGTCGCGCTGGAAATCCCGCCGCCCGACCCGGTGGCGGCCTATGCCCGGCTGGCCCATCTGCCCCGGCCCTTCCTGCTGGACGGTGGCGCCGCCGCCGCCGCCCGCGCCCGCTACAGCTATGTCGGCGCCGCCCCCTACGCCTGGGTGGAGTGCGCGGATGGCGTTGTCACCGTGGACGGCCGGCCGGCGGGGGCGGACGCCCTGGACACGCTGGGCGCCCTGCTGAAGGCCGGCCGTGCCCGGCTGGGGGACGCGCCGGTGCCCGATGGCCTGCCGCCCTTCCGGGGTGGGGCGGTGGGGTTCCTGGGCTATGAGCTGGGCGGCCAGCTGGAGACGCTGCCGGCCCCCCGGGCCGAGGGCATCGGCCTGCCGGACATGGCGGTGGGCTTCTACGACCGCATCGTCGCCATCGACCACGCCGCCGGCCGCGCCTGGGTCCTGTCTTCCCGTTGGGCGGAAGCGGAGGAGTGGCGCGACCTGTTGGCGACCCCACGCCCGGCGGTGACGGCGGGGGAGGGGCCGTGGCTGGCCGCCCCCGGCTGGCGCGCGGGATGGAGCCGGGCGGATCATGAGGCCGCCGTGGCCCGCACGGTGGACTACATCGCCGCCGGCGACATCTACCAGGCCAACATCACCCAGCGCTTCCTGGGCACGCTGGCGCTGGGCGTGGCGCCGCTGGACCTCTATCTCCGTCTCCGCGCCCGCGCCGCGGCTCCCTTTTCCGCCCTGCTGGACCTGGGTCCAAAAGGGGGAGACGCCCGCGCTGTGGTATCCGTGTCACCCGAACGCTTCCTGGCGGTGGACGCGGAGGGGCGGGTGGAGACGCGGCCCATCAAAGGCACGCGGCCCCGCAACACCGATCCCGCCCGGGACGCCGCCTTGGCGGCGGAGCTGGTGGCCTCGGCCAAGGACCGGGCGGAAAACCTGATGATCGTCGATTTGATGCGCAACGACCTGTCGCGCGTGGCGGTGGTCGGCTCCGTCACCGTGCCCACGCTGTGCGGGCTGGAAAGCTACCGCACCGTGCATCACCTGGTCAGCGTTGTGACGGCGCGGCTGGCGCCGGGTTTGGGCGCCATCGACCTGCTGCGCGCCACCTTCCCCGGCGGCTCCATCACCGGGGCACCCAAGATCCGCGCCATGGAGATCATCCATGAGCTGGAGCCGGCGCGGCGCGGGCCCTATTGCGGATCCGTCCTGTGGCTGGGCTGGGACGGCGCCATGGACAGCAGCATCATCATCCGCACCCTGGCCATGGCGGCGGGACAGGTGATGGTGCAGGCCGGTGGCGGCATCGTCGCCGACAGCGACCCGGCGGCGGAATATGAGGAAAGCCTAGTCAAGGCGCATGCCCTGCTGACGGCGCTGGACCCGGCCATGGCTTGGCCGCCGCCTGGGGTGATGGCCGGGCCGGAACCGGGAAGCGAGGCGGCATGACGGGCCTGGTCTGGCTGAATGGCGCCCTGCTGCCGGCGGCATCCGCCGGAATTGGCGTGGCCGATCGGGGCTTCCTGCTGGGTGACGGGTTGTTTGAGACGTTGTGCTGGCGGGACGGGGCCGTGGTGCGGCTGGACGCCCACCTGTCCCGTCTGGTCCGGGGGGCGACCGTGCTGGGCCTGCCCCTGCCGCCGCCGGCCATCCTGGCGGCCGCCCTGGCCGACACGGCCGTCGCGAACGACCTCACGGACGGTGCGCTGCGCTTGACGGTCAGCGCCGGGCCGGGCGCCCGCGGCTTGCCCCGCCCGGCCGTTCCGGCGCCCACCCTGCTGGTCACGGCCGCGCCCGCCGGCACCCCGCTGCCGCCCGCACGGGTGGTGACCGCGACCGTCACCCGCCGCAATGAGCATTCGCCCCTCAGCGGCGTCAAATGCCTGAACTACCTGGACCAAATCCTGGCGCGCAATGAGGCGACGGCCCGTGGCGCGGACGACGCCGTGCTGCTCAACACCGCCGGGCAGGTGGCCTGCGCCACCGCCGCCACGCTGTTCGCGATGGTGGATGGCGCCCTGGTGACCCCGCCGCTTCCGTCCGGCGCCCTGCCGGGTACCCGGCGCGCGGCGGTCCTGGCTGCCCTGGGGGGCGAGGAGCGGACTCTGGCGCCGGCCGACCTGTCGCGCGCGACAGAAGTGTTTTTCACCTCCAGCCTCATGGTGCGGCCGGTGGTGGCGCTGGATGGCCAGGCGGTGGGCGACGGCCGGCCCGGTGCCATGGCGGCGGCGGCCCTGCGGCTCACCTGATGCATTTTGCATAGTATGATGCAATGATTGCGAGCGACCCTATCCCTAGGGCGCGATGCTGGATGCATCAATAAGGCGTACCTCGCAAGGCTTACGACAAAGGACTAAGTGCTGGTGTGGGTGGTGATTCACCTTAAGACACGGGAATCATTGGATTTTGGTGGCTGGTGGGCAGTTCGGGCCCGGCGTTGGCACGGCGGGTGCTTATAACCAGGCATGAACCAACCGGGGCCGCTGAAGCCGCCCACCGAACCGATAGGAACCTCATCATGATCCGCATCGCCGCCGCCGCCGCTGTCGCCGCCCTGTTCGCCGCCGCCCCCGCCTTCGCCGCCGCCGGCGCCTCGGGCACCATCCAGCTGAACAGCTCCGTCGCCCAGACCTGCACCGTGGCCGTCACCGATGCCGGCGCCACCCTGAACATCCTGTCCGGTTCCAGCAACGTCGCCGTCGGCAGCGTGGTCGAGAACTGCAACGACGGCGCCGGCTACACCATCACCGTCGCCTCGGCCAACAACGGCACGCTGAAGTCCTCCGCCACCGGCGCCCAGGCCATCAGCTACACCACCAGCTACGACGGCACCAACGGCTCGGGCAGCAGCTTCGCCGTCACCCGCTCCGGCGCCCAGTTCAACAAGACTTCCAACGTCTCCGTCACGGTCCCGGCCAACGCCCAGGCCATCGCCGGCAGCTACGCCGACACCCTGACCATCACCATCGCCGGCAAGTAAGCCGCCAGCGACGGTCACCCACAGGTTCGGAAGAGGGCGCCCCACGCGGGGCGCCCTTTTTCGTATCCGTATGGTGGCAGACTGCAAATACTAATGCATTGATTCTGCTGAACATTTGAAAGATGGAACATTGCAGATCGCAATGGCGCTTCCATTAGCGTCAATGACCGCATTGGGATTAGTCCTTTATACTCAAACAATATCAATGTGTTAACGAACTGGCTCGAGCATATGGCGAGCGTGGCACTCGAATTGCTTATAACGGAAGCATCAAGCAAACGGGCAACAAGCCCAGCCGAACCGATAGGAACCTTCGTCATGATCCGCTTCGCCGCCGCCGCCATCGCCGCCGTCCTGTTCGCCGTCCCGGCCCTGGCCGACACCTCGGGCAGCATCAAGCTGAGCGGCACCGTGGCCCAGACCTGCACGGTGGCGGTGACCGATGCCCAGACCCAGCTGAACATCCTGGCCGGTTCCAACAACGTCACGGTCGGCAGCGTGGTCGAGACCTGCAACGACGGCGCCGGCTACACCATCACCGTCGCCTCCGCCAACGGCGGCAGCCTGCGCGGCACCAGCCCGACCGTTCCGCCGGTCAGCTACACCACCATCTATGACGGCCAGTCCGGCACCGGCACCGTGAACGTCACCCGCTCCAACGCCCAGTTCGGCAAGACCGCCACCGTCGCCGTGACGGTGCCCGCCAACGCCCAGGCCATCGCCGGCAGCTATAGCGACACCCTGACCATCACCATCGCCGGCAAGTGAACCGGCGGAGTTCGCCTCCAAGCAAAACGGCCCCGCCTGGTGACAGGCGGGGCCGTTTTCACAGCAGCTCAGAAGTTTTCCCTACGATGCGACGGCGTCCGCCGCCCGGCGCTTGAGGGCGCTACTTGTAAGCCCTGAAGCGCAGCCAATGGTCGGCCAGCACGCAGGCCATCATGGCCTCGCCCACCGGCACCGCACGGATGCCGACGCAGGGGTCGTGGCGGCCCTTGGTCAGGATGTCCGTCTCGTTCCCGTGCACATCCATGGTGCGGCGGGGGGTGAGGATGCTGCTGGTGGGCTTCACGGCGAAGCGGACGATGACGTCCTGCCCTGTGGACAGGCCGCCCAGGATGCCGCCGGCATGATTGGACAAGAAGACGGGCTTGCCGTCGGGGCCCGCCCGCATCTCGTCGGCGTTCTCCTCGCCCGTCAGCTCGGCCACAGCGAAGCCGGCGCCGATTTCCACGCCCTTGACCGCGTTGATGGTCATCATGGCGCGGGCCAGGTCGCTGTCCAGCTTGTCGTAGATGGGCTCACCCAGGCCAGCCGGCACGCCGGACGCCACCACCTCGACCACCGCGCCCACGGACGAACCGTTCTTGCGGATGCCGTCCAGGTAGGCGGCCCATTCCTCCGCCGCCACGGCGTCAGGGCAGAACAGGGGGTTCTGGTCCACCTGATCCCAGTCCCAGCGCGTGCGGTCCACCTTGTGGGGACCCACCTGCACCAGCGCGCCGCGGATGGCCACGCCACCCGGCACCGCCTCCAGCACCCGGCGGGCGACGGCGCCTGCCGCCACCCGGGCCGCCGTCTCGCGCGCGGAGGAGCGCCCGCCGCCGCGATAGTCGCGGATGCCATAGCGCTCCCAATAGGTGTAATCGGCGTGGCCCGGCCGGAACTTGTCCTTGATGTCGCCGTAGTCCTTGGACCGCTGGTCCTCGTTCTCGATCATCAGGCAGATGGGCGTGCCCGTGGTCTTGCCCTCGAACACGCCCGACAGGATGCGCACCGCGTCCGGCTCGCGCCGCTGGGTGGTGAAGCGCGACTGCCCCGGCTTGCGCCGGTCCAGGAAGCCCTGGATCCAGGCTTCGTCCAGGTCCATCAGGGGCGGGACGCCGTCCACCACGCAACCCAGCGCCACCCCATGGCTTTCGCCGAAGGTGGTGAAGCGGAACTGCGTTCCGATGCCGTTACCGGCCATGACCGCTTACCCTTCCGACTTGACCAGGCTCTGCAGCAGGGCCGAGGTCTCCGCGGCACTGTCCACCGCCAGCATGCCCACAGTGTGGTAGCCGCTGTCGACATGATGGACTTCGCCGGTGACGCCGCTGCCCAGGTCGCTCAGCAGATAGAGGGCGGAGTTGCCGACCTCACCGATGGTGACGTTGCGCTTCAGGGGGGCGTTCAGCTCGTTCCACTTCAGGATGGCGCGGAAGTCGCCGATGCCGCTGGCCGCCAGGGTCTTGATGGGACCGGCGGAGATGGCGTTGACGCGGATGTTCTGGGGGCCCAGGTCGGCCGCCAGGTAGCGCACGCTGGCCTCCAACGCCGCCTTGGCGACACCCATCACATTGTAATGCGGCATCACCCGTTCGGCGCCATAATAGCTGAGGGTCAGCAGGCTGCCGCCGTTGGTCATCATCGGCACCGCCCGCTGGGCGATGGCGGTGAACGAGTAGCAGGAAACATCCATGGTCAACGCGAAGTTAGACCGGGAGGTGTTCAGGTACAGGCCGTCCAGCTCGTTCTTGTCGGAAAAGCCGATCGCATGCACCACGAAGTCCAGGGTTCCCCACTGCTCCTTCAGGGTCGCGAACACCGCGTCCATGCTGGCTTCGTCGGTGACGTCGCAGGGCAGGACGTGGGGCACGCCCAATTGCTCGGCCAGGGGCTTCACGCGCTTGGCCAGCGCGTCGCCCATGTAGGTGAAGGCCAACTCGGCCCCCTGGGCGGCGACCGCCTTGGCGATGCCCCAGGCGATGGACCGGTCATTGGCAACGCCCATGATCAGGCCGCGCTTGCCGGCCATCAGGGTCCCAGTGGCGGGCCCGGGGGCGGGGGTTGCCGTAGAAATGGTCATCCGTCTCTCTCCGGAAAATTAGGCGCGCATCCTACACGAAGCGGTTTTGCGGTCAAAGGCTGGGCGCCCTATATCTGCGCACACCTAGAATACACGCGCGAAAGGTCTTCCCTTGGCAGTTTTACGCTTCGAAGCCTTGGTGGGGGCGGGATCCCATGACTGAAATGCGAACCCAATCCACGGCCTGGACCCGGCTGACCGACCGTCTGCCATATGCCCTGCAGCACTTCGTCCTGGCCTTCGTCGGGGTCACCAGCTACGCCGTCCGCCGCTTCTATCGCGACAACTGCCTGCAGGCGGTGGGCTCGCTCACCTACACCAGCCTCTTGGCGGTGGTGCCGCTGTTCACCGTGGGCTTCGCCATTTTCCAGGCCTTTCCCGCCTTCCAGAAGCTGCGGGCGGAGGCGGAGATGCTGCTGCTGGAGAACCTGGTGCCCCAGGTGGGGGAGAACCTGAACGACCGCCTGCATGAGTTCGTCAGCAACGCCGGCACCATGACGGGGGTGGGTGTGCTGGGCCTGGCGGTCACGTCCATCCTGCTCTTCTTCTCCATCGAGGGGGCGTACAACGCCATCTGGCGCAGCCGTGAGCGGCACTCGGTGCTGGTGCGGTTGCTGTCCTTCTGGGCGGTGCTGACCATGGCGCCCCTGCTGCTGGGCGTCAGTTTGTCGCTGTCCTCCGTCGCCGTCTCTTATCTGGGCGCCGAAGGCTCGGTGGTGGTGGAACTGGTGCGCCGCGTGCTGCCCGGCCTGCTGGAGACGGCCTTCTTCGGCCTCACCTATCTCGCCATCCCCACCCGGCCGGTGCGCTGGCAGGACGCCATGGTGGGCGGCGTGGTGGCCGGCGTCGCCATGGAGGTGGCGAAGGTCGGCTTCGCCCTCTACATCGGCCAGGTCCATACCTACACCACCATCTACGGCGCCCTGTCGGTACTGCCCACGGTGCTGTTGTGGCTGTACCTGGTGTGGTGCCTGATCCTGTTCGGGGCGGAGGTGACGGCGGCCTTGCCCGAATGGCGTTCCGGCCGCATCACCGAGATGGGGCCCGCCGGCCTGTCGCCGGCCCAGCGCCTGGTGGTGGCCCTGGCCATCCTGCGGGAACTCATGTTGGCCGCCCGCGACGGCCACGCCCTGAAGCGCGCCGACGTCATTGCCCGGGTGCCGGTGGGCGCGGTGGCGGTGGACGGCATGCTGGAACAGCTGTGCGCCGCCAACTGGACCATCCGCACCGCCGACGGCGCCTGGGTCGCCACCCGCGACCTGCACGACGCCACCCTCAGCGACTTGTACCTGGCGCTGGACTTCGGCATGTGGGGCGACCTCCTGTCCGTGGGGCATCTCCAGGCGCCCTGGCAGCGCAAGGTCCACGGCATTTTCGAGCAGGTGCGCCACGACGCCGGCGCCGCGATGGGCACGCCCCTGGCCGACCTGCTAGCCCCTGACGCCGGGCCGGTCGCCCCGTTGGCGACGCCCCAGCCCGGAACTGCCCAGCCCGGGGCGGCCCAGCTCGCGGCGGAAGAGCGCATGCGGGTGGCGGCCCAGCCCCCGGGACGCTAAGTCCCTACACGTCTTTCCATCAGACAGGAGGCCGACATGGCCACGACCATCACGCTGCGCTCCGCCATCGACGGGTTCGAGTTCACCGCCCTGCATGCCGAGCCGGAGGGTGAGCGCCAGGGCGGCGTCATCGTCATCCAGGAGATTTTCGGCTTGGATTCCTACGTGGCCGAGGACGTGGCCCGCTGGGCCGCCCTGGGGTTCGAGGTCATCGCCCCCTCCATGTTCGACCGCCAGGAGAAGGGCTTCATAGCCGGGCATGACGAGCATGGCTTCGCGGTCGGCCGCCAGTACGCCCAGGCCAACGGCGCCGAGAACCCCGTGGCCGACATCCAGGCCTGCGTCGACGCGCTGAAGGCCAAGGGGCCCGTCTTCCTGGTGGGCTATTGCTACGGCGGCACCGTCGCCTGGCGCGCGGCCGCCACGGTCCAGGGCCTGGCGGCGGTGTCCAGCTATTACGGCGGCGGCATGGCCGGTCTGGTGGACCTTACGCCGCTCTGCCCGGTCATCTGTCATTTTGGCCGCAAGGATCAGCACATCCCGGCCGATCAGGTGGCGGCGACCCTCCAGAAGGCGCACCCGGACGTGCCGGTCTACATCTATGAGAACTCCGGCCATGGCTTCAACAACGACGGCCGGCCGGACTCGAATCTTGAGGACGCGCAGTTGGCCCGCAAGCGCACGCTGGATCTTTTCCGCGGCAACAGCGGCCGGTGACGATGGCGCGACAAGAATACAAACGGGAGTTGGACATGCTGACACGACGCAAACTGGGCCGGCAGGGCCTGGAGGTTTCATCGCTGGGCCTGGGATGCATGGGCATGACCCATGCCTACGGCAGCCCGGACGACGCGGAATCCATCGCCACCCTGCACCGCGCCATCGAGCTGGGCTGCACCTTCCTGGACACGGCCGAGGTCTACGGCCCCCACACCAATGAGGAACTGCTGGGCCGCGCGCTGGAAGGCCGCCGCGACCAGGTGCAGATCGCCACCAAGTTCGGCTTCGTCATCGGCGAGGGCAAGGGGCCGCTGAGCGGCACCGACAGCCGGCCGGAGCATATCCGCGAGGTCGTCGAGGCGTCGTTGAAGCGCTTGCGTACCGACCGCATCGACCTGCTGTACCAGCACCGCGTCGACCCCAACACGCCCATCGAGGACGTGGCCGGCGCGGTCCGGGACCTGGTCCAGGAGGGCAAGGTGCTGTACTTCGGCCTGTCGGAAGCCGGGTGCGACACCATCCGCCGGGCGCATGCCGTGCAGCCGGTCACGGCCCTGCAGAGCGAATATTCCCTGTGGGAGCGGAACCTGGAGCAGGACGTGCTGCCCCTGCTGACCGAGCTGGGCATCGGCATGGTGCCGTTCAGCCCCCTGGGGCGCGGCTTCCTCACCGGCATCGCCAAGCGGGCGGAGGAGTATCCGGAGAACGACTACCGCTCCAAGAACGATCCCCGGCTGCAGGGCGACAATTTTGACGCCAACATGCGCCTGGCGGAATTCGTGCGCGACGTCGCCCAGGGCTATGGCGCCACGGCGGGGCAGGTGGCGCTGGCCTGGCTGCTGCAGAAGCGGCCGGACATCGTGCCCATCCCCGGGACCAAGCGCCGCAAGTACCTGGAAGAGAACCTGGCGGCCGATGCATTGAAATTGTCGGCGGAAGATGTGGCGCGCCTGGACGCGGCGCTGGACACCTACCAGGTGGCCGGCCCCCGTTATGTCGAGCGCGCCATGGCGATGGTGGATCGCTGAGTTGGAATAAAAAGGGCGGCGCCGCGAGGCCCGCCCTTTTCGCTGTTCCCTCAGGCGGCGGCCTCAGATCAGGCCGGCCTTGCGGCGCACGTCGTACTCGTGGGTCTTGCCCCACTTCTCGATGAAGGCCTGCAGCTCGGCATCCGGCCGCTCGGGCAGGACCACGGTCAGCTTTACATACTGATCGCCCTGGGTGCCGCGCTCGGGATTGGCGACACCCTTGCCCTTCAGGCGCAGCGTGGTGCCGGAATTGGCGGGCTTGGGCACCTTCACCTGCACGGCGCCATCCAGCGTCGGCACCTTGATGGTGGCGCCCAGCAGCGCCTCCTGCAAGGTGATGGGGACATCCAGGTGGATGTCGTCCTCCCGCCGCACGAAGTAGGGGTGGGGGGTGACGTGCACCTCGACAATGGCATCGCCGGCCCCGGCGCCGCCCAGTCCCGCCAGACCCTGGCCTTTCAGGCGCAGCTTCTGCTGGTCCTGCGTGCCGGGGGGGATGTTGATGTCGATGCTCTTGCCCGTGGACAGGCTCAGGCGCCGCTTGGCGCCCAGGCAGGCCTCGGCGAACGGCACGGTGACGGAATAGGCCACATCGCTGCCGCGCGCCTTCACGCCGCTGCCGCCGCGCTTGCGGGCGGCACCGAAGATGTCGGCGAAGGGATCGTCCTCGTAATCGAAATCGCCCGCCCGGCCGGCGCCGGCATAGGCGCGGCGGAAGGAGCGGTCCGGCCGCTCGGCGCCACTGGCGTCGATCTCGCCCCGGTCATAGCGGGCGCGCTTGTCCGGGTCCGACAACAGGCTGTAGGCGCCGTTGGCTTCCTTGAACTTCAACTCGATATCGGCCCGGCCCGGGTTCAGGTCGGGGTGGTACTGCTTGGCGAGGCGGCGATACGCCTGCTTGATGTCCTCAGCGCTGGCGCTGCGGCCGACGCCAAGGATTTGGTAGGGATCGCGCATGGTCGCACTATCTATTGCCGGTCTGCCCCCACAATATGCGCAACGCGCGCGCGGCTTCAAGCATGCGGGGCCCGGCTATTTCGGGGATCGGGGCGGTCCATGCACAAACCCCTGGCCGCGAGATCGCGGCCAGGGGTTCGCGTCAAGGCCCGCAAGGGGCGGCGGGATCAGTTCTCGCTGACGATCTTCCAGCTCCCGTCCGGCTGCCGGCAGGCGGTGCCGTAGCCCTGCTGCTTCTCCCCGCCGACCACGATGGTCTGCTGGAATTCGCGGCAATAGGCGCCGTCGCCGCGGGTGCCGTCGCGCACCGGTGTCACGATGACCTGGTGGTCGTTGTTGGGGTTGTTCCACACGATGGGCTGGCCCACGGGGGCGCTGTAGGCCATCTGCGTGTTGCGTTCCATGGCGGCGCGGTCGGCATCGTCCATGCGCTTGCCGATGGAACTGCCCGCCAGGCCACCCAGCAGGACGCCCAGGCCGGTCAAGGCCAGCTTGCCGCCGCCATGGCCGAACTGGGAACCGATCAGGCCGCCGGCGGCCGCACCGCCCAGCATGCCCACGGTCTGGTTCTTGCCCCCGGTGGTGTCGCACGCGCTCAACAGGACGCTGGACGCCATCAACGCGATGATGACTTTCTTCATGGTTGTTAGTCCTTCTTTCCTCTCCTGTGGCCGCGCTTTCCTGGCGGCCTGGCTTTGCGCAAATCCGGTCTCGCATCCCTGACCATACCCGCGCCTACCCCTTAACAGGGTGGCCGCCAATGACCTGGGGCAATCAACCAACCCCAAAATCGCATGACGGCGTGCGGGTCGTCCATGCGGCGTCCTTCGTGGACAAGGATGTAGTGTGGCGTATGGTAGGCGGCAATTCCGGCATATCTATGACACGGATTACCACCATGGATTTTGTTGTCGCACCCGATCCTTACGTCCTTTTCCAGTCCTGGCTGGACGAGGCGTCGCAGACCGAACCCAACGACCCCAACGCCATGTCGCTGGCCACCATCGGCGCCGACGGCATCCCCACGGTGCGCATCGTGCTGCTGAAGGGCCTCCATGACGGCGGCTTCGTCTTCTACACCAACACCCTCAGCCGCAAGGGCCGTGAACTGGCCGCCCACCCGGTGGCCGGCCTGTGCTTCCACTGGAAAAGCCTGCGCCGCCAGGTGCGGGTGGACGGCCGCGTCGCCCCGGTGACGGCTCAGGAGGCGGACGACTATTACCGCGTGCGCCCGCGTGGCAGCCAGATCGGCGCCTGGGCCTCGGCGCAGTCGCAGCCGCTGGACAGCCGGGCGACCCTGGAGCGTCGCGTGGCGGAGGAGACGGCGCGCTTCGGCGAGGGCGACATCCCCCGGCCACCGCACTGGTCCGGCTACCGCGTCACGCCGGCGCGCATCGAGTTCTGGCAGGATCGGGAGTTCCGCCTGCACGACCGCCTGGTCTATACTCGGGACGCTGAGGACAAGGGCTGGACGACGGAACGCCTCTACCCATGAACATGTCGGCCAAGGTGCAAGCGGAATCGCCCGACGGTGCGGGGGAGGGCGATGCCGACGGACGGTGGCGCCGCGGCGCCACCTATGCCAGCGTCACCGTGGCCGCCATCCTCATCGCCGGCAAGTTCGGCGCCTACCTCGCCACCAATTCCGTCAGCATCCTGTCCTCGCTGATCGACAGCAGCGTGGACGCGCTGGCCTCCGTCGTCACCCTCATCAGCGTGGCCCGCGCCCTGAAGCCGCCGGACTTCGCCTTCCGCTTCGGCCATGGCAAGGCGGAGCCGCTGGCGGCGCTGGTCCAGTCCGCCTTCATCGTCGGTTCGGCCATGTTCCTGGGCTATGAATCGCTGGGCCGGCTGTTCGAACCCAGGCCGGTGGGCGACATCAGCGTGGGCCTGTGGGTCATGGCGGCCGCCATCGCGCTCACCTTCGTGCTGGTGCTGTTCCAACGCTGGGTGGTCCGCCGCACGGCCTCGCTGGCCATCGGCGCCGACAGCCTGCACTACAGCGGCGACATGCTGCTGAACGCCGCCGTCATGGTCTCGCTGCTGCTGGGCCGCTGGACGGGCCAAGCCTTCTGGGACCCCTTGTTCGGCCTGGGCATCGCCACCTTCCTGGTCTGGGGGGCGGTCGGCATCTCGCGCACGGCGCTGGACGTGCTGATGGATCGCGAGCTGCCCGACGTGGACCGTACCCGGGTCGTCGACCTGGTGAACGCCCACCCGGCGTCGCGCGGCCTGCACGACCTGCGCACGCGATCCACCGGCCTCGGCCAACACATCGAGTTCCACCTGGAACTCGACAGCCATTTGACCCTGACGGAGGCGCACGACATCACGGATGAGATCGAATCATCCGTGCGCGCGGCCTTTCCCAGTGCCGAGGTTACCATCCACCAAGAGCCCGCCGGCCTCGATGACGAGCGGCTGGACCACCGCCTGCGCCCCCGGCGCGGCTGACACCCGCTGGGGACGTGGGGTTGAGGCATGATTTCAAGGGGGCTTTCCCGCTGGGAAGGGTACCCCTTAAAGTGTGGTTGCGCGTTCGCGGAGCGAACATCACTTGACATTCCCTGTGCACTTGTGCCCAAGCGCTGCCCGTCCTGTGCGACGCGTCACAGACCGCTGATTAAGGCGGGGTTAGCTTGGCCGCGATGGAATTCGGGGCTTTGGTTTATGGGTTTCACCGTTACCTTCTGGGGTGTCCGCGGGACTGTCCCCTGTCCGATGGCCAGTCATCTTGAGTATGGCGGCAATACCAGCTGCATCGAGGTGACGGCGGGCGGCCGGACGCTCGTACTGGATGCCGGCACCGGCCTGCGGTCGCTGGGCAAGAGCCTGCGCGCGCGGGACATCAACGATGTCACGCTGCTGCTGACCCACACCCATATAGACCACATCAACGGCTTCCCATTTTTCGAGCCGTGCTACAGCACCGACTTTTCCATGCGGGTGATGGCGGGCCACTGCCAGGGGGCGCACTGCATCCAGTCCGTCATGGAAAAACCCATGGATTCCTGCCTGTTTCCTGTGCCGCTGCAGAAGCTGCGCGCCTCGCTGGTGTTCGAGGATTTCCGCCCCGGCGCCACCTTGGATCTGGGCGACGGCATCACCGTGCGCACAGCCCGTTTGAACCATCCGGGCGGCGGCACCGGTTACCGCATCGATTATGACGGGCGCAGCTTCTGTTACGTCACGGACACCGAGCATGATCCGGACCAGCATGGACGTCAACGTCCTGGGCCTGATCCAGGGCGCCGACCTGGTGGCTTACGACTGTTCCTACACGGATGAGGAATTCGCCGGCCGCCGGGGCTGGGGGCATTCCACCTGGCGTGAGGGCGTGCGCCTGGCCCGGGCCGCCGACGTGGGCCGCCTATGCCTGTTCCACCACGATCCCGACCATGACGATGTCCGCATGAAGGCCATCGAGGCCGAGGCGCAGCAGGAATGGCCGCGGTGCTTCGCCGCGCGCGAGGGCATGCAGGTGGACATGGCGGCCCTGGCCGCGCCCAAAAAGGGCGCGGTGGTGGCGGCTTAGCCGTTTTTCCGGACGCCAGGCGCCGGCCAGGACCATCGGCCTGAGTTCCTGGGTCTATTTCCCGCTTGCCGGTCGGGCGCCCGCGCTGTAGCGCTGGGGCCCATGACCCTGCTGATCCTTATCACCTTCGCCGTCGTCTATCTCGGCATGGCCATCGGCCATTTGCCCCGGTTGAAGGTGGACCGTACCGGTATCGCCATGCTCGGCGCCATCGTGCTGCTGGTGGCGGGCGCGGTGACGGAGGGGGCGGCCGTCAAGGCGATCGATTTCCCCACGCTGTTCATCCTGCTGGGCCTGATGATCCTGTCGGCGCAGTTCGCGCTGTCGGGCTTTTACGACTGGTGCGCCTGGCGCCTGGCCAACGTGCCGTGGAAGCCGGAGGCCCTGCTGGCCGCCGTGGTGGCGGTGGCGGGCGGCCTGTCGGCCCTGCTGGCCAACGACGTGGTGGTCTTCGCCATGACGCCGCTGCTGTGTGCCGGCTTGGCCGCGCGGGGGCTGGACGCCCGGCCCTATCTCATCGCCCTGGCGGGTGCGGCCAATGCCGGCTCCGCCGCCACCGTCATCGGCAACCCGCAGAACATCCTCATCGGTCAGCTCGGCCATCTCGGGTTCTGGCGCTTCCTGTTCGCCTGCGGCGTGCCGGCCTTCCTGTCGCTGATCATCGTCTATTGGGTGGTGGCGCGGGTATGGCGGGGGCGCTTGGTCGATGGCCGGCCGCCGGCCCCGCCCACCCCGCCCGGCGCCCCCCGCCCCTGGCAGCTGGCCAAGGGGCTGATCGGAGTCGTCGTCCTGCTGGTGGCCTTCACCACGCCTTTTCCCCGCGACGTCGCGGTGCTGGGCATCGCCGGTTGCATGCTGGTCAGCCGCCGCTTCGCCAGCCGCGACATGCTGGGCCTGGTCGACTGGCATCTGCTGGCCCTGTTCGCCGGCCTGTTCATCCTGACGGGCGCCTTGGCCGACACGGGCCTGCCCGGCCGGCTGGTGGATCAGCTGGCGGCGTCCGGCCTGCCGCTGGACCGGTTGCCCTTCCTGGGCGCCTTCTCCGTCCTGGCCAGCAATAGCATCGGCAATGTGCCGGCGGTGGTGCTGCTGATGAAGGTGTGGGCCCACCCGCCGGAAGGGGCGCTGTACGCCCTGGCGCTGTTCTCCACCCTGGCCGGCAACCTGCTGCTGCCCGGCAGCCTGGCCAACATCATCACCGTGGAGCGGGCGGCGGCGGCCGGGGTGACCCTGGGCTTCGGGGACCACGCCCGCTGCGGCGTGCCCATGACCGTGCTGTCCCTGCTGCTGGCCACGGTGTGGCTGGTGGCGATGGGCTATATCGCGGCGGTGTGAGGGGAATGGCGATGCGGCGGCTGGTGATGATGGGGACATGTCTGGCGCTGGGCGCCTGCGCCTACACCGGCGACCGGCGCTGGAACGTGGACATGGCCCTGCTGACCCGCGACCACCCCTCGCTGGCGGCCCAGCAGGCCCTGGTGCGGGAGAAGGAACGGCGTTTTCCGGAAACCTTGCGTGCCTGCGTCGCGGCCAACGATCCCGAACACCTGTCGGATCTGGACGCGGGCCGGGGCTATCCCATTTCCGACTGGCACGTGGGCCGGGCCCACGACGCCGTGCTGGACTGCATGCGCGACCAGGGCTGGGTCACGACCTCCACCAGCCGGCTGTCGCCGTAAGGATCGGGTCAGGCGGCGTCCGGCCCCAGCGCCAGGTTGTCGATCAGGCGGGTGCGGCCCAGGAAGGCGGCGACCAGGGCGCGGGCCGGCCGGTCCACCCGCTCCAGCGGCGCGAACGTCTCGGCGTCGACCACGGCGACATAGTCGATGCGGGTGAAGCCGGCGGCCGTCAGTGTCTCGGCGGCCTGGGTGATGGCCGGGGCCACGGGTTGGGTGCCGTCGCCCAGGGTGTCGCGCAGCCTGTTCAGCACGCGGCTGATGGTCACGGCCTGTTGCCGTTCCTCGGCCGACAGGTAGCGGTTGCGGGACGACAGGGCCAGGCCGTCGGCCTCGCGCACCGTTGGCACGCCCTCGATGCGCACCGGGATGTCCAGGTCGGCCGCCAGGCGACGGATGACGGCCAGCTGCTGGTAGTCCTTCTGCCCGAAGCAGGCGACGTCGGGCAGGGCCTGCAGCAGCAGCTTGGTCACCACCGTGGCCACCCCCTGGAAATGGCCAGGACGGAAGTGACCCTCCAGCGGCACGGCCACCGGGCCGACATCCACCGTGGTGGTGAAGCCCGGCGGGTAGATCGCCCCCACCCCCGGCGCGTACAGCAGATCGCAACCGGCACCGGCCAGCAGCCGGGCGTCGCCGGCCTCGTCCCGGGGATAGCGGCTGAAGTCCTCGTTGGGGCCGAACTGTGTGGGGTTCACGAAAACGCTGGCCACCACACGATCGGCCAAGTCCCGCGCCCGCTTGACCAGGGTCAGGTGCCCTTCATGCAGGGCGCCCATGGTGGGCACCAGGCCCACACGCAGCCCCTCCTCGCGCCAGGCGGCGACGCGGGCGCGCAGATCCGCCGGGGTGCGGACGGTAGGCAGGTCGGAGGCGGGGGGCGGGGCCATGGCGGCGGTGTCCGTGCTCATGGGCCGGCATTTAGCGATGGGCCCGGGGACCGGGCAATACCTAATCCTTCTTCTCTGGCGCCGGCATGCCGGTCTCCGCCCCGTTGGGCGTGGCCACCTGGGTATTGGCGGCCGGTGGCGTGCCTTGCAGGGCATAGGCGACGTCGTGGCCCCGGGCATGGAAAGCCAGCTTCAGCCAGCGGCCGGCATTGTCGTACCAGAAGTCCACCTTGTCGGTGGCGGGGGGCGGGTTGGTGGTGAAGGACAGGCTGTAGTGCGTGGCGGCCACGCTGGCGTCGCCGGCGTGCAATAGGTCCTGGCCCTCGCGCTCCAGCTTCACGTCCATGACCACGCCGCGGATGGTGTCCAGCATGCGCGGGGCGGTCAGGGTGGCGGGATTCCAGTAACTGGTGGGGATGATGTCGGCCGGCGCCGTCACCGCGCCGTGGGAGCTTTCGACGGCGAAGCCGTCCTCCACGGCGTGGCCCTTCACCCAATCCTTGGTGCCATTGTCGTTGGTGCTGCTCTCCAGCGAGGCGAGCCGGCCGTCGTGCCACACCTCATGCGCGGTGTGGCGATAGCGGTAGGCGGTGATCAGCAGCACCTTGGCCTCGAAGCTGATGTCCACGTCCACCACCGTGTCGCCGTTGGCGGCCTTGGCCACCGTCACGCGATGGTGGCCAAGAGGTGTGTCGCGGCCGTAATGGGCGGCGAAGTCCAGGGTTTGCTCAACCGTCGTGTCGGGCGTGCCCGGCATGGGCGTCGCGGCGGGCGGTTCGCCGGCGGACGGGCCCAGGTCGGGCGGCGTCGCCGGGCTGGCGGCCAGGACCGGAGATCCCCATATCAGGGCGGTGCCGATGACAAGCGCGCCGCCGGCCCTCATCGCGTGGGCCCAATGGGGGGCCCGGCTGGCGTCGGGCGGCAGGATCGGGGTATGGAAGTGTCGTGGCATCGCGCGTCCTTTCGATGCGGTGGTGCCCCAAACGACGGTTTGCCGGTCCCCCAGCCCCGGGGACGCCGACAGACTGTAACATAGGTTAATCGTCCTTGGTCGACAGGACACCCGTTCCTTCCGTGCTATAGTTCGCCTGAATGGCAGTTCGAGAAAGGCTAGCAACAATGTCGGTGGCCACCCAAAGCCCTAGCCCGCATGTCCATGGTGGCAAAGTGTCCCAGGGTCATGATCATAAGGCCCATGACCACAAGGCCTGCGTGGGCGACGCGCTGACCCGGGCGCACAGCCTGTGCGAGGCGCGCGGCGCCCGGCTGACCACGTTGCGCGAACGGGTGCTGGAACTGGTGTGGTCCAGCCACAAGCCGCGGGGCGCGTACGCCATCCTGGAAGAGATGGCGGTGGACGGCAAACGCGTGGCGCCGCTGACCGTCTACCGCGCCCTGGACTTCCTGGTGGAACAAGGTCTGGTTCATCGCATCGAATCGCTGAACGCCTATGTCGGCTGTCCCGAGCCGGGGCAGAGCCACGTCGGCCAGTTCCTGGTGTGCGAACGCTGCGGCGACGCCACCGAGCTGAACGATCCGGCCGTGACCGACGCCATCACCCGCGGCGCCGCCGCCCGTGGCTTCCGCGCCGTGCGCCAGACGGTGGAGGTCCTGGGCCTCTGTCCCGCCTGCCAGACGGCCGCTTGATCTTTCGACGATTTTCAAGGAACGCCTGCCGTGACCGCTGTTTCAGCCGCCCGCCTGCCCATTTCCGTCCTGACCGGTTTCCTGGGCAGCGGCAAGACCACGCTGCTGTCCCGCATCATCCGCGACCCGCGCATGGCCCGCACCGCCGTCATCATCAACGAGTTCGGCGAGGTTGGGCTGGACCACCTGCTGGTGGCCAAGGCGGATGAGAACACGGTGCTGATGGATTCGGGCTGCATCTGCTGCACCATCCGCAGCGACCTGGCCGACACCCTGCGCGACCTGTACCTGCGCCGCCTGCGCGACGAGGTGCCGGAGTTCGACCGCGTGGTGATCGAGACCACGGGCCTGGCCGACCCGGCCCCCATCCTGCACACCCTGATGACCGATCCGCTGGTGGCCGCGCGCTTCCGCCTGGACGGCGTGGTCACCACGGTGGACGCCGTCCACGGCATGGGCCAGCTGGACGCGCAGGAGGAAAGCCTGAAGCAGGCGGCGGTGGCCGACCGGCTGGTGCTGACCAAGACCGACATCGCCACCCCGGCGGCGGTGGATTACCTGAAGCATCGCTTGAAGGAACTGAACCCCGCCGCCTTGGTGGTGGACGCCCAGACGGACGAGGCGCTGCCCGTGCTGCTGTTCGACGCCGGCCTCTACAATCCGGAAACCAAGAGCCTGGACGTGCAGCGTTGGCTGCGGGCCGAGGCCTATGACGACCACGGGCACCATCATCATGACCATGACCACCATGATCACGGCCATGACGATCACGCCGACTGCGATCACGACCACGGTCACTGCGCGCATGAGGACCACGACCCCAACCGCCATGACGAGGCCATCGGCGCCTTCTGCCTGACCTTCACCCAGCCCCTGGTGTGGGATGAGCTGGTGGGCTTCCTGGAGACGCTGGCCCGCCTGCGCGGCCCCGACGTGCTGCGGGTGAAGGGCGTGCTGAACGTGGTGGAGAGCGACCAGCCCATCGTCATCCACGGCGTCCAGCACCTGTTCCATCCGCCGGTGCAGTTGGACGCCTGGCCCAGCGACGACCATCGCAGCCGCATCGTCTTCATCACCCGCGACGTCAGCCGCCAGGTGGTGGAAACCCTGTACGCCAGCTGCACGGGAAAGAGTGTGGGGTGAGGCTTAGGCCCGCCGTTGGACATGCCGAAAGCGGCGGGAGGGAAGCCTCCTGCCGCTTTCGTTTTGGGCCGGCCGGTCAGCTGGCGGCGAGCACCACCTCCGGCGCGCGGCGGTAGCTCTGGATGAAGCCCCAGGACCAGCCGGCGAAGTAGCCGAGGCTGTAGCCCGACACGCCAATGTCCAGGGCGGTGGCGGTGTCGTGCAAGTCGGGGCGCGCGGCGGCCAGGACGTTGAGGACGTAGTGGGAACCGAACAGGAAGAGGTTGCGGGCCAGGGGCACCCAGCTGCCCGGCTGGCGCACCAGGCCGCGCTCGCGGTCCACCTCCACCCGGACGGTGGTCAGGCTGGCCAGGCCCAGGCCGATGACGGCACCCGCGGCCCAGTCCAGCAGCACCGGGCCCAGGGGGCCGGGGCGGGTGACCAGGCCGTACAGGCCCCAGATGATGAAGACACCGGGGATCAGCCAGACGCGGCCCGTCTGCTGTACAGTGGTCCGCAAGCGCCTCGCCCCCATGAACACCAGGAAGGCGAACAGCGCGAAGATCCAGGTGGGGGTGTGGCTGATGATGCGGGAGAGGATTTCCATGACGGGGTGGGCTCCAGGATGTTGCGCCGGGCGGCGTGGCCAAGTGGGCGTGGCCAAGTGGTTGGTGGGCCTAGCCTTCGCTCAAGCCGCCGCCCCCCGGCAACGCCACCTTCGCGGCCCGCTTGACGGATTTCGTGAGTGACTGGTAAAGGCCGTTCACGAAGCGCGAACGGATGAGGCCGGTCTTGGCGGCGGAACGCGGGGTGCAGCAGGGGGCCGACGCCGGGGTCGCGGGAAAGCGGCCGCCGGGCAGCCTTGCCGGCATTATCGCCTTCGACCTGCCCGAATGGATGCGCAGTTGGGGCGGGGTCGTGGCCCTGTCCCTGGTGCTGGCCATGTTCGGGCCCTATGGCACTTTCCTGTCCATGGACGCCGTCTCGCGCGTGACGTTCTGGTGCGCGTCGGCCTTGGGCATCGCGGCCATGGTGCGGACGGCCCATGCGGGCTTGCGCCGCTGGCCCATCGCGGCCGCCTGGCCCGCCTGGCAGCGGCGCGGGGTGTCGGCCCTGGTCGCCTCCCTGCCCGCCACGCTGTGGATCATCCTGCTGTTCAGCCTGTGCGCCAAGGTTCCCCTCGGCGCCTTGCATTTCTGGCGCACCTGGCCGCAGGTGATCGTGACCAGCATGGTCTTCGCCATCATCCTCGGCCGCCGGGACCCGTTGGCGCCCCTGGCCACGGCACCGGCGCCCGAGCCGGTCGCGTCCCCACCGGCTGCGGTGGCGCCGGACCCCGACCCCGACGTGGCGGCGGCCTTCCTGGCCCGTGCCTGCCCGCGTCTTTGCGACGCACGGCTTCTGGCGCTGGAGGCCGAGGACCACTATCTGCGGATCCACACCGACCTCGGGTCCGAGCTGGTGCTGATGCGCCTGCGGGACGCCATCGCCGAACTGGGGGAGGGGCTGGGGATGCGGGTCCACCGTTCCTTCTGGGTGGCGCGCGCGGCGGTGGCGGAGGCCACGGTGCGTGGCCAGGCGGCGCAATTGCGCCTCAGCGACGGAACGGTGGTGCCGGTCAGCCGCACCGCCCTGCCTCGCCTGAAAGCGGCCGGCTGGTTGGCGGAAAAGGATTAGGCCCGGCGAAGGCCGGGGAACGAGAAGGGGTGATAGCGATGACCATGCGTGTCCTGGTCCTGGGCGCCGGCGCCACCGGCGGCTTCTACGGCGGCCACCTGATGCAGGCGGGGGAGAACGTCACCTTCCTGGTGCGGCCGAAGCGACATGCCCAGCTGATGGAAAACGGCCTGGTGGTGGTCAGCCCCCAGGGCAACATCGTCAGCCCGGTGCAGGCCGTGACCCGCGTCAGCAAGCCCTTCGACCTGGTGCTGCTGTCGTGCAAGGCCTACGACCTGGACGCCGCCATCGAGACCATCCGCCCGGCGATGGGGCCGGAGACGCGCATCCTGCCGGTGCTGAACGGCCTGAACCACCTGGATCGGCTGGACGCCGCCTTCGGGGCGGAGCGGGTGATGGGCGGCCTGTGCCACCTGACCATCACCATGGACCCGGACGGCACCATCCGCCATCTGCACGCCTTCAACCGCCTGACGTTCGGCGCCCGCCACCCGGCCCAGGCGCCCCTGGCCGACGCGCTGGCCCAGGCCTATGCCCGGTGCCCCATCACCGTGGTCAACAGCCCCGACATCGTCCATGACATGTGGGAGAAGTTCTACTTCCTGGCCACCTTGGCCGGCAGCACGACCTTGATGCGGGCCCCTATCGGCGCCATCCTGAAGGCGCCGGACGGCCTGGCCTTCATCACCGGCCTGCTGGAGGAATGCACCAGGGTCGCCACGGCCGCCGGCCACCCGCCCAGCGCCGAACGCGACGCCGAATCCCGCTATCACCTGACCAAGGAGGACAGCAGCCTGTCCGCCTCGATGATGCGCGATATCGAGAAGGGCGGCCCCACGGAGGGGGAGCACATCGTGGGCGACATGCTACGCCGGGGCCGCGACCTGGGTCTGGACCTGCCCCTGCTGACCCTCGCCACCACCCATCTGCGGGCCTATGAGGCGCGGCGGACGGCTTCCTGAGGCCACGGCTCCTGCGCGCCAAACCGGCGGATGCCGGCGCCCGACCTCTCGGGGGAAACAAAAAAGCCTCGGATCATCCTCCGGGGCTTTTTCATCACTGCAGCATGGGCGTGCCGGTCTCTATCTCCACCAGCGCCGCCAGCATGGGCACGGCGATGTCCTTGCGCTGGGTGTCGCCGCTGTTGCTGCGCTCCGCCGCCGACAGACCGGCCAGGTAGGTGTTGCGCCAGCGTTGGTCCTTGAACAGCAGTTTGTCGGCGCGGGCGCGCTGGGCCAGGATCAGGGGCTTGGGGTCGGTGCCGACGGACAGCAGCTTGTCGATGCGCCCGGATAGGGCCTCCGCCTGCTTGCGGTCGCCGGTCTTCAGGGCGTCGGCCATCAGCTGGACGAAGGTTTCCGCCTTGATGTCGGTGTCCTGCACCTGCTCGGCGTAGGTGGTGGCCAGCTGCATCTCGCCCCGGGCGCCCAGGCGGCCCAGCACGGCGGGGATGGTCCAGGGGCTTTCCTGCTGCACGGTGCGCAGGAGGCCCAGCGCCAGGTTGGGGTCGCCCAGGTCGCCGGCGGCCACGGCCAGCTCCGGCGCGCAGCAGTTGCCCTTGCGGTCCTTGAAGCGGCTGAACTGCTCCTCCACCGTGTTCAGGAACATGGTGTGGGCGCGGGCCACGTTGCCGGCCTTGTAAAAGCCTTCGGCCACCAGGCCTAGCTCCCAGGCGCAGTTGTTGGCCTGGGCGTATTCCGCCGCCTCTTCCACCAGCTTGCCCGCCTGGCCCTTGTCGCCCTTCCAGATCAACGCCTGACTGATGTCGGTCAGGTTGTAGATGCGGGTGGAGCAGTCGTTGATGCGCCGGGTGATGTCCAGCGCCATGTCCACCTCGCCCGTCAGCGACAGGGCGCGGCCCAGGAACAAGTCGCGGCCCGTGTCCGTCACCGGCGGGGCGCGGCGGAAGGCGGCGATGAAGGGGGCGATGATTTGCTTGGTGCGGTCCTTGTCGCCCAGGTGGTAATGGGCGACGGCCAGCGACAGCCAATCCCAGCGCGGGGCGGTGATGGGATAGTCCACCGGCTGGATCAGCCCCTCGATGCGATAGAGGAAGCAGCCCGTGGACTGGGCATCATTGCAGGCCAGGCTGCGGATGCGCGACTTGAAGTCGTTGTAGTCGAAATCGCCCACGAACTGATTGGTGGACAGCTGCACCGCCAGCGGGCTTTCCGGGCTTTGCACCAGGATGTTGGACAGCAGCTTGTCCGCCTGCAGCAGCAGCCTGGTCTGGTCCTGCAGGTCATAGCTCTGGTCGGCCTTCTTGATGGCCTCCATCGCCTGGACGAATTGGCGGTTGGCCATGGCCTGGGCGTCGGGCAGCGTCTGGTTGCCGGCCAAACCCGGAATGGGCTGGGCGCCGGCCGGCGCCGCCGGCGCCAGGACCAGCGTCACGGCCAGAATGGGGGCCGCCAAGACCGAAAGACCCGGGAAGCGGCCCCGGAAATGAGAGGAACCCACGGCAACACGCTCAACGACGGACATAATTCACAACCTGGCGGACGCGGGGCAGTTCGCGGGCGTGCTGCAGCACGGCCTCAAGCTCCACCCCGCTACGGGCGACGCCCATGATGTAGACCACCTGGTTGACGGTTTCGATGCTGTAGTTGCTGGACCTGACCTGCCCGTCCAGCAGCAGGGCCGCCCACAGCTTGGTGCTGATCCAGGCGTCGGTGGCGCTGTCGGACAGGCTGCTTTCGTCCGCGATCTTGATTTCATTCAAAACTTTGCGCACGCCGTCGGCCTGCCAGGCCAGGCGCACCGCGTCCACCCGCATATCAGGGTCGCGGGCGTTGCCGGTCAGCAGCACCTCGCCCCGGTCGACCGTGACGTTCAGGCGACTGTTCATCTCCGGGCTTTTTTCCTTCCAAAGCCGATGAATCTGCTCGTCGATCTGACCGTCGGGCACGGCGGGCGCCTCGGCGGCGGCCTCGGCCCGCTGGCGGGCCAGCTCCGGCGATTCGCGACCCGGCGACTGGCACCCGGCCAGAAGCGATCCCATGGCCGCCAGCAGCAGAAGGGCGGGGCCCCTGACGGGGTGGCGCTGGCGGATGGTGGTCGCGGAGGTCATAAGCGATGCCCTGGTCCCTGTTCTTCAGAAATTCGCGTCGG
Source organism: Nitrospirillum guanabarense (assembly GCF_034653355.1). NCBI lineage: Bacteria > Pseudomonadati > Pseudomonadota > Alphaproteobacteria > Rhodospirillales > Azospirillaceae > Nitrospirillum > Nitrospirillum guanabarense. Next base: position 509,769 of record NZ_JAYEER010000004.1, read on the forward strand.
CAAGCTATAGGCGAAATCAGGCGAAAGTAGGGGAGGCGAGCAGCGTCGCCAATTCCCGCGCGAGGATGCCCGCGATGCGTTTTCGCTGGCCCGGATCGCGCAGCAGCGTCTCGTCCTGGCGGTTGGACAGGAAGCCGGTCTCCACCAGCACGGACGGGATGTCCGGTGCCTTCAGCACCACGAAGTTGGCGGAGCGCATGGGGTTTTCCAGCAGGCGCAGGTCGCGCCCGGCGCCGCGCACGATGCCCTGGCGCGCCGCCAGCGACGCCGCCTTGGTGCGGCGGGTAGCCAGATCCATCAGGATGTCGGCCACCACCGGCTTGGTGTGCTTCAGGTCCAGGCCCAGGCGGTCGGCGTAGTTCTCCTTGTCGGCCAGGGCCTGGGAGAAGGCGTCCGACGCCTTTTCCGACAGGGTGTAGGCGGACAGCCCGCGCGCGTTGCCGTTGGGGGCGCTGTCGGCGTGGATGGACAGGAACAGGTCGGCCTTGGCCTCGCGCGCCACGTCCACCCGCTCCCCCAACTCAAGGAAATGGTCGTCCTCACGCGTCAGACCGGCGTTCAGGCCCTGGGTCTTGCGCAGCTGCAAGGCCAGTTCCTTGGCCAGATCCAGGGTCACGTCCTTCTCATAGGTGCCTTCGTGGCCGATGGCGCCAGGGTCCTTGCCGCCATGGCCGGGGTCGATCATCACCAGGCGGGGGGCCCGCGACGCCGGCGCCCGGGCGGCCGCGTTGATCAGATGCTCGGCCTGTCCCGGGCGGACAAGGCCGCTGACGCCCAGGAACGGTATTCCGACGGCAAGCCGGAGGATGGCCCTGCGATCCATGAGACTAAATCCGCCCGAATGAACTGCTTGAGAATCGTGCTTTGGTGTGCGGTGCCGTTCCGCGACGCAACCATGCGATGCATGCCGCCGCGCCCGGAAAGCCCGGACCTTTCCGCATGCGGTATGTTTGACCCGCGCCTTGCCGTATCGCAACAAAATCTTGGGGGGAGACTCGAGAAACATGGGCAGGTGTTGCGGCCGGATGACGGCCCGGGCCGGCCCCAGGCCGTCGCATGGCCCCCGCCGCCGCCCCGGGGGTGTGCCCCGTCAAAGGGGCGTGCTAGAACCGGGGAAGGCGCGCCGCCGCCGCGGCGCCGTTCCATCATCGTTCATGCGGGAGCCTGACTGCCATGCCGTCCTTCGACATCGTTTCCAAGACCGACAAAGCCGAGGTGGACAACGCCGTGGCGGGCGTGGTGCGGGAACTGGGCCAGCGCTTCGACTTCAAGGGCGCCAAGTGCACCATCGAGCACAAGGACGACGTCATCACCATCGTGGCCGATGACGCGCCCAAGCTGTCCCAGATGCAGGAAATGCTGAAGGTGCACCTGACCCGGCGCAAGCTGGACGTGGGCTGCCTGGACTGGGGCGACGACCAGCGCGCCGCCGGCGACGCCCGCCGCCAGGAGGTCAAGGTGAAGCAGGGCATCGACAAGGAACTGGCCAAGACCATCGTCAAGGCCATCAAGGACAGCAAGATGAAGGTCCAGGCTTCCATCCAGGGCGACGAGCTGCGCGTCAGCGGCAAGAAGATCGACGACCTTCAGGACGCCATCCGCCTCGTGAAGGGCCTTAAGATCGAGCAGCCGCTGCAATACGAGAATTTCCGGGACTGATCCCGGGGGGCGGGGCGGGCGCGTGGCCGGTGCCGGCGCCTGTTCCGGTTTGCCCGGTTCCCGTTCCATTTTGCAGGGCATCGACCACCAGGCGCTGCAGGCGCGGCGGGGCGATGGGCTTGTGAACCACCACCACGCCGGCGGCGGTGGCCTGTTCAATCAGCTGGGGATCGGTGTCGCCCGTCACCAACATGCCGCCGACATCCCCGCCATAGCGCTTGCGGATGTCGGCGATGATGTCCATGCCACGCCGGTCGCCCGGCAGGCGGTTGTCGGAAATGACCAGGCGCGGGGCCATGTCGGCCTTGTCCAGCCCCTCGAACAGCGCTTCGGGCGTGGGGGCGGCCAGGGGCACGCAGCCCCAGTCCTCCACCATGGCCTCCAGCGCCGCCAGTTGCAGCGGGTCGTCCTCCAGCAGGGCCACCAGCACGCCGCTGGGCTGCTGATCCTTCGACGGTTCCTCGACCGGCTCGGGACCGGGGGCGGCCGCCACGGGCCGCGCTTCCGCCACCAGGATGGGGCGGGGGGCGGGCGCCCGAACCGTTTCGGCCAGGGGCAGGGTGATGGTGAAGCCGGACCCCCGGTTGGGGGTGGAGACGACGGTGACCGTCAGGCCCAGCAGGGTGGCCGTTTTCTTGACGATGGCCAGGCCCAGGCCGAGGCCGTGCTGCGCCTCGCGCTTGGGCTGCCCGCCTTTGGCTTGGGTGGTCGGGGTGCCGGCCGCGGTCTCGCCCCGGTAGAACTCATCGAAGATGAAGGGCAGCTGGTCGGCCGGAATGCCGCAGCCGGTGTCCCACACCTGCAGCTGCACCGAGGTGCCCCGGTGCCGGCAGCCGATGAGGATGCCGCCCTTGCGGGTATGGCGCACGGCGTTGACGATCAGGTTGCGCACCATGCGGTCGATCAGCACGGGGTCGCTGTCGACCTGGGCGGTGGTGGGGACGCAGCGCAGCCTGACGCCGTTGGCGGCGGCCAGGGGCCGGAACTCGCCCGCCAGCCGCTCCATCACCGTGGACAGGGCGAAGCGCGTGGGCGTGGGCGTGACGGTCGCGGCCTCCAGCGCGGAGATCTGGACCAGGGCGTTCAGCAGATCCTCGGTGGCGTCCAGCGATTCCGTCAGCTTGGTCGCCAAGTCGCGCTGGGGGGCGTCGGTCAGCCGGCTTTCCAGCAGGTGCAGGAACAGGCGCATGGCCTGGAAGGGCTGGCGCAGATCGTGGCTGGCGGCGGCGAGGAAGCGGGACTTGGCGCGATTGGCGCGCTCCGCTTCCGCCTTCACCGCCTGCGCCTCCGCCAGGGCCACGGCGCCGCGGCGGGCCGCCTCCAGCGTGATGTCCAGGCCCAGGCCGACGATGCCGGTGACGCGGCCGTCCGCCTCGCGGTGGGGCTCCAGCACCAGGTCGTACAGCCGGCTTTCCGTTTCCCCCGGGATTTCCAGGCGGAACATGTGCCGCTCGCCCCGGCCGGTTTCCAGGATGCGGCCCTTGATGGCGTGCAGGGTGGTGAAGCCCTCCGCGCTCTTGCCGCGGCCGTTGCGGATGTCCAGGTCGGTCAAGCCCAGCACGCCGGGGCCGAAGGCCGCCACGGGTCCCTTCGCCCAGACATAGCGCAGGTCGTTGTCCTGCACGAAGGCCAGCAAGGGAGCGGGCGCCGACAAGCGGTTCAGCAAGGCGTTCTCCGCTTTCAGGGCGGCGTTTTCCGCGCGCAGACGGGCCAATTCTTCCCGCTGCTTTCCCTGCTCCCGGCCCAGAATGCGATTTAACATGGCCCCGACCAGACGTTTTACTTGGCAGGCCCCGAGTTAATCCTCTTTTAGGCCAAAAGCGAAGTGTGCCCTTGGGCGTAGGCCCCCAGGGGGAGGCCATCCGGCAGAGATGCCAAAGGGGAAGGCGCCGTTCCATAACCCTTTGGTACCTATCGACTTGCTCATCCCCATAAGGCGGGGGGTGGCGGGGCGGCGATGGTATCGTCGTACCGCATCCCGGGCATTCGGTCGCGGGCCAGCAGCAAAGGCCCGTCCAGATCGACGAAGGCCGCCCCCTGGGCCAGCAGGTGGGCCGGCGCCATGGAGAGCGAGGTCGCCACCATGCAGCCCACCATGACCCGCAGGCCCGCCGCCTCGCAGGCCGCCTTCAGGGCCAGCGCCTCGGTCAGGCCGCCGGTCTTGTCCAGCTTGATGTTGGCCACCTGGTAGCGGCCGATCAGGGCGTCCAGGCTGTCCAGCCCGTGCACCAATTCGTCGGCGCCCAGCGGGATGGGGCAGGCGTAGCCGGCCAGGTCGGCGTCGCGGCCGGCCGGCAAGGGCTGTTCCAGCAACTCCACCCCCAGGCCCGCCAGCGCCGGGGCGTAGCGGCCCAGCTGGTCCAGGGTCCAGCCCTCGTTGGCGTCCACCATGAGGCGGGACCGCGGCGCGCTCTCCCGCACCGCCGCCACCCGCTCCAGGTCGCCCTCGCCCGTCAGCTTCAGCTTCAGGAAGGGGCAATGGGCGGCGGCGCGTGCGGCGGCGCCCATGTTTTCCGGGGTGTCCACCGACAGGGTGTAGGCGGTGGCAAGGGGGACGGGCGCCGCCGTCAGGCCGGCCAGGCGCCAGGCGGGAACGCCCGTCCGCTTGGCCTCAAGATCCCACAAGGCGCAGTCCAGGGCGTTGCGGGCCGCCCCCGGCGGCAGACGGCTTTGCAGGTCCGCCCGGGTCAGGCCGGCGGCCACGGCGGGCGCCAGCGCCTCCAGGGCCGCCATCACGCCGGCCACCGTCTCGCCATAACGGGCATAGGGCACGCACTCGCCCCGGCCGGTGACCTCCTCGGTCGTCACCTCCGCCACCACCACATGGGCCTCGGTCTTGGCGCCGCGGGAGATGCGGAAGGTGCCACGGATGGGAAAGGTTTCGGCACGAACGGTCAACGAGCAGGGCATAGGGATAGGCCTCAGGCGAAAGGTGCCGCCGGCGGCGGGGCGCGGCAACATAACGCTTCGCCACGGCCGACACGATCCGGCATTCTCCGGGACGGCGGGATGGTAGTCGAGGGTTGGGTGGTTATGGAGGATGTGCGGCGCAAGCCGATGGTCTGGCATGAGGCGGCGGCCGCGTTCCGCGAGGTCCTGTCCGATCCCGGGCGTACTGTGCGTTTCGCCGGCATGCCGGCCCTGGTGATGATGGCCCTCTATATCGTTCTGGCGCTGACCCATCCCCGGCCGGTGGATCCCGCGCTGGAAGACGCGTGGGAGAACGAGGTTCTGCCCTTCCATCTCATCCCCATGATCTTCAACGCCTGGTTCTTCATCCGCATGCAGGTGTGGTGGGCGCGCTGGGTGCTGCAGGCCGATGACGGGGTGGGCTTCCTCAGCCCCAGCCTGGGCCGGCGGGAATTGACCTATCTGGGCTGGGTGCTGGCGGCCATGGTCAGCGCCTTGCCGGTGGGGCTCTTCCTGCTGCCTTCCCTGCGCTTGATGGATGGCGCCCTGGTGGCGCTGGACATGGAGATGCCGGAATTGGTGGCGGGCGGCCTGTTCGTGCTGGTGGCCCTGCCACTGGTGCTGATCATGATGGGCATCTTCGGCCGCCTGATGGTGGGGGTGGTGCCCGTGGCCGTGGGCGGCGCCGCGTCCTTCCGCCTGGGCTGGATCGCCACGCGGGGCCTGTCCGCGCGGCTGACGGCGCTCAGCCTGCTGACGGTGTTGCCCTCGTTCATCACGCCGTTGTTCAGCCGGCTGACCGATCCGGTGGAGATCGCCGCCAGCTATGCCGTCAGCGTTGGCCTCTATGGCGTGGGCTGGGGCGCCTATGCCGTCATGCTGGCCCGCTTCTATGGCCTGACCCTGGGCCGCACCCGCCGCCAGGCGCCGGTCGCGGCGCCGTCTTGATGGCGGTTCCGCCCCCGGGGTTCAGCACGTCGGTTGCTGGCCCAGGCTGGGATGATGGACCACCATCAGGCGACAGAGGTCGGGCCGTTCCACCCGCAGGGTGGCGCCGTCGGGCCAGGTGATTTCCAGCAGGTCGACCAGCGTCAGTTCACCCAGGCCGAAATGGGCCACGGGTTCGCGCTGGTAGGGGCCGCCGGATCCGCTGGTGATGCTGCGCAGCTGGCGTCGGCCGCCGGCGGTCAGGCAGACGGTGGCGCCACGCGCGGGCGCGCCGCCCGCCGTCAGCGGCAGGACGCGCAGCCAGTTGTTCCCGGTGGGGGAGGCTAGGAACAGCGACAGGGGCTGGGCCTCACCGTCGCCGTGGCCCAGCAGCAGCTCCAGCTGGCCGTCGCCGTCGATGTCGGCCACCACGGCGGCCGTGCCCAGCCCCTCCGGCTCGGCGGCGTCGCCCACGTCGATGGACACCCAGCGGTCCTCCCGCCAGGCGAACAGGCGGTTGGGCTGGCCGTGCATGTTGAAGAACAGCTCCTCATAGCCGTCATTGTCGAAGTCGGCGGCGATGACGGCGCCCACGGGACCCGGCTGCGCCATCTCCGCCGGCGTCACATCGACGAAGCCGCCGCCGGCGCGATGTTGGAACAGGCGTTGCGGCCCCTGAAGGTTGCCCAGCAGCAGATCGACCAGCCCGTCGCCGTCGGCGTCCAGGATGGTGGCGGCGCTGGCGTCGGCGACGGGGTCGTCCAGCCCCACCTCGTCCGCGATCTCCTCGTACTGGCCGCCGCCCAGGTTGCGGAACAGCAGGTTGGGGCCGTTGGCGCAACCGACGAACAGGTCGGGCAGGGAGCCGGTGAGGCAGGACCCCAGCAGCAGGCGGGCGTCGGCCTCGATGTCCAGGCCGGCCTCCTCCGCCACCTCGTGCAGGCGGCCGCGGCGGTCCAGCTCGAACAGCTGCAAGGGCACCCCCTGGCCGCCGACCACGATGCTGTAGCGGCCCGTGCCGTGGCGGTCCAGGCAGGCCAGCGCCGTCCCGGCGGCGCGGTTGGCGGCGGCGAAGTTTTCCGGCAGGGACGCCAGGTCGACCCAGCGGTTGCCGAAGCAGGCGAACAACCGGTCGGGCGTGGGCACGGCGCCCGCCGCGACGGGTTCGTTCAATATGTAGAGCTCTTCGCGGCCATCGCCGTCCATGTCGGCGAACAAGGCCGCCCGGGCGCACGCCCTGGCATCGGCCAGGGGCCCCGCCGGATGCTCCACCAAGGCGCCGCCATCCCAGCTTAGCACCCGGTTGGGCGCATCGGCGCAGGTGACGACGAAATCGAAGCGTCCATCACCATCTATGTCCCCCACCGCTATGCCGGCACAAGATATAGGGGGGTTAGGAACGATGAGGTTGGAGCACGCGATGAACATCAGGCGACCCTCCAGGGCATCGGGCGGCCCCTTTCAGGCAGGTTCCGCACCGTCATTAACCATGGCTGGCGGGCAGGATACCCCATGCTGGCCGCAGGATGCCTGGGCTTTTCGGACGCAATGGAAAAATGCCCTTCGGAGGTACAAAAAATCCATTGGCGTCCTGTCACGATTTGGTAGGATCAGCCCTCGTTGCCGCTAGATGTGGTGTCCGGTCCTCGGTTATCCACAGCGCAATTCATACACAGCCTGGGGATAAGTCATGCGGGACGGAGACGTTTTCGGCAGGATTCAAGTTGCTAACCGTCCGGCGGTCGTTGTGGATCATTCCCGGGACGATCTGCTGACGGCGTTCGGCAAGGCCACCTTGACCGATCGCTACCTGCTGCCCGGTGAAAGCTTCCAGGATCTGTTCGCGCGCGTGGCCAGCTACTACGCCGACGACGCGGCCCACGCCCAGCGGCTGTACGACTATATCTCCAAACTGTGGTTCATGCCGGCCACGCCGGTGCTGTCCAACGGCGGCACCTCGCGCGGCCTGCCCATCAGCTGCTTCCTCAACGAGTGCAACGACAGCCTGAAGGGCATCGTCGACCTCTGGAACGAGAACGTGTGGCTGGCCTCGCGCGGCGGCGGCATCGGCAGCTACTGGGGCAACCTGCGCTCCATCGGCGAGAAGGTCGGCGGCAACGGCAAGACCTCCGGCGTCGTGCCCTTCATCCGCGTGATGGACAGCCTGACCCTGGCCATCAGCCAGGGCAGCCTGCGCCGTGGTTCCGCCGCGACCTACCTGCCGGTCTCCCATCCCGAGATCGAGGAATTCATCGAGATGCGCCGCCCCACCGGCGGCGACCCGAACCGCAAGGCGCTGAACCTGCACCACGGCGTGGTCATCCCCGACGCCTTCATGCGCGCGGTCGAGGCCGATGACGAGTGGGCGCTGACCAGTCCCAAGGACGGCTCCGTCATCCGCCGCATCTCCGCGCGCAGCTTGTGGATCCGCATCCTGACCGCCCGCATCGAGACGGGTGAGCCCTACCTGCTGTTCATCGACCATGTGAACCGCGCCATGCCGGAACACCACAAGCTGGCCGGCCTGTCGGTGAAGATGTCCAACCTGTGCAGCGAGATCACGCTGCCCACCGGGCTGGACCAGCTGGGCAAGGAGCGCACGGCCGTCTGCTGCCTGTCGTCCCTGAACCTGGAATATTTCCTGGAGTGGCAGGACCATCCCACCTTCATCGAGGATACCCTGCGCTTCCTCGACAACGTCATGAGCGACTTCATCGAGAAGGCGCCGGACGACATGGAGCGCGCCCGCTATTCCGCCATGCGCGAACGCTCGGTGGGCCTGGGCGTCATGGGCTTCCACAGCTTCCTGCAGAGCCAGGGCCTGCCCATCGAGGGCGTGATGGCCAAGGTGTGGAACAAGCGCATGTTCGCCCACATCAAGCGGCAGGCCGACGAGGCCTCGCTGAAGCTGGGCCGCGAGCGCGGCGCCTGCCCGGACGCCGCCGACTACGGCTCGGAGGAGCGCTTCTCCAACAAGATCGCCATCGCGCCCACCGCCAGCATCTCTATCATCTGCGGCGGCGCCTCGCCGGGCATCGAGCCGGCGGCGGCCAACGCCTTCAACCACAAGACCTTGTCCGGGTCGTTCTCGGTGCGTAACAAGTACCTTGAGCAGGTGCTGGCGACCTACGGCCGCAATGACGAGGACACCTGGTCGTCCATCACCCTGAACGGCGGTTCCGTCCAGCACCTGGACTTCCTGTCGGACCTGGAGCGTGATGTCTTCAAGACGGCGTTCGAACTGGACCAGCGCTGGCTGATCGAGCATGCGGCCGACCGCACGCCGTTCATCTGCCAGTCGCAGAGCCTGAACATCTTCCTGCCGGCCGACGTGCATAAGCGCGACCTGCACCAGATCCACTTCCAGGCCTGGAAGAAGGGCGTGAAGAGCCTCTACTATCTCCGCTCCATGTCCATCCAGCGGGCGGAGGCCGACATCGGCGCCGTCGTGGCCAAGAAGACGGAAGCGAAAGCCAGCGCCCCGGCGGCCGTGGAAACCAACAACTATGAGGAATGCCTGGCTTGCCAGTGAGCCGTTGATCCACGATCGATGGCTCCAGGGGCCGGTCTTCCTGGATCGGTCCATTGATGCTGGCGGGGAAGTCGCATGCGGGTTGTGAAGGCACTGGCCAGGGTGGCCTTGGCGGGCGCCCTGGGGTTCGGCCTGGCGGGATGCGGGGGGCATGACCTGCCTGTGAACCCCTACCTGCAACTGGTGCCGGTCAGCCCGTCGGGGCAGATATTGGGACCGCCCTCGGGCAGCCAGCTTCAGTACAAGGCGGTGCTGATGCTCTGGTTCCACCAGACGGACGCCAACCACGATGGCGTGCTGACCCGGGATGAGGTCATCGCCGACGCGGACCGGCAGTTTCGACCTGTTCGACCTGGACCACGATGGCAGCATCACCTCGGCCGAGTTGGAGAAGTACCGCCTGACCCAGCCTTTCCGGCCGCAACCGCATCCGGTGACGCCGCTGTTGGGCGCCCAGGAGCGCGCGGTGCAGCCGGATTCGGTGGAGGCGCTGCCGAACGGGGCCAGTTACCAGGGATCCCGGGTGCGCCTGCAGGTGGGCCTGGACCCGGTGATGTCGGCCGACACCGATAGCGATTTCCGGGTGACCCGCGAGGAATTGCGCGCCCAGTCGCTGCGCAAGTTCGACAAGTGGGACGCCGACCACGACGGCAAGGTGACCGCCGATGAGTTCCTGGCGGCGATGATGGCGCCCTTCGAGGCGCTGACGAAGTCGTCAGGTTGGTTCTGAGCTTTCCGCTCTTGCAGATTCTTTTCACCAACGACGTTTAGACGAACGGATTTCGCCCGTGCCCAGCCAGCTTCTGACCCCGAACCCTGTCTACAAGCCCTTCCGCTATCCGTGGGCCTATGAGGCCTGGCTGACGCAGCAGCGCCTGCACTGGATGCCGGAGGAGGTGCCGCTGGCCGACGACGTGAAGGATTGGCGCCAGAAGCTGTCGGACGGCGAGCGCAACCTGCTGACCCAGATCTTCCGATTCTTCACCCAGGCCGATGTCGAGGTGAACAACTGCTATATGAAGAAGTACGCGGCGGTGTTCCAGCCGACCGAAGTGCAGATGATGCTCTCGGCCTTCTCCAACATCGAGACCATCCACATCGCGGCCTACAGCCACCTGCTGGACACCATCGGCATGCCCGAGGTCGAGTACTCCGCCTTCCTCCACTACAAGGAGATGAAGGACAAGTACGACTACATGCAGGAATTCACGGTGGACAACCCCGCCAACATCGCCAAGACCCTGGCGGTGTTCGGCGCTTTCACCGAAGGCCTGCAGCTGTTCGCCTCCTTCGCCATCCTCATGAACTTCCCGCGCTTCAACAAGATGAAGGGCATGGGGCAGATCGTGACCTGGTCGGTGCGCGACGAGACGCTGCACACCCAGTCCGCCATCCGCCTGTTCCGCACCTTCGTGGCCGAGAACCCGGAGATCTGGACGGAGGCGTTCCAGAAGGAGCTCTACGTCGCCTGCTCCACCATCGTGGCGCATGAGGACGCCTTCATCGACCTGGCGTTCGAGATGGGTGGCGTGCAGGGCCTGACGGCCGAGGACGTCAAGCAGTACATCCGTTGGATCGCCGACCGCCGGCTGGTGCAGCTGGAGCTGCAGCCCATCTACCGCGTGGAAAAGAATCCGCTGCCGTGGATGGATGTCATGCTGAACGGGGTGGAACACGCCAATTTCTTCGAGAACCGCGCCACGGAATACAGCAAGGCCGCCACCGGCGGCAGCTGGGACGAGGCGTTCGACTGACCGCCCCGGTACGGGCGCGGCTCATTCGGGGGTAAGAAGGCGCCGGTGTGACATCGGCGCCCTTTTTCGTTTTAGGATGCCGCCCAGTGAGGACGGCTTGAGAGAAGCGGGGCGGGGCGTGAGTGACGACGGCCAAAAATTGATGCTGGACGGCCGGTGGACCGAGGCGGCGGCCCACTATAACGCGGTCGTGACGACGGCACCGGGCGACGTGGCCGCCTGGACCCACCTGGGTGTGGCGCTGCTGCAGCTGGGCTATGCCGAGGCGGCGGTGGACGCCTTCCGTCGGGGCCTGGCCGTGCGGGCGGATTTCGGGCCGGCCCTGGCCAATCTGGGCGTCGCCCTGCAGCGCCAGGGCCAGGTGGTCGAGGCCATCGAGGCTTATTGCGCAGCCATTGCCGTCCAGCCCCACAACGCCCAGTTGTTCGTGAACCTGGGCAACGCCCTGATCGACGCGGGCCGGCGGGCCGAGGCGATGGCGGCCCACCAACGGGCGCTGGAGCTGCGGCAGGTCCAGCCGGCGGCGGACGGCCAGCGGGAGAACGGCCAGCGGGCCGGACAGCGGGACAAAGCGGTGGAGCTGAACACCACCGGCAACGACCACTTCGCGGCGGGCCGCGCGCAGGCGGCGCTGGACGCCTATGCCCAGGCCCTGGGCCTTTGGCCCGACTATGCCGACGCGCAGGGCAACCTGGGGAACGCCCTGCGGAGCCTTGGCCGCCTGGGGGACGCCGTCGCCGCCTATCGTCGGGCGGTGGAGCTGGCGCCGGATGACGCCGGGCACTGGTGCAACCTCAGCATGGCGTTGCAGGCCAGCGGCGCGTCGGCGGAGGCGGCGGACATGGCGCGGCGGGCCCTCGCCCTGCGGCCGGACATGGCGCTGGCCCACGCTTGCCTGGGCGTGGCCCTGCGCGACCTGAAGGAGCTGGAGGCCGCCATCGGGTCCCTCCGGCAGGCCTTGGCCTTGGACGGCGGCCTGTCCGACGCCATCCACGCCCTGTCGGGCTGTCTGGTGGAACGGCAGCGCTGGGACGAGGTGGAGGCGCTGGGGCGTCAGGCGCTGGCCCGCGACCCGCGGTCCGTCGATGCCCGGGTCTGCCTGGCGGTGGCCCTGCAGGGCCAGAACCGCCTGGAGGAAGCGCTGGACACCGCCCGGCAGGCGCTGGAGCTGCAGCCGGGCAGCGAGCTGGCGCTGGGTGTGATGGCCGCCGCCCTGCATGGGCTGGACCGCAGCGGCGAAGCTATCGCCGCGGCGGTGCGCGGCTTGTCCGTGGCCCCCGACAACGCCGACCTGCACAATACGCTGGGCGTGGTGCTGCTGGACGCCGGCCGCGTGGCGGACGCCCAGGTTTCGTTGCGGCGGGCCATCGCGCGCAAGCCCGATTTCGTCACCGCCCACGTCAACCTGGGCATGGCCTGCCTGCAGATGGGCCAACTGGAGGAGGGCTGGGCGGAATATGAGTGGCGCCTGCGGGAGGGGCACGAGACCCGGCTGTGGGACGTGATGCCGGAACGGGCCTGGCAGCGGGGCGAGGACCTCACCGGGCGCACCCTGACGCTGCACACCGAGCAGGGCATGGGCGATCTGATCCAGTTCAGCCGCTATGCCGACCGGCGCTGGTGGGGTGGGCCGGGTCGCTCGGGTCCCCCGGCCCGCATCGTGCTGCGCACGCCGCGCGGCCTGGCGGAACTGGTGTCCAGCGTGCCGGGTGTCGACGGGCTGCTGGTGGATGATGAAGTGCCGGCGACCTGTGACGTCCACGCCCCCTTGCTCAGCCTGCCCCACATGCTGGGCACGACGCTGGCGACCGTGCCGGCGGCGACGCCCTACATGACGCCTCCGGCAGCGGCCCTGGCTCGCTGGCGCGCCTGGTTCGCGGCGGAGGACGGCGGCGCCGGCCTATCGTCGCCCGGCCTGCGGGTGGGGCTGGTCTGGTCCGGCAATCCCGGCCATAAGGGCGACCGCCACCGGTCCATCCACCAGCTGGCGGCGCTGAACCCGCTGTGGACGGTGCCGGGCGTACGCTGGTACAGCCTGCAGGTGGGGCCCCGCGCGGGCGACGTGGGGCAGATGCCGGCCGGGCGGGTGAAGGACCTGTCCGCCCACCTGACCGATTACAGTGAGACCGCGGCGGTCATCGCCAACTTGGACCTGGTGGTCGCCGTCGACACGTCGGTCGCCCATCTGGCGGGCGCCCTGGGCAAGCCGGTGTGGCTGCTCATCTCCAACCGGCCGGATTGGCGATGGATGCGCGACCGGACGGACAGTCCCTGGTACCCCACCGCCCGGCTGTTCCGCCAGACGCGCATGAATGACTGGTCCGGCCCGATGGCGGCCATGGCGGCGGCGCTGGCCGAGCTGGCCGCCCGGCACAGCGTGCCGGCGTCGCGGCAGCAGGCGTTCCGTCGCCTGTTCGGAGTCTGATTCTGCAACCACCGCCCTTGGTATGAGGCTAGGGAGCCTCCGCCGTCAGGTGTTGGACAGGGACATGTCAACGATACGGCAGCCAACGCTATCGATGCCGCCGAACAAGGTGACGACTTTTCCGGACAGATAGCCGGACAACAAGGCCGACGAGTACAAGGTGTAATTGGCATCGGTGCGGCTGAGATAAATGCCGTTGGGGCAGTTTTGCACCTTGGCGTCCAAATTGATGATCATGCCGTAGCTGTTGGAGGCGTTGGCCATATAGATGGACGTGATGTGTCCGATGCCAACGAAGTCCCAAGCCCATGCCTGGGTTGGAAGGGCGATCGCCAAGAGCGCCAGCGCGATTTTCTTCTTCATGGTATCCCCGATACGCGATCTTGTGGCCAATTCAGACCACCGTCAGTACCAAGGGCCGGCATTTCGGACAACTACGCGAGAGTGTTTGCGTTGGTTGTGAACGGCGCCGGATTATCCGGTCACCGTCTGGGCGATCAACACGCCATTCAGAATCAGGATGATGCCGGCCACCGCCCAGGCGGGGGCCAGCAGCCAGCGGGGGGCCGCCAGGCGCCCCATGACGCCCCGGTCGCCGCAGAAGCGGACCAGGGGAATGACGGCGAAGGGCAGCTGCAGGCTCAGCACCACCTGGGTGAAGATCAGCAGCGTGGTGGCGGCGGCATCGCCGGCGACGGCCAGCACCAGCAGGGTGGGCACCAGCGCCAGCAGGCGGGTGATCAGCCGGCGCCACACCGGCTTCAGCCGCAGGGTGACGAAGCCCTCCATCACCACCTGGCCGGCCAGGGTGGCGGTGACGGTGGAGTTCTGGCCCGCCGCCAGCAACGCGACGGCGAACAGCAGGCTGGCTAGGGGAGCGCCCAGCATGGGGGCCAGCAGGCGATAGGCCTCCTCGATATCCTCCACCAGCGCCTGGCCGTGGAAGGCGGCGGCCGCCAGGATCAGGATGCCGGCGTTGATGAAGAAGGCGATGAACAGGGCCACCGTGCTGTCCAGCGTGGCGAAACGGATGGCCTCGCGCCGGCCCGCTTCGTCCCGTGGGAAAGCGCGGGTGCGCACCACGGCGGAGTGGAGGTAGAGGTTGTGGGGCATGACGGTGGCGCCCAGGATGCCCACCGCCACATACAGTTTGGCTGGGTCGCTGAGCAGATCGACGGTGGGCACGAAACCCGCCAGCACGGCGCCGACACCGGGCCGGCTCAACGCCACCTCCGCCAAGAAGCAAAGGCCGATCAGGGTGATCAGGCCCAGGATGAAGGCCTCCAGCCGGCGCACGCCCCGGTTCTGCAGGGCCAGGATCAGCAGGCTGTCGAAGGCGGTGATGAGGGCGCCCACGATCAGCGGCAGGCCGAACAGCAGTTTCAGCGCGATGGCGGAGCCGATGACCTCCGCGATGTCGCAGGCGATGATGGCGATCTCGCACAGTATCCACAGCACGGCGGCGGTGCGGGGACCGTACCGCTCCCGGCATAGCTGCGCCAGATCGCGGCCGCTGGCGATGCCCAGGCGCACCGACAGGGCCTGCAGCAGCATGGCCATCAGGCTGGACAGCAGCACCACGGACAGCAGCGCGTAACCGAAGCGGGAACCGCCGGCGATGTCGGTCGCCCAGTTGCCGGGGTCCATATAGCCCACGGCCACCAGATAGCCGGGGCCGGAAAAGGCCAGCAGCTTGCGCCAGAAACCGCCATCGACGGGCACGCTGGCCGTGGGCTCCGCCGAGGGGCTTGGCCATCTCTCCTTGCTCGCGTCCACCGCCGACTGCATGCGCCGCCTTCTCTGGTCCTGGCTCTGGTCATGGCCCGGCGTCGCTCGACGGGCCAAAAGATTAACATAGCGAAGTTCTGGTGCCGGAACGAGGGCGGGAGTGATGCGCCGGGTGCGACGCGTCGCCATTCATTGGCGCCGCGCGCCGCTTTGGTGTAGGGATGCGGCGCAAAACGTCCTTTCCCTCAAGGGTCGGTACCGGGATGAGCGCCACCACTGCCGTCAAACGCCTGAGCGTGCCTGACATTTCCGCCCGCAAAGGGGCTACCCCGGTGGTGTGCTTGACGGCCTATACCGCCCCCATGGCCGGCCTGCTGGACCCGCACTGCGACGTGCTGCTGGTGGGCGACAGCCTGGGCATGGTGCTGTACGGCCTGCCCAGCACCTTGGGCGTCACGGTCGACATGATGGTGGCCCATGGCGCCGCCGTGGTGCGCGGCTCCAATCACGCCGCCGTGGTGGTGGACCTGCCCTTCGGCAGCTATCAGGCAAGCCCGGAACAGGCCTTCCGCGTCGCCGCCCGCATCTTGGCCGAAACCGGCGCCACCGCCGTGAAGCTGGAGGGCGGGGAGGAAATGGCGCCCACCATCGACTTCCTGGTGCGCCGGGGCATTCCCGTCATGGGCCATGTCGGCCTGACGCCGCAGGCCGTGAACGTGCTGGGCGGCTATCGCGCCCGTGGGCGGGGAGAGGCGGAGCAGGCCAAGATCCTGGGCGACGCCCGGGCCGTGGCCGAGGCCGGCGCCTTCTCCCTGGTGATCGAAGGGGTGGTGGAGCCGCTGGCCCGCCAGGTGACGGACCTAGTGCCCGTGGTCACCATCGGCATTGGGGCCAGCGTAGCCTGCGACGGCCAGGTGCTGGTGTCGGATGACATGCTGGGCCTGTTCGCCGACTTCACGCCCAAGTTCGTCAAGCGCTACGCCGACCTGGCCGTCCAGGTGGGCGCCGCCGCCCAGGCCTATGCCGAGGACGTTCGGGCCCGGCGCTTCCCCGGGCCCGAGCACATCTTCGCCGAGAAGCGGCCGAAAGCCTGATCCCAGCAGGGATGTTGCCATTTGTACCCTCATATGTTCTTATCATGTTCCATTCCGGACATGAGGAAGCCATGGTGGGCAAGGCACGCAAGGCCAAGGCGGGGGACCAGGGCCCGCAGAACCAGATGGATTTGTTCGGGGCGCCGGTCACCGTCGCCGTCAACCCGCCCACGCCCCTGCGGCCCCGCCCGCCGGTCGAGCCGGCGCCGGCCGACCTGGACGACGCGGGCCTGCTGGCCCGCTTGCCCGACGCGCCGCTCAGCAAGGCCTTGCCCCTGATCGCGGAGGTTGGGCGCCGCCGGTTGGCCGGCGCCGTGCCCCTGCTGGGACTGCGCCTGAAGCGCCTGGCTGGCTACGGACTCAGCGGGCGGGAGCCGGTGGCGGTGCTCGAGGCGCTGGCCGCCATCGGTGGCCCGCAGGCCACGGCCATCGTGGCCGGCCTGCTGGGCGGGGTGGGTCTGGCCGGCCCGGTGGAGGTGGCGGCGCTGGGCGCCGCCGTGCGGCTGGAGGTGGCGCTGGACCGCAAGGCGCTGTTGCGCCTGCTGGGCACGGCTGACGCCGCCGCGCGGGCGGCGGCCTGTCGTTGCGTGCGGCAGGCGGAATTCCCCGTCATCGACGCGCTGGAAAGGCTGCGCGCCGATCCCGACCGGGCGGTGGCCACCGGCGCCGTTTGCGCCCTGGGCCGGCTGGGCCGTCCCACCGTCCGCGCCGACCTGGCGCAGCTGGTGACGGCGGCGCCGACGCGGGAGACGGTGGCGGCCCTGGCCTCGGTCATGGACCACGTCGGCGTGGATGCCGACAGCCTTGTGGCCCTGCGCCGCGCCGCCCGCCACACCGACCTGCGCGAGACGGTGCTGGAGGCGCTGGACGGTTTCGACGACGTCCAGGCCACGGCGCTGGCCGTCAAGCTGCGCCAGCAGACGACACGGGCGGACGCCGCCTGAAACGACAAAGGCCGGCCCCAACCGAACCGGCCTTTGCCGAACTGAGCCCTATCAGCGTTTCGTTCCTTTCACGGCGCCCCGCGAACTGACCTGGGGAACTGAAAAGATTCACGCGTTTCCGGCGGCGGCGACCTTGCCCGCGGCGGCGCGGGCCGCCCCTTTGGCGGGGGCGGGCAATTCCACGTTGACCTCCAGCGTGGAATAGCCGCTGGCCCGGTCCAGCTTCACCGCCACCTTGTCATCGTCGATGGAGACGTACTTCTTGATGACATCCAGCAGCTCTTTCTGCAGCTGGGGCAGGAAATCGGGGCTGTCGCGGCCGGCCCGCTCATGGGCCAGGACGATCTGCAGGCGTTCCTTGGCCTGGTCGGCCGCGGACGCCTTCTTGGGCGTGCGGAAGAAATCGAAGATGCTCATGCGGTCCTCCGCAGCAGCCGGTCGAAGAAGCCCTTCTTCTCCACTTTGACGAAGCGGTGCTCGATCTTCTCACCCAGGAAGCGGCCGACGGCGTCGGAATAGGCCTGGCCGGCGTTGGACTTGTCGTCCAGCACCACAGGCATGCCGACGTTGCTGGCGCGCAGCACGGCGGGGCTTTCCGGGATGATGCCCAGCAGCGGGATGGCCAGGATCTCCAGCACGTCCTCGACCTTCAGCATCTCACCCTTTTCCACCCGCTCCGGGTCGTAGCGGGTGACCAGCAGGTGCTCCTGCACCGGGGCCTCGCCCTTCTCGGCGCGGCGCGACTTGGCCTGGATGACGCCCAGGATGCGGTCGCTGTCGCGCACCGAGGAGACCTCGGGGTTGGTGACGATGATGGCGTGGTCGGCGAAATACAGCGCCATCAGGGCGCCGCGCTCGATGCCGGCCGGGCTGTCGCAAATGATGTAGTCGAACTCTTTCTTGAGCTCGTTCAAGATCTTCTCGACGCCCTGCTCGGTCAGCGCGTCCTTGTCGCGGGTCTGCGAGGTGGGGAGGATGTACAGGTTCTCCACCCGCTTGTCCTTGATCAACGCCTGGCTGAGGCGCGCCTCGCCATTGATGACGTTGATGAAGTCGAACACCACGCGGCGCTCGCACCCCATGATCAGGTCCAGGTTGCGCAGGCCCACGTCGAAATCGATGATGCAGGTCTTGAACCCCCGCAAGGCCAGGCCGGTGCCGAAGGCGGCGGATGAGGTGGTCTTGCCGACGCCGCCCTTGCCCGATGTCATGACGATGATCTTGGCCAAGAACGTCTCCCTTGGAAAAGAAGGTTACTGGGAAAACCGGCCGTGCGTCAGACGGTGACCGGATCGATGTGCAGGAAACCCTGGTCCAGGTAAATCTGGACCTGGCGGCGCAGGACGGATTTCTCCAGATCCTCGCTCACCCGGTACAGCCCGGCGATGGAGACCATCTCCGCCTCCAGGCTTTGGCAGAAGATGCGGGCGTTGCGGTCGCCCGCCATGCCCGCCAGCGCGCGGCCACGCAGCGCGCCGTAGACATGGATGTTGCCGTCGGCCACCAGTTCGGCGCCCGGCGACACCGACCCGATGACCACAAGGTCGCCGCCTTGGGCATACAGCTGGCGGCCGGACCGGCACGTTCTCCCGCACCAGCAGGGTGGCCTTCTGATAGGGCAGGTCGTGCGCGGGCGCTGGGCTGGTGGCGACGGGCGCGGGGGCGTCGGCCACCGTGGGCCGAGGCGCCGGCGGGTTGTCCGCCGTGGCGCGTCCCTGCGGGAACACGGCCAAGCCCACGGCCAGCGCCGCCTCCTGCTGTTCACGGGTGCCGCCCTGCAGGCCCACGGCGATCAGGCCCAGCGTGCGCAGCAGGTCGCAGAAATTCTCGAAATCAAAGCCTTGCCCCGGGGGAAGATCGTCCAAGTCCAGCACTACCGGCGCATTGCGGAAAAAATTGGGCGCCTGACGCACCTTGTCCGACAGGGCGAAGAAGAAGTTCTGGGCATGCGGGTCCGAGACCTTCAGCACCATCATGGTGAAGTTGCTGCCGCGCAGTTGGAACGGCGCGTCCCGGAATGCCACCTGGTTGCTCATTCTCGCCCTTGACCCCTCAATCCCTAATCTGCCTGACCGTCACCCGCCCGCGCATGACCGAAACAACCCGTCGACCCCAGCCGGGGCGGGGCCTTTCCGTATTCGCCCGCAGGGGGCAGAGGGTCCTCGAAATGCGACGGCACGTCCTCGCCCGGAAAAGGCGGGACGGCGCCCCAGGCCGAACCCATCGAAGGCGCGTTTCAAGACCAGATGGGCGCAGGCGTCAAGGGAAACCTCAGATCCATATTTTGAGCGGAAAGCGCCAGCCCACACAATATTTATTGAGTCTTAGTGCACCTTCGGGGTGGGCCCGCGTCGGGCGGGGGCGGCGCGGACAGGGGCAGCGGCTTGAATCGCGGGGGCGTTTTCGCCGTGGCTCCGCGAACCGCCACCCGGGTCGTTTCCGGCGCCCCCTATCCCGAATGGGCGGGTCGGGGGCGACTCGGCATCCGTTCGCATGTGCCATCGCCATTCGACTCGGGCTCTACCCTCTCCGTCCCGGGGGCACCAGATATAGGGTGTGAATCTTTGATGTATGCCCCATGGCTTGCTGACAGATGCTCGCACCTGCGGTAAGATGCATACCAGGGTCGTCACTCAAGAATGACGGGTCGGGGTATTGTCGAACTGTGCGCCGCTGCCTTTGCTGTCGTGTGCCCGCCGGGGGGATGGCCTCCCCCCGTTGATCCCGCCGCCGTCGCTCTTCCCGCAATCGACCTGCGATCGGCCGCCATCGTCCCGCCGCACCGCCGCGTCCGCCCCCGCAGGGGGACGCGGATCCTCCGGTTCGGCGCCTCACGATGGCCCTCTTCAAACCGCATACCCCGCTGACCTGGGGATGCGGTTTTTTCGTGCCCGGTCTCCGGCGCCCGGGGTCCCAACCCCCGGGGTCGCCCGGCACGCGGTTCCTGCCTGCCTAGTAACCAGGCCGCGGGCGTTCCCGCGGCGCAATTCGGTGTGACTGAGGAGACAGATATGGCCAAGCGTCCAGTGAAGGTGACTTCCGGCGGCTCCAGCTCCGACAAGGTGCGCCCGCTTTTCCCCGATGCGATGCCCGCCCGGCCGGCCAACGGCCCCGCCAGCGGCGGCTGGGACCCCATCGAGGAGCGGCGGGATCAGAGCTATGTGCGCAAGGTCAAGCCGCAAAGCCCCAATCAGAAGGTGCTGATGGAGGCGATCGCGACCCACAACCTGGCGCTTGCCCTCGGGCCGGCGGGCACGGGCAAGACCTATCTCGCGATCTCCAGCGCCGTGGAGGCGCTGGAGGCCGGCCGGGTCGACCGCATCATCCTGTCCCGCCCGGCCATCGAGGCGGGTGAGAGCATCGGCTATCTGCCGGGCGACGTGGGGGAGAAGATGGCCCCCTTCCTGCGCCCGCTCTATGACGCGCTGAACGACCGCCTCGGCGGCAAGCGCCTGCGCACCCTGATGGCGGAAGGCACCATCGAGATCGCGCCGGTGGGCTTCATGCGCGGCCGCACCCTGAACAACGCCTTCGTGGTGATCGACGAGGCGCAGAACTGCACCTACGGCCAGATCAAGATGCTGCTGACCCGCCTGGGCTGGCATTCCACCATGGTGCTGACCGGCGACCCGGACCAGTCCGACTTGCTGAACGGCCTGTCCGGCCTAGCCGACATCGCCCGCCGGCTGGAGGCGGTGGAGGGCATCGCCGTCGTCCGCCTGAACGACCGCGACATCGTGCGCCATCCGCTGGTGGCCAGCATGCTGACCGTGCTCTGACGCCTGTCTTCGGAGCCGGCCTAGACTTTAGAAGCAGGGGCGGGCGGTGCCGGTGGGTGCCGCCCGCCTTTGTTTTCAGGGCCAGGGCGCGCTAGGGTGAAGGGGATCCCTTTCCGCCGCACGGGCGCCGCACATCCCATGGCCAAGAAACGTCTGATCCGCCTGCTGGTCACCCTGGTGCCGGCGCTCGCCTTCGCGGCCCTGGTGGCCTGGTGGCTGGGGGCGCCCCCGTCCTCGCGTCCCGCCTCCAGCGCCAGCAGCACCGGCGCCGCCCCGGCGTCGGGCGGTGGCGGGCAGATCGTCCCGGGCGTGGCGGTGGGCGGGCCCTTCACCCTGGTGGACCAGTCGGGCAAGGCGGTGACGGAGAAAAGCTACGCCGGCTCGTGGCGCCTCATGTTCTTCGGCTACACCTTTTGCCCCGACATCTGTCCCACCGAGTTGCAGGTCATGGCCCAGGCCATGGACCAGCTGGGGGCCGAGGGCGACAAGGTGCAGCCCATCTTCGTCAGCGTCGATCCCGGCCGCGACACGCCGCAGCAGCTGTCGGACTATGTCGCCCAGTTCCATCCCCGCCTGGTGGGCCTGACCGGCACGGCGGCCCAGGTGTCGGCCGCCACGCGCGCCTGGCGGGTCTATGCCGCCAAGGTGGCTGGCGACGACCCGGAAAACTACCTGATGGACCATTCCACCTACGTCTACCTGATGGATCCGGACAACCGCCTGGCCACCATCTTCGCCCGTGGCACCACGGCCGAGGACATGGTGAAGGGCATCCGCGAGGCCATGGCCAAGGGCGCGGCGAGATAGGGGGCGCTGGGCGCTTCTGTCCAATTGCGGCATCCGGCCCCGTTCGGGCAGAGGGGGACGTCGCATCCTCACGAGGGGCAAACCATGGTCCGCATCCGCTTCCTTCTCGCGTCGCTGATGATCGCCGGCGCACCGCTGACGATCATCCCGTCCGCCTCCGCGCAGGAGTCCCCCGCGCCGGCGCCGGCCATCGAGGCCACCGCGGCCTGGTCGCGCCCCACCATCCGGGGCGCCAAGGCCGGCGTGGCCTTCGTCACCCTTCATAACAAGGGTCCGGCCGACCGCCTGGTGGGGGTGGAGGCCGACGTCGGCAAGGTGGCCCAGATCCATATGGCCGAGGTGGTGGACGGCATCGCCCGCATGCGGCCGCTGGCCGACGGCGTCGCGCTGCCGGCGGGGGGCACGGTGACGCTGAAGCCCGAGGGCCCGCATATCATGCTGATGGGCCTGACCCAGCCGCTGCAGGTGGGGCAGCGCGTCCATTTGACCCTGCGCTTCAAGGCCGCGGCGCCGCTTGCGGTTGAGGCGGCGGTGCTGGCGCCGGGCGCCGAGCCGGGCATGGGTGGCGGTGCTACGCAGGGTGGCGCGCGCGGCGGCGGTTGAGCTTGTGGCATCACGCCTGCGCGTGCCGCGCGGGGCACTAAAATAGTCCTTTAGAATCATATACTTGGCCCAGTGCTTTTGCGACTTGACAGGGGGTGGGCCGCCCCGTATGGTGCCGCCGCTTTCGCATGGCGACGACTCCATTGCGGCGGAAGGGGCATACCTCCAGGGGTTTAGACCTTGACGGACCAGACACCCCCGCCTTCCTTGGATGAGCTTGAGGCCCGTTTGCGGGATGCGCGACGAAGCGCCGAGTCTTCCTCCTTCTCCCCCACACAGCGGAAGGATGAGGCGGGAAACGGTTGGCTGGGCATCGCGTTTCGCATCGGCGCCGAACTGGTCGCGGCGATGGTGGTCGGCGTCGGTGGCGGTTTGGTCATCGATCGCTGGCTGGGCACGTCGCCCTGGGGACTGATCGTGATGTTCGTCCTGGGGTCGGCTGCCGCGATGTTGAATGTGTACCGGGCCGTCAACGGCATGGGATACGCGGTGGGATACCGGCGACCGGATGCGGGCGCCAACTCAGGGGGCGGAACCAACTCCACCCCCGCCAAGGATGAAGGTGAGGGGAATCGTGGCCACTGATCCGCTGCATCAGTTTCGCATCGAGCAGATCGTTCCTCTGCATCTCGCCGGGCACGACGTCTCCTTCACCAACTCCTCCCTGTACATGGTGGTCGCGGCCGTGCTCATCACGGGCCTGCTGGTCGCCGGCACCGCGTCGCGCGCCTTGGTCCCCGGCCGGCTGCAGTCGGTGGCGGAGATGCTCTACGAATTCGTGTCGGGCATGGTGCGGGACAACGCCGGCGCCCAGGCGCGTCCCTTCTTCCCGCTGGTGTTCTCGATCTTCGCCTTCGTGCTGTTCGGCAACATGATCGGCATGATCCCCGGCACCTTCACCTTCACCAGCCACATCATCGTGACCTTCACGCTGGCGGCCCTGGTGTTCGTGTTCGTGACCGTGCTGGCGCTGATCCGCCACGGCTTCCACTTTTTCAGCTACTTCTTCCCCTCGGGCGCGCCCATCGCGCTGGCGCCCATCCTGATCCCCATCGAGGTCATCTCCTACCTGACCCGGCCGGTCAGCCTCTCCATCCGACTGTTCGCCAACATGATGGCGGGCCACACGATGTTGAAGGTCTTCGCCGGCTTCACGATCACCATGATCGGCGCCTTGGGCGCCGTCGGTTGGCTGGCTGGCGTCCTGCCGCTGGTGATCAACGTGGCCCTGATCGGCTTCGAGATCATGGTGGCCTTCTTGCAGGCTTACGTCTTCACCATCCTGACCTGCCTCTACATCCGCGACGCCATCGAGCTGCACTAAGCCCGCATCGTCCGTGGGTAGAGCCCGTCTTCACCCTTCAACCGTTCCATCACACAGAGGAAGTCTATAATGGATCCGCAAGCCGCTAAGTTCATCGGCGCCGGTCTGGCCATGTTCGCCCTGGCTGGTGTCGGCATCGGCATCGGCAATGTCTTCGCCAACCTGATCGCCGCCGTGGGCCGCAACCCGGCCGCCCGCGCCTCCGTGTTCCCGATCGGCATTCTGGGCTTCGCGCTGACCGAAGCCGTGGCGCTGTTCGCGCTGCTGATCGCCTTCCTGATCCTGTTCGCCTAAAGCCTGACCTTGGGCTTGATGGAACGGCCGCAGCGGCCCGTCCCATGGGGGGCAGGCCGCCTGCGTTTGAAGTAGGTTGAAGGGGCGGGGCCGGTATCATGCTGGTCGCCGTCCCTGAGCCCATATCCGGGGCTACCCGGTTCGCCGTCTCGTCAAACCTACCCACAGGTTCCGATCCGATTTCCGGCGATGGCCCGGTGCTGGGTATTCCATTGGTTTCACGCCCATGGTGCGACCTTGGCGCCAGCCCTAGAACCGGGCGATCTCGCAATCAAGGTGATCTTCATGGTGAATCCAAGGCTCATGGTGTGGCTGAAGGGCCTTGCCGCCGCCGCCGTCCTGACGGTGGCCCTGGGCGGCGCGCCGGCGTTCGCGCAGTCGGGTGAGGAAACCGCCCACGCGACGGATGGCGTGGAGCAGGAAGCTGGCGTGCATGAGGAAAAAGGTCTGCCCCAGCTGAACACCAAGACGTTCCCGTCTCAGCTTTTCTGGCTGGCCATCACCTTCGGCACGCTCTACGTGCTGGTGGCCAAGGTCGGCCTGCCGCGCGTCGGCGCCGTTCTGGAGGCCCGCGAGGCCAAGATTTCCGGCGACTTGGACAAGGCCATGCAGTTGAAGGCCGAAACCGATGCCATCGTAGCCGCTTATGAGAAGGCGGTGGCCGAGGCCCGCGCCGGCGCCCACAAGCTGCTGAACGAGACCGCCGCCACGGCCGATGCCGCGGCCGCCAAGCGCACCGCCGATGTCGTCGCCGGCCTGGCCGCCAAGCAGAAGGAAGCCGAAGCCCGCATCGAGGGCCAGAAGCAGACCGCGCTGGCCAATGTCCGCGCCGTGGCCGCCGAGGCCGCCACCGCCGCCGTCGCCAAGCTGGCGGGCGTCGAGCCCGATCAGGCCGGCGTCGATGGCGCCGTGGATGCCGCCCTGAAGGAGCGTGCGTGATGTTCGATCTGCAGAATCCCACTTTCTGGGTTGGCGTCGCTTTCGTCGTCTTTTTCGCCCTGGTGATCTGGAAGGGTGGTTTCGGTGCCCTGGGCAAGAGCCTGGACGCCCGGGCGGAGAAGATCCGCCTGGAGATCGAGACCGCGCAGAAGTTGCGCCAGGACGCCGAGGCGGCCCTGACCGCCTATCAGAAGAAGCAGCGCGACGCGATGAAGGAGGCTGACGCCATCATCGCCGCCGCCCGTGAGGAGGCCGACCGCATCCGCCAGCACGCGGAAGCGGACCTGGAGGCCACCCTGAAGCGCCGTGAGGCCCAGGCCCTGGAGAAGATCGCCCAGGCCGAAGCGGCCGCCCTGCAGCAGGTGCGCAGCCTGGCCGTCGACGTGGCCCTGGCCGCCACCGAGACGCTGCTGGCCCAGACCATCGACCAGTCGCGCAGCGACGCCATGGTGGCCTCGGCCATCGAGGAGTTGCCGGGCAAGCTGCACTGATCCGCTGATCAGAAGGCGCAGCCGAGTAGAAAAAGGGCGGTCCCATCGGGCCGCCCTTTTGCTATGCGCGGGGGACGAAGGCCCTACTTCGGCTGATACTCCACCACCGGTGCCACCTTGCGGGCGGCCTTGCCGATGCCCCGGCGCAGGGTGACCTTGGTATGGCCAGCCTTCCACTCGGCGCTGGCCAACTCGGCGTCCTTCTGGCGACCGGCGGGGGCACCCAGCTGCTTCACCAGTTGCGCGTCGACGCTGTCGCCGCAGTCCTTGGACGCTTCCTGGCCATAGAGGGTGACGCGGCGCAGCGCGTTTTTCTTCATCTCGAAGTCTACGGCATAGGCGCAGCCGCCCAAGCGCACGCTTTCCAGGCCGAACAGGTAGCGAACCTGTCCCCCCTTGGGGGCGCCGTTCCCCATTTCGAACTCCCGCGCCTTGGGGTAGGCGGCCAGGATCTGCTTGTGGGTCATGCCCCAGGTGACCTGGCCCCAGCCGTTCAGGTCCTTGGCTTTGGCCGGAGGCTTCTTGGTCGCCTCGTGTTTGGGTTGGGTGGCCGCCAGCGCCGTGCCCGCGACGGCGCTGAAGGCCAGGGCCGCCAGCAGGCCAACGCCCAGGCGGGAAATGCGATGGTTCATGGTTGTTGTTCTTCGTACCAGGAGGAATGCCCCAAGATCGGGAAGACCCGAATCGGAAATGGATGAGCCGGCGGGCGCTCAGCCCAGCGCCTCCAGCTCATCGATGAAGCCCTTCAGCATGCCGAGGCCCTTGTGCCAGAAGGCCGGGTCGGTGGCGTCCAGGCCGAAGGGCGCCAGCAGTTCCTTATGCCGCTTGGTGCCGCCGGCCGCCAGCATCTCCAGATAACGCCGGGCGAAAGCCTCGGACCCATTGTGGGTGGCCGCCTCTTCGAAGGCGGCATACAGGCTGTTCACCAGGCAGTCGCCGAAGGCGTAGGCGTAGACGTAGAAGGGTGAATGGATGAAGTGGGGGATATAGGACCAGTAGCTCGCGTACCCTTCGTCGAATTGCAGGGCGGGGCCCAGGCTTTCGGTTTGAACCGCCTGCCAGATTTCACCCAGCCTCCGCTCCGACAGTTCGCCCTGGCGGCGTTCGCTGTGGACGCGGCGCTCGAAATCATAGAACGCCGTCTGCCGCACCACGGTGTTCAGCATGTCCTCCACCTTGCCGGCCAGCAGGGCGCGGCGGCGGGCTGGGTCGGTCTCGGCGGCCAGCAGGCCCCGGAAGGTCAGCATCTCCCCGAACACGCTGGCCGTCTCCGCCAGGGTCAGGGGCGTGTCGGACTGCAGGTGGCCCTGGCCGCCGGCCAGCACCTGGTGCACGCCATGGCCCAGCTCATGGGCCAGGGTCATGACATCCCGGGTCTTGCCCATGTAGTTGACCAGCAGATAGGGGTGGGCGCTGGGCACGGTGGGGTGGGCGAAGGCGCCGGGGTTCTTCCCCGGCCGCACCGGGGCGTCGATCCAGGCGTTGTCGAAGAAGCGGCGGCCCACGCCGGCCAGGTCGGGGCTGAAGCGCGCGTAGGAGGACAGCACGATCTCCCGCGCCTCCTCCCAGGGGATGGTGCGCTCCGCGACGTCGGGCAGGGGGGCGTTGCGGTCCCAGTAGTCCAGGGTGTCGCCGCCGAACCACTTGGCCTTCAGTTTGTAATAGCGGTGTGACAGGCCGGGGTAGCTGTCCTTGACGGCGCCCACCAGCGCCTCCACCACCGCGTCCTCCACCCGGTTGGACAGGTTGCGCGATGACCAGGGCCGGTCATAGCGGCGCCACTTGTCCTCGATCTCCTTGTCCTTGGCCAGGGTGTTGGTGATCAGGGTGAACAGCTTGATGTTGCGGCCCAGCACGGCGCCGATTTCAATGGCCGCCGCGCGGCGCACCTCGACCTCCGGCGCCGACAGCAGGTTCAGCGCCTCCGCCGACGTCAGGTCTCGGTCTTCGATTCGAAACCGTAACGAGGCCGTGGTCTCATCGAACAAGCGGGTCCAGGCGTTGCGGCCCACCACCGCCTTCTCATGCAGGAAGCGCTCCAGCTCATCCGACAGCTGGTGGGGGCGGAAAATGCGCACGTCGCGCAGCCAGGCGGCGTAGCGCCGCAGCTCCGGCGCCTTCAGCTTGGCGTCGATGTCCTTGTCGGGCAGCTGGTTCAGCTCCAGCGTGAAGAACAACAGGTGGACCGAGACGGCGGTCACCTTCTCCTGCATGGATTGGTAGAAACGGGCGATGGCGCCATCGCTCTGGTCGCCCGCGTACAGCAGCCCGGCGTAGCTCATGACCCGCGTCAGCGTCTCGTCCAGCGCTTCATACGTGGCGACGGCCTGGCCCAACTCCTTGCCCGACAGGCCGGGCAGCTTGCCCGAGTAACGGCTATGGAAGGCTTGGGCTTCGCGCTCCACCCGCTCCAGATCCGCCTTCAGCCGCGGGCTGTCGGGCCCGCCATACAGATCGGACAGGTCCCAGTTGGGCAGGGCGCCCAGGGCGGGGATGGTTTCGGCGGTCGCGGTCATGTCCGGTCCCTCGTCAGCGAGCGGTTCGGACATGACTATAGCGGATCGATCCCTTAGCTGCGCCAGCGCAGGACGGTGTCGCGCACGGGATTTTCGAAGGGGCGCTTCTCCTCCCGGGCGCGGCGGAACTCGTTCTTCAGTTGGTAGTACCAGCGCGCCTGGGTGTCGGCGTCCTTGATCAGCATCAGGGTCGGGTCGTGGCGCAGGCCCTGCTGCTGCATCACCACCACGTCGCGGTCCTGGCCCAGGAAACGCTCCGCGATGGGGCGCAGCACCGGCTTCAGCAGGTTGGCCCAGGGCAGGGTCCAGTAAAATAGGTTGGTGATGCGGGTGTTGCCCTCATCCACCGGCGTCACCGCCGTGAGGTTCCAAACGGTGTGCTTGCCGGTGGAGATGGTTTCCGTCCGGATGCCGGGCAGGCGGAAGGAGATCTCCGTCTCCGGCACGCCGCCCAGGATGGTGTAGGCGCGGGAGTTGCTGGACGGCCGGTGCTTCTTCATGACGAAGCCGTAGGGGCCGGGGCCGAAGGCCTTCTCCTTGGCGTGGATGGATTTGGTGGAGCGCCAGAACCAGGACTGATGGACGAAGGGGCCGTGGGCCGGGTCCATCAGGCCCACCACCGCGTGGTCCAGGTGGCAGGGGAAGTCCATGGACATGACCATGTCCGGCTGCTTGTCGGCGGGCAAGCCCGGCGGCTGCGGCGGTTCCTGGTCGGGTTCCCCAGCGCCCATCCAGATCCAGACGTTGCCGCTGATCTCCCGCACCGGGTAGTTGCGCACGCGGATGCGGTTCAGGTCGAAGTCCTGCCCCTCCACCAGCGAGGGGATGTCCGTGCACTTGCCTTCCCGGTCGAAGCGCCAGCCGTGATAGCAGCACTCCACCTCCTTGCCGTCGAACCGGCCGCAGGACAACGGTATGCCGCGGTGGGGGCAAATGTCGCGCAGGGCGAAGACGGCGCCCTCCTTGGTGCGGCCGAACAGCACCGGCTGGCCCAGCAGCGTCTGCGCCTGCATGGCGCCCACGGCCAGGGTGCGGCCGGGCATGGCGTAGTACCAGATGTCGTTCAGGAAAAAGTTCGGCTCGGCC
This sequence comes from Nitrospirillum guanabarense, assembly GCF_034653355.1. Classification (NCBI taxonomy): domain Bacteria; kingdom Pseudomonadati; phylum Pseudomonadota; class Alphaproteobacteria; order Rhodospirillales; family Azospirillaceae; genus Nitrospirillum; species Nitrospirillum guanabarense. The sequence goes on from NZ_JAYEER010000004.1 coordinate 538,581, forward strand.
AAGGCGTCTCACCAGGTCGGGAGGGGAAGAATCAGGGGCGGCACTTTACATCGCCGGCGGGGGCGGGCCAATGAGCCAGGTCAAGCGGCGGTCCCCTCCATGAATCCGGGATCGGTGACGCCGGGGATGGGCGGCAGGGATCGGGCCACCTCCGCCACCCGGCGGCGCAGCCAGGCATGGGCCGGGTGGCTGTCCAGGCGGCGGTGCCAGACCATGGCAAGGCGCATGATACCGCCCGACAGGTCCGGGGGCAGCGGGCGCATGGCCAGGCCGAAGGCCTTGGCCAGGGGGTGGGCCACACGCGCCGGCATGGTGCAGAACAGGTCGCTGTCGCGCAGCATGGGGGCCGCCGCCAGCAGATGGGAGGCCACGACCGCCAAGGTGCGCTGCCGGCCCAGCGTCTCCAGCATGCGATCCACCGCCCCCACCTTGGACGCGGTGGCCGAAACCAGCAGGTGGGCGTAGGCGAGGTAGGTCTCCAGGCCCCACGCCTGCTCCAACGCCGGGTGGCCGGGACGCATCAGCACCGCCAGCCCGTCGCGCACCAGCATCTGCCGCGTCATGTGGGCGGGCGGGTCGGGCAGCATGCCCAGCGCCAGGTCCAACTGGCCCGACTCCAGCCCGGGCAGGGCGTTGTCCTTGTCGGCGTGGCGCAGCACCAGGGACAGGCCCGGCGCCTCCGCCCGCAACGCCGCCACCAGGGGCGGTCCCAGCACGAACTCCGCATGGTCTGACAGGCCCACGGTGACGGCGTCCCGCGCCTCGCAGGGCAGGAAAGGCTGGCGGGCGGCCAGGGCGGCCCGCACCTGGTCCAGGGCGCCCTGCAGCGGGCCGGCCATGGCGTCGGCCACGGCGGTGGGCACCATGCCGGCGGGGGTGCGCACGAACAGGTCGTCGCCCATGTGCTGGCGCAGGCGGGACAGCGCGTTGCTGACGGCCGACTGCGACAGGCCCAGCGCCCGGCCGGCGCGCGTCACCTGCCGTTCCCGGTACAGCGCGTCGAAGACGTGCAGCAGGTTCAGGTCGATCTGGCTGATGTCCATGGATGGCCCCCTTCGCAACTGACCATCACTATGGTGAATGATGATGTTGGTAACCAGTGATTTGGCAAATGGTAGGGACGGGGCCATGTTGGAAGGGTCACCCTTCCGAATCCAAGGCTTCACCCATGTCGTCCACCGCCGCCCTCCCGTCCGCTCCCGCCGCCGCCGCGGTGAAGCGCCAGCCGGTCTATTTCATCTCCCACGGTTCCCCCATGCTGGCATTGCAGGACAGCGAGGCGCGGCGCTTCCTGCAGTCCCTGGGGCGCGACATCCGGGCGGCGGGCGCCCCCCGCGCCATCCTGGTGCTGTCGGCCCACTGGGAGACGGCGGCCCCCGCCGCCTCGCTGGCCGACCGGCCGGAGACCATCCACGACTTCGGCGGCTTCCCCCGCGCCCTGTTCGAGATGCGTTACCCCGCCCCCGGGGCGCCCGAGGTGGCGCGGGCGGCTCTGGAGGCCCTGGCTGCCGCCGGTATCACGGTCACGGGTGGAGATGCGCGGGGCCTGGACCATGGCGCCTGGGTTCCCCTGACCCTGATGTTCCCCGAGGCCGACATCCCCGTGACCCAGCTGTCCATCCAGCCGCACCTGGGCCCCGCCCACCACCGTCGCCTGGGCGAGGCGCTGCGGCCCCTGCGCGACCAGGGGGTGCTGATCATCGCCTCGGGCTCGCTGACCCACAATCTGCGTGACCTGGCGTGGGAGGGCACGGATGAGGTGGCGCCCTGGGCCGCCGCCTTCCAATCCTGGATCCATGACAAGGTCAGCGGCGCCGACGTCGCGGCCCTGGACGACTACCGCGCCCGCGCCCCCTTCGCCCGCCAGAACCACCCGCGCGACGAACACCTGCTGCCCCTGTTCGCCGCTGTGGGCGCCGCCACCCCCGGCCGGCCCGGCCGCCGCCTGCATGACAGCGTGCAACTGGGCGCCCTGGCTATGGACGCCTACCGGTTCGATTGAGGGGGCGGGCCGTCAAGATCAAGGCCGGGCGCCCCGTGGCGGCCCGGCCTTGATCTTGACGGCGGCAGGGCTCTCGCGAGCCCGGCAGCTCACTCCATGCCCAGCGCGGCCTTGTAGAGCTCCAGCAGGGCGTCCTGCTCCTGCCGGTCGTTCTTTTCCATCTTACGCAAGCGGACGATGGCGCGGATGATCTTGGTCTCGAACCCCACGCCCTTGGCTTCGGCGTAGATGTCCTTGATGTCGTCCGCGATGCCCTTCTTGTCCTCTTCCAGGCGTTCGATGCGCTCGATGATGGAGCGCAGGCGGTCGCCGGCGATGCCGCCAACATCCGTCGCAACAGGGGCGTCCGACATGGGGAATGCCTCTTCGTTCTAAGTGGGTGGTCTGAATGGTGAGGGCGCGACCTTACCCGCGCGGCCGGGGATGGGCAAGCGCCGGTAAAGGGGCCCCGCCCCGGTGTCAGTCCTTCGGCTTGCTCTGCTCGAACGCCGCCTTCTGCTCCGCCGTCGCCTCGCGCTGGTGCAGGCGTTTGAAGTCGTCGTACGGCATGCCGTAGACGATCTCGCGCGCGCCTTCATAGTCCAGGGCCACGCCCCGTTCCTCGGCGGCGGCGCGGTACCATTTGGACAGGCAGTTGCGGCAGAAGCCGGCCAGGTTCATCAGGTCGATGTTCTGGACGTCGGTGCGCTCACGCAAATGCGCCACCAGCCGGCGGAAGGCGGCGGCCTCAAGCGCCACCCGGGTGGCGTCGTCGATCTCGGGAACCATGGAATATCCTTGTGAATGGGGTGGCCGGCTCAGGCGCCGGCCAGCACGTGGTGTATATCGGGGCGGCCGATCAGCTGTCCAAGGGCATGCGCCAGCATGGTGGACCAGCGCTCCACCCCCACCGCGTCGCCGATCAAATCCTGCCGGATTTCGATCAGCACGCCGGGCAGGCCCGGCCGGGTGGAATGGGTCTTCAGGGTGTACCCGTGGCCGTCGCGCCCCGAATAGGGGACGTTGTCGCCGACCACCACGCCCGGCTGGGCCCGCAGCAGGTCCAGCAGCGGCAGGGGCAGGCGGCCGTCCTGGTCCCACAGCACGCCCAGGTGCCAGGGCCGCTGGAAGTCATTCATGACTGGCGTGAAGCTGTGGACGGAGATGATGGCCGGCGTCTGGCCCGCCGCGCGCTTGGCATCGACGCACGTCGCGACGGCAGCGTGATAGGGGTGGAACAGGGCGTCCAGCCGCGCCTGGCGGTCGGCATCGGTCAGGGCCTGGTTGGCCAGGATGGGGGTGCCGTCGCTGACCGCCGGCATCAGCGTGGCGCTGTCCAGCGGGCGGTTCAAATCCACCACCAGGCGGGAATACCCGGCGATGACCGCCGGCGCGTCCAGCCGCCGGGCCAGCGCCCGGGTCACCGCCTCCGCCCCGATGTCCCAGGCGATATGACGTTCCATGTCGGCCGCCGGTACGCCCAGCGTGCCCAGACGGGCGGGCACGCGCCGCGCCGCATGCTCGCACAGCAGCACCACGGGGGCGGCCCCTTGGGGATTCACCACCGTAACGGCGGGTGGCTCGTCAGGGGTCAGCAAGGCGGCGGGGGAGGCGAGCGTGTCCAAGGGGCGGCCCATCGCAAGGAAATGTGCCCTTCCAAGATAGCGGTCCCGACGGGGGATGGAAGCCCCAGCCGGGGGCCTCCGTATCGCTTATGTCGGGACTATGAACGGCCAGCTTGCGCGCCGCCGGGATTACCGTGAAAATAGCAATGGGTGCATATGGAGCGTCGCTTTCGGCTCGTCACCCGTGCATACTTCATCGACGTGCGCCTTTCCCGCGTTGGACCCCCGGGATGCGCACGTTTCCTTTGAAATGACCGCGACTGTTCCAGGTGCTGGACGGGCGCTGCCGAAGCCCTTGGGTGAGGATAAAATTGGGCGGCATGTACCGGTCGAGCATACGCACACCCCCCTTGATGCCCCGACACCGGTGATCCGGCCCGGGGAGGCCCACGACGCCGAGGGCATCCGCCAGGTCCACATCCGTTCCGTACACGCTTTCTGTGCCGGGCATTATTCGCCGGAGCAGCTCATCGCCCTGCTGGGCGGGCGCGCGGCGGCGGACTACCGCGCGGCCATGACGGAATGGGGGGAGCATGTGCTGGTGGCGGAGCAGGCGGGCCGGGTGGTCGGCTTTTCCGCGCTCTACAGCGCGGAGGTGCGGGCCGTCTATGTCGACCCGCTGGCCGCCAAGGGCACCGGCCGCCGTCTGCTGGAAGAGATCGAGACCTTGGCGCGTGACCGGGGCGCGGGTGCCCTGCACCTCACCTCCTCCATGAATGCGGTGGGGTTTTATGAGGCCATGGGCTATCAGCGCCAGGGGCCCCGCCTGATGACCATGGGCTGCGGCACTCGGCTGGCCGCCTGGGGCATGCGCAAGGCGCTCGGCCGTTAAGCGGCGGAAGACTTTTCCAATCCGATCGCCTGGCGATAGCCTGAGGCGAGGTACCCCAACGCCGGATGCACGCCCGTGGCCCCCTCCGACATCGCCGTTCATCACTTCTTCGGCCGCGACGGCCAGCGCCTGGCTTACCGCGAGCTGGGGCAGGGCCGGCCGCTGGTGCTGATCCACGGCTACTTCTCCACCGCCACGGTCAACTGGTTGAAGTACGGCCATGCCGCGCGCATCGCGGAACGCGGCTACCGCGTCATCATGCCGGACCTGCGCGCCCACGGCGACAGCGCCAAGCCGCACGAGGTGTCGGCTTATCCGCCCGACGTGCTGGCCGACGACGGCCTTGCGCTGGTGGAGCATCTGGGCCTGACCGACTATGACCTGGGCGGCTATTCCCTGGGCGGGCGCACCACCATGCGCATGCTGGCGCGCGGCGCCACCCCGGCCCGCGCCATCTGCGCCGGCATGGGCCTGGCCGGCCTGACCCACACCGCCGGACGTGGGGAGCATTTCCGCCGCATCCTGACCAACCTGGGCACCTTCGAGCGCGGCACGCCGGAATGGATGGCGGAGGCCTTCCTGAAGACGGTCGGCGGCGATCCCGTCGCCCTGCTGAACATCCTGGAGACCTTCGTCGACACCCCGCCGGCCGTGCTGGCCGGCCTGGACCTGCCCATCCTGGTCACCGCCGGCGCGCAGGACCAGGACAACGGTTCCGCCCCCGACCTGGTCGCGGCCCTGCCCAACGCCCGCTACGCCGAAATCCCCGGCGACCACATGAGCGCCGTGACCAAGCCGGACCTGGGCCGGGCCATCGCGGATTTCCTGGCGGGCTGAGTTTTACGGGTAGGGTACGATAGTGAGCCCTTCCGCGTCATCCGGCGGGACGAAGTGGCGGGTGATGGCGTCGAACTCCGCGTCGGTGGCGGCGAAGTCATGGTCGCCGGCGGCGTTGCGCGCGCGCCGGAACGCCAGGACCATCATCCCTTCACCCCGCGGCCGCCAGGCGCGCGCCGCCCCGCGGTCGGGCGTTGCGCCCGGCGGGGGAGGCGTCGGTGACCTGCCAGGGCCGCTGGGCGCCCAGCGACTCCGCCACGGCGAGGCCGGCCGACAGGCCATCCTCATGGAAGCCATAGCCGCAATAGGCGCCGCAGAACCAGGTGCGGCGGATACCCTGGATCAGGCCCAGTTCCTGCTGGGCCGTCACGGCGGCCAGGTCGAACAGCGGGTGGTCGTAGATGAACTCCCGCACCTTCAGCGACGGGCGCGGTTCGGTGATGGGGTTCAGGGTGACGAACAGGGGCACCCGCTTGTCCAGCCCCTGCAGCAGATTCATCCAATAGGTGACGGACACCTTGGCGTCGCGGTCCCGGGTGGAATGGGCGCTGTAGTTCCAGCTGGACCAGGCCTTGGCGCGCCGGGGCATCAGCAACGGGTCGCGGTGCAGCACGGCCCGGTTCATCTGGTAGCGGAAGGCGCTCAGGACGCGGCGCTCTTCCTCCGACGGGTCCAGCAGCAGGGCCAGCGCCTGGTCGGCATGGGTCGCCAGCACGGCCTGGTCATAGCTGCCGCTCCAGCCCTGGGAATCCTGGATGTGCACGGCGGTGCCCGAGCGCCGCAGCGCGACGATGGCGCGGCCGGTGTGCACCCGGCCTTCCAGCGACCGGGTCAGGCGGGTGACGTAGGCGCGGCTGCCGCCCGTGACCGTCCGCCACTGCGGCCGTTCCTTCAGCTTCAGCAGGCCGTGGTTGCAGAAGAAGCGCACGAAGCTCTGCACCGGGAAGGACAGCATCTCGCCGATGGTGGAGGACCAGATGGCCGCTCCCATGGGCAGCAGGTGGTCGTAGATGAAGCGATGGCCGTAGCGCTGCGCCACCAGGTACTCGCCCAGAGTCATGGCGGCGGCCGAGGGCTGGTCCAGCAGGGCCGGTGCCGTCTTGTAGAAGCGCAGGATGTCGCGCAGCATCAGATGGTAGGTCGGCGACAGCAGGTTGCGCTTCTGCGCGAACATGCCGGCCAGATTGGTACCGGAATATTCCAGCTTGCCCCGGTCCAGCGTCACGGCGAAGGACATGTCGGACGCCTGGGTGGGCACCTCCAGATGCTCGAACATCGCCACCAGGTTGGGGTATGTCGCGGCGTTGTAGACGATGAAGCCGGTGTCGACGGGCAGGGGATGGGCGCCGCGACCGGGCACATCCACCGTGTTGGAATGGCCGCCCAGATAGCCGTTCTGCTCGAACAGGGTCACGTCGTGGCCCTGCCGCGCCAGCAGCCAGGCGCAGCTCATGCCCGTGATGCCGGCGCCGATGACGGCGATCCTCATGCCCGCGCTCCCGCTGCCAGCGCCATTTCCAAGCCCTTGGCCATCCATCTGATCTCGCATCGGCATTTAACCCCAGAGGTCAGTCGTTGTCCCCTTTGATCGCGGCGAAAGTGTCCAGCGCCCGCTGCCGCGCCGCCTTGTGCTCCACCACCGGACGGGGATAGTCGCGGCCGAGGCGCACGCCCGCCGCCCGCAGGGTAGCGGCATCGGCCATCCAGGGTTGGTGCAGCACGCTGCCCGGCAATCCCGCCAGTTCCGGTACCCAGCGGCGCACATAATCACCCTTGGCGTCGAATTTCTCCCCCTGCAGCACGGGGTTGAACACCCGGAAATAGGGGGCGGCGTCGGCGCCGCAGCCGGCGATCCATTGCCAGCCAGCGGCGTTGTTGGCCAGGTCGGCATCCACCAGCGTGCCCCAGAACCAGGCCTGGCCGGCCGTCCAGGGCAGCAGCAGGTGCTTCACCAGGAAGGACCCCACCACCATGCGCACCCGGTTGTGCATCCAGCCGGTGGTCCACAGCTCCCGCATGCCCGCGTCGATGATGGGGTAACCCGTCTGGCCGCGCCGCCACGCCGCCAGATGCGGGGCGTTGTCGTCCCAGGCGAAGGCCTCGAACTTCCGATTCAATGGGCGCTCGGGCAGGCGGGGGAAGTGGTAGAGCAGATGGTGGCAGAACTCGCGCCATCCCAGTTCGCGCAGGAATGGGCCCACGCCATCTCCACCGTGGGCCTGCGCCGCCGCCCAGACCTGGCGGGGGGAAATCTCGCCGTGGTGCAGATGGGGCGACAGGCGGGACGTCAGCGGTTGCGCCGGATAGTCCCGGCCCTCGGGATAGTGTGTCACGGCCCGCGCCAGGAAATCCCGCAGGCGCTGATGGGCACCGGTCTCGCCCGGTGTCCAGGCCCTGCGCAAGCCGTCGGCCCAGTCGGGCTTGGTGGGCAGCAGCCCCCAGTCCGCCAGCCGGTCGCCATCCGGTGGGGTGGGCAGGGCGGCCAGTGCCCGGGGGGCGCCAGGGGCTGGCCGGGATCCAACCCTTCCCGCACCGCCTTCCAGAAGGGGGTGAAGACCTTGTAAGGGGCACCGGTGCCGGTCTTGACCGTCCACGGTTCCGCCAACAGGGCGGAATTGAAGCTGTCGACGGCGACGCCCTCGGCCTTGAGGCCGGCCTTCAGGGCGCTGTCGCGGGCGACGGCGTGGGGTTCGTAACAGCGGTTCCACACCACGGCCTTTGCTCCGGTCTCGCGCACCAGGGTATGCAGGACCACGTCCGCCCGGCCCCGCCGCAGCATCAGGGGGCAACCCAGGCCAGCCAGCGCCTGGGACAGCGCCGCGAGGCTGTGGTGCAGCCACCAGCGCGACGCCCCGCCCGGCGCCCACGGCCCCGGTGTCTGGTCGTCCAAGATGTAGACCGGCACGACTGGCAGGCCGGACCGGGCGGCGTGGGTCAGGGCGGGGTTGTCGGACAGGCGCAGATCCTGGCGGAACCACACGACGATGGCGGCTTGTGGGGCGGCGGACATCAGGCGAACCCTAGCATTTTTGCAGATGACAGGCCTGCGCCGGCTGGCCGGCGGGATGTGAGCGCTACAATAGCGGGCAAGAAAAAATGCGACATTTGGGGCTGGCTGTCGGCCTGGCGCGGGTTTTGGCAGGATGTTGGACGGAACGCCGCAGGACGAACCGCATATGACGTAAGATACGTACCCGTCCATCCGGTGGATCACCCGGGGCGAACTCTATTCCTCACCCTATACTGATGTATTGGCGTGCTTGTTTTTCCCGGGACCGATCCTATCTGAAACAGTGTCCGCTCGATGATCCAGTGTACCGGTTCCCCCATCCCGGCCTGGCTGCGCACCCCCAAAGCGCGTTCAGCGGACGACCTAAGGGCGGCCCGGGTCCCCCCATCCCCGGGCCGCCCGTTTCCTTTTTGGGGTCCCTCTCAATATGTGCCGGTGTCCGCCAGGTCAGGCCCCAGGATATGGGTCGAGTGGAAGGCGTAGCCGCGGTCCCGGTGCAGCAGCACGACGCTGAAGGCCCCGGGGAACAGGCGGCGCAACGCCGCTTCGCGCACGTCCAGACCGCCGGTATAGGCGCCGAAGGCCGGCAGCACCAAGCGGTGGCCATCGGTGACGAAGCAGCGGCCGCCCACCCGCCGTGCCCGCGTGGGCACGCTGGCCTTGGGATGGTAATGGCCGGAAATTTCCCCCACCGGGGTGATATCCCCGCGGGCGGTGTTCTGCGCCTCGTGCCGGAAGACCAAGGGCCCCTCGACCCAGTCATCCACCACCCGGCCGCCCCAGTTCGGCGGCGGGGCCGGGTCGTGGTTGCCCACCACCCACAGCCATTCACGGGCCTGGATCAGCGCCGCCAGGCGGCGGCCGTCGTCGGCCGAGACGCGGGCGCCCGCGCGCGGGTCGTGGAAGCTGTCACCCAGGCACAGCACGCGCCGGGGGCCCAGGCGGCGGCAGACCGCCTCCAGCCGCGCCAGGGTGGCGGCGGTGTCGTAAGGGGGCAGCAAGGTACCGCGCCCGGCGAAGGCGGTGCCCTTCTCCAGGTGCAAATCGGCCACCACCAGCAGGCCCCGGTCCGGCCAGAACAGGGCGCCGCTGGCGTCCGCCAGCACCACGGCCCCGTTGACGGTCAGGCTGGTCTGGTGGCCGGTGTCGCCGGTGCCGAAACGGGCGTTCATGCGAAAGGGTCCCCATACAGTCAGGCGCGCGCCGCGTCCCGGTAATCTCCGGGCGCTGCATTGTAATGGCGTTTGAAGGCGCGGCTGAACGCGCTTTCCGATTCATAGCCCACGCGGGCCGCCGTTTCCGCCAGCGACAGGCCCTCCGCCACCAGATGGCGCACGGCCAGGACCATGCGCACCTGGGCCAGGAAGGCCAGGGGGGCGGGGGCGCCGGCGGCGCGGAAGGCGCGCACAAGGCTGGCGCGGGATAGATGGGCCTGGTCCGCCAAGTCGTCCAGGGTCCAGGGCCGGGCGGGGTCCCGCACCAGGGCCGCCACCACGCGCGCGGTCGCCGGGCGGGCCAGCAGGCCCGCCACCTCCGTGCCCTCGCCGTGATCCTCCAGGTGCCCGCGCAGGATCATGGTGAACAGGGCGCGGGCGAGGTCGGTGGCGATGGCACGGGCGCCGGCGCGCGGGGTGGCCACCTCGTCCCGGATGGTCTCCACCAGCCGGGCCAGGCGCCGCCCGCCGCCGCGCAGGTGCACCGCCTCCGGCAACAGGGCCAGCAGCGGGTTGTCGGCCACGCGCTCGAAGGCGAATTGCCCGCAGATCAGGTCTAGGGCGGGGGAGGCCTCGCCGGACAGGTCGCTGGTGCGCCGCACCTCCACCACGCCGTTGTCGTGACGCTCCAGTCTTGTTGTGGCGCCGGCCGGCGCGCCGGCGGTGCGCACCGTGTGCCGCGCGCCGTGGGGCAACAACAGGACATCGCCATCGGTCAGGTCCAGGGTCCGGTCCAGGTCGGGCAACAGCACGTGGGCCTTGCCCGCCGTGACGATGTGGAAGGGCGCCAGACCGAAGGCTTCCCGCCCGTGCGGGGCCGACCAGCCGGGGCCGAACAGGCAGTGCCGCTCCACCTGCGGGCGCACCTGGATCAGGGGTGCCAGCGTGCTCAGCACGTCGTTGCGATCGTCGTCCATCGACTTTGCTTCACCCAGCCAACGTTGATCCTGCCGGTCATCACCTCGATCCGCCCGGGCATTCAGCGGCGGGCGGCCCGGCGCTACCGTTCACTCATCGAAACGCACCGCGGACGCTGCCTTCAACCGACGGCACCCCGCGCATTGAAGGGAAGCGGATCATGATGCTCGATTGGAACCAGTATCGTCAGCAGATTGGTGCCGGCGTTGGCGCCTATGCCAAGCTCAGCCCCGACACGGTGAAGGGCTACGTCACCATCAGCGGCGCCGGCCAGCATACCAACCACCTGGATGCCAAGACCCGCGAGCTGATCGCCCTGGCCGTGGCCGTGAGCGTCAAGTGCGACGGCTGTATCACCGTTCACACCGACGCCGCCATCAAGAATGGCGCGACCAAGGAGGAAATCGCCGAGGCCCTGGGCGTGGCCGTGGCCATCGGCGCCGGGGCGGCCCTGGTCTATACCACCCGGGTCATGGACGCCTACGACAGCCACCCGTCCAACGCGGGCTGACGCGGGCGGCGGCGCTTTTCCAAACGGCGTGGGAGCGATCCCGCGCCGTTTTGACGTCTGGAGCTTCAAAACGGCAACAGGCCCTGGCCTTGCCGCATGGTCTTGGGCAGCGCCTCGGCCGCCAGTTCCTCGGCCGCCTCCTGCAACAGCACCTCGTCCGCCCGGCCGCCCACCATGACGCGGCCGATCTCCAGCAGCACGGGCACGGCCAGGGGGGAGATGCGGTCCAGGGCCATGTGGCGGATGCGCCCCTTCACGCGGGCCAGCATGTCGGCCAGGCGGCGCACGTCCGTCAGACCGGCGGCGGCCTCGGCGCGGGTGGCCTGCAGCAGCAGGTGGCCGGGATCGTGGCGGCGCAGCACGTCGTAGATCAGGTCGGCGCTGACCGTCATCTGGCGCTTGGTCTTCTCCTCGCCCGGATGGCGGCGCTCCAGCGTGCCGGCGATGGTGGCCACGGTCTGGAAGGTTCGGCGCAGCATGCTGGACTCGTCCATCCATTCCTCCAGGTCATCGCCCAGCATGTCCTCCGCGAACAGGGCATCCATGTCGGTGGCGGTGCTCAGCGACCAGATGGCCAGCACATAGTCGGTGGCGACGAAGCCCAGCGGGTGCAGGCCCAGCCGTTCCATGCGGCGGGTCAGCAGCATGCCCAGGGTCTGGTGGGCGTTTCGGCCCTCGAAGGTGTAGGCCACCAGGAACTCCTTGCCGCCGCGCGGGAAGGTTTCCACCAGCAGGCCGGTGCGATCGGGCAGGGCCGAGACATAGCGCTGGACGCGCAGCCACTCCGCCACCTCCGCCGGCAGGTCGCGCCATTGGCCGGGGTCGGCCAGCATGGCGCGCACCCGGTCGGCCAGGTGGGTGGTCAGGGGCAGGCGGCCGCCGGCATAGACCGGCACCTTGGGCTGGCCCTGGCCGCCCTTGACCACGATGGCGGCGTTATCGCGCATGCCGACGAAGCGCAGTAGCTGGCCGCCGAAGATGAAGGTGTCGCCCGGCACCAGGCCCTGGATGAAATATTCCTCCACATCGCCGATGGAGCCGCCATTGGACATGCGGACCTTGACCGTCGGCTCCTCCACGATGGTGCCGACGTTCAGGCGGTACTGCCGCGCCACTTGGTAATTGGCCAGCTGCCATAGCCCGTCCTCCCGCCGGCGCAGGCGCTGGAAGCGTTCGTAGGCGCGCAGGGCGTAGCCGCCGGTGGCGACGAAGTCCATGACCTGCTCGAACCGCTCCCACGTCAGGTGGGCGTAAGGCGCGCAGCTGGTGACCTCGGCGAACAGGTGCCGGGCGTCGAAGGGGCCGGCGCAGGCGGTACCCACCACATGCTGGGCCAGCACCTCCAGCCCGCCGGGGCGCGGCGGGTCGCCGTCCAGGGTGCCGGCGCGCACGGCGTCGATGGCGGCCTTGCACTCCAGCACCTCGAACCGGTTGGCGGGAACGAGAAGGGCGCGGGAGGTGAGGTCGATGCGGTGGTTGGCGCGGCCGATGCGCTGCAGCAGGCGGCTGACGCCCTTGGGCGCGCCGATCTGGACCACCAGGTCCACCGCCGCCCAGTCTATGCCCAGGTCCAGGGAACTGGTGGCGACCACGGCGCGCAGGGCGCCCCGGGCCATCGCCGCCTCCACCTTGCGGCGCTGTTCGGTTGACAGGCTGCCGTGGTGCAGGGCGATGGGCAGGGCGTCGGCGTTCACCCGCCACAGCTCCTGGAACACCAGCTCCGCCTGGGCCCGGGTGTTGACGAAGATCAGGGTGGTACCGCAGGCCTTCACCTGCTCATACACGTCCGGCATGGTCTGCAGGGCCATGTGCCCGCCCCAGGGGATCTCCATGGTCAGCAGGATGCCCACCTCCGCCGGGGCGCCGGGGGCGCCGCGCACGATGCCAACGGGCGTGGTGGGGGCCACCGGATGGTGGGGCAGGGCCAGGTAGTCGGCCAGGGCCTGGGGATGGGCCACGGTGGCGGACAGGCCCACCCGGCGGGCGTGGGGCGCCAGGCTGGCCAGCCGCGCCAGGTGCAGGGCCAGCAGGTCGCCGCGCTTGCTGCCGGCCAGGGCGTGCAGCTCATCCACGATGACGGTGCGCAGGGTGCCGAACAGCGTCGCCGCCTCGGGATACGACAGCAGCAGCGCCAGGCTTTCCACCGTGGTCATCAGGATCTGCGGCGGGTGGGCACGCTGGCGGCGGCGTTTGGCCTCCGGCGTGTCGCCCGTGCGCGTTTCCACCCGGATGGGCAGGCGCAGCTCCGCCACCGGCTGTTCCAGGTTGCGGGCGATATCCACCGCCAGCGCCTTGAGGGGGGAGATGTAGAGGGTGTGCAGCCCCTCGCGCGGGCGTTCCGACAGGTCGATCAGGCTGGGCAGGAAGCCCGCCAGCGTCTTGCCGCCGCCGGTGGGGGCGATCAGCAGCGTATGCTCACCCCGTTGGGCGGCGCGCAGCATCTCCAGCTGATGGGCGTGCGGCGTCCAGCCGCGATGGGCGAACCACCCCGCGATGTTGGCGGGCAACAGCTCTGGATCTGGCCCTGGAACAGAGATTGGCGCGACAGGCGGCATGCCCTCAGGATATATGAGGTTCAGGCCCGGCGCCCAAGAGGATGCCGCCGGCCCCATGTACGAATAATGGGATGAAGTCCGACATGACCGAGCAGAAGGGCGGCCCGCTGGGGCTGATTTGCGCCATCCCGGAGGAAATCGCCCATTTCGGCGCGCATTTCCAGGTGGAGGGGACGCGCGACATCGCCGGCTTCACCTTCCAGCAGGGCAGCATGGATGGCCGCCAAGTGGTGCTGGTGGAGGCGGGAATCGGCAAGGTCAACGCGGCGATCGTCTCCACCCTGCTGCTGCAGGTCTTCGGCGCCCGCGCCCTGCTGTTCTCCGGCGTGGCCGGCGGCGTGGATCCGGATTTGGCCATCGGCGACGTGGTGGTGGCCACCCGCCTGGTGCAGCATGATTACGGCGCGCTGGCGAACGGCGAGCTGAAGGTCTACCAGCCGGGGGTGCCGCCCTTGCCGGGCTTCGACGAGGCCCATGGCTATGAGCTGGATCAGGGACTGGAAGCCAGGGCGCGGGCGGCCTTGGACGGCTTGACGCTGCCCGCCCTGTCGGCGGAAGCCACGGGCGGCGCGGCGCGGGTGCCTGGCATCCATTTCGGAACCGTGCTGACGGGGGACCAGTTCCTGAACTGCGAAACCTCGCGTGACCGGCTGTTCCGCACCTTCGCGGCCCAGGCGGTGGAGATGGAGGGCGCGTCGGTGGCCCAGGTGGCGACGCGCTGGGGCGTGCCTTACCTGGTGGTGCGCAGCCTGAGCGACCTGGCCGGCGCGGACAGCCACATGGATTTCCCCGCCTTCTGCCGGGCGGCGGCGGCCGGTGCGGCCGAGCTGATCCGGCGGCTGGCGGCGGTACTGTAACGCGTGCCCGGCGACTGAGGGCATCAAGACAACGGGGGCGGGCATGCTGGACTACTGCGTGATCAAGGGAGAGGTGGCGGCGGCCATCAAGGCCGGGCGCGCCGTCGTGGCCTTGGAATCCACCGTGATCAGCCATGGACTGCCCTACCCCGCCAATATCGAGGCGGCCAAGGCCATGGAGGCGACGGTGCGGGCCAACGGCGCCGTGCCCGCCACCATCGCCATCCTGGACGGCCGCATCCGCATCGGCCTGGAGGCGGAGGATTTCGAGCGCCTGGCCGCCGGCGGCATCCGGAAAGTGAGCCGCCGCGACCTGCCGCTGGTGCTGGCGGCCGGCGGCGATGGCGCCACCACCGTCGCCGCGACCATGATCGCCGCGCGCCTGGCCGGCATTTCCGTCTTCGCCACCGGTGGCATCGGCGGCGTGCACCGGGGAGCCGAGACCACCCTGGACATCTCCGCCGACCTGGAGGAACTGGCCCGCACCGACGTGGCCGTGGTCTGCGCCGGCGCCAAGGCCATCCTGGATCTGCCCAAGACGCTGGAGTACCTGGAGACGCGGGGCGTGCCGGTGGTCGGCTACGGCACCGATAACTTCCCCGCCTTCTACACCGCCAACTGCAACCTGCCGGTCGACAGCCGCTGTGACTCGGCGGATGATGTGGCCCGCATCCTGCGCGCCAAATGGCAGCTGGGCCTGAGCGGTGGCGCCATCATCGCCGTGCCCATCCCGGAAGAGGCGGCCCTGGATGCCGAGGCGATCGAGCAGGCCATCCGCCTGGCGGTGGCGGAGGCCGAGGGGCAAGGCGTGCGCGGCAAGGAGCTGACGCCCTTCCTGCTGTCCCGCCTGGAACAGCTGACAGAAGGCGCCAGCCTGGTGGCCAACCGCGCCCTGCTGCTGAACAACGCGGCTGTCGCGGCGCAAATCGCCGTCGCCTACGCCACTCTGCGCCAGGAAACGGCATTGCCGCGCCGCCCGCCCGGCAAGCGGGCCTTATACTGATGGCGGCGGGCATCCATCCGCTCGTTTCGCGGCCCGCCACGCTCCCTGCGGGCTATCCGTTACGCCCAGGGCGGTAGTTCACCGCCTCACGCCGTGAAGATCAACGAGCGGTGGGCCGCCGTGCCGGCCATGGTGCCGCTGGCCACCGCCAGGGCTACCGAGCCCGCCAGTCGGGCCGCGTCGCCGCAGGCGAGGACGCCGGGCATGCTGGTCTGTTGCATGGCGTCCACCCGGATGCACTGGCCCAGCGGCCCTTCCTCGATATCCACGCCCAGTTCGGCGGCCAGCGGGCCGGTGATGCGGGTTTGGGCCAGGGTGAAGACGCCGGCCAGGGGCACGGTGCGGCCATCGGCCAGGCGCAGGTCGGCACCCTCGCCGAAGAAGCCGGCCACGGGCGTGCGCTCCACCCTCACGCCACGCCGGGCCAGATCCGTCAGCTCGGCGGCACTGGGCTCGACGGCGCCGTTCAGGAACAGGGTGGTGGGGCCCCAGTCGGGCAGCATCTGGGCGTGGTGCAGGGACATGGGCCCGGTGGCCAGCACGCCGATGGGGCCCTGGTCCAGCTCATAGCCATGGCAATAGGGGCAGTGGAAGACATGGCGGCCCCAGCGCTCCGCCAGGCCCGGCACCTCGGGCAGGGTGTCGGTGACGCCGCCGGCCAGGATCAGGCGTCTGGCCGCGACGGCGGGGCCGCCGGTGGTTTCCACCACAAAGCCCTGCTCGTCTCCGGTCACGCCGGTGGCCAGCCCCTCACGGATCTCCACGGTGGCGTAGCGCGTCAGCTGCGCGCGCGCCGTGGCGATGATCTGGCCGGGGGGCACGCCGTCCTGGCCCAGGAAGCCATGGGAGGTTGCGGCGTGACGGTTGCGGCGCTGGCCGGCGTCGACCACCAGCACGCGGCGGCGGGCGCGGCCCAGTTGCAGGGCCGCTGAGAGGCCGGCGAAACTGCCGCCGATGATCAGGACATCGTAACGCATGACGGGATAACGCATGACGGGCCTCCGGCAAATGAAACGTAACTTTGACTATTACGATTCTGCCCGGCCAGTCAAGGGCATGAAACTGTGACAGTTGCGAATAGGGCCGACGGTCGTTAGGCTGGGCCGTCACCAGGAAAGGTCAGGGGTTTTGAGCAGGGATTCACGTCTGGCGCGCATGGCGCATGTCCTGGTCCACATGGCCTACCACGACGGGGCGGCCACGTCGGACACCATCGCGCGCATGCTGAACACCAACCCGGTGGTGGTGCGCCGGACCATGGCGGGCCTGCGCGACCGGGGCTATGTCACGTCGGGAAAGGGGCCGCGCGGCGGCTGGCGCTTGACACGGCCCTTGGAGGATTTGACCCTGCTGGACGTGCACCAGGCGCTGGAGACGGCGTCAGTCTTCACCATCGGCCCCACCGCCGACCATGCGGAATGCCCGGTGGAGCATCTGGCCAATCGGGCCATCGCGGGCGCCATGGCCCAGGCCAGCGCCGCGCTGGAAGCGGCGCTGGCGCGGGTGCGCCTGTCCGACATCCTGGCGGAAGGGCAGGCGCTGCGGGTGGCGATGGACCAGGGCCGCCCCCATCGGTGCCCCGACACCGCCGTGGTTGAGGCTCAGTAAGCCGCCACCGGCCCCCGGCGGCGCAGGTGGCTGACCAGGCCGCCCAGGCCCATCAGCAGGAGGCCGAACTTCACCAGCCCGCCCACGAAGGGGATCAGCTGCAGCACCGCCAGAATCAGCACCACCAGGGCGTAGCGGCGGATGCGGTCGCCCGGGCTGACCGGCGGGCCGCGGCGCTGCGTCACCATGTCGGCCAGGGCGAAGCCGGCCAGCGGCATGGCCACCATCAGCGCCAGGATGTAGGCGAAGCCCAGCACCAGGGCCACGGGGATGCCGATGATGGTGATCAGGAAGACCAGGGAGACCAGCGGCACACCGACCAGCAGCACCAGGCCCTTGACCGCCGCCGGGCCGGGGTCGCCGGCGATCCCGGCGGCCACGTTGGTCACGGCGCCCGGGAACAGGATGTAGAGCACGGCGCCCACCAGCAGCATGCCAACGCCGAAGCTGATCATGCCGATGCCGCCGAACCAGGGCATCCAGATGTGCCAGCCGCTGTGGTGGTGGCCCCGGTTGTCGGTGTCGCCGTCCTCGTCGGCCTCCTCATGGTGGCGGCGATGGCGTTCCATGCCGTCGCCCTTGTATTGCACCTTGCCCTCGATATGGGCGCCCGCCGGCACCTCCAGGGCATGGCCGCCGCTGAAGGTGACGTCGCCCATGATGTGGGCGCCCGGCTGCAGGATCAGCTTGCCCGACGTGGCGTCGATGTCGCCCATGACGGTGCCGGCCACGGTCAGCTCACCGCCCTTGACCGCCACGTCGCCCGCCACCGTGCCGTTCAGCGTTACCTCGCCGCCCAGCAGGGTGGCGTCGCCGGACACGACGGACCCCTTCTGCATGTCGATGGAGCCCGCCACCAGCACCACGTCGCCGCCCACCTGGCCCGACAGGGTGGTGCTGCCCGACACCACCACCAGGCTGTCGGCCACCGTGCCGCTGATCGTGGCGGTGGAGCTGATCAGGATGGCGCTGCCGGCCACCGTGCTGTTGAGCTGGACGTTGCGCCCCAAGGCGATGACGGTATCATCGGCCGTCTGATCGACGGTGATGTTGCGCCCCGTGTACCAAGCGGCGTCGGCCGGAGCCGGCGTTACCGCCGTCAACCCGGCCAGCAAGACGGCGGCCAGCGCCGCCCGAATTCCCCGCACCATGATATCCCCGCGTTGACTCAAATCCCTTCGCTCGCGCGACGGGCCTTCTCCCGCGGCCACTTTCCCTGGAACCGCGCCCAGGGGCAAGGGCCGCCCGCGCGGGCGGGCAAGGGGCCATTATGACGGGGTGATGACGGAAGCCGGCGCCGGGGGGACACAAAAATCACCGCGCCGTCAGCAGCCCGCTGCCTTCCTCCGCCAAGGGGCGGTCGCCGGCGATGCTGGTGATGATGGCGCCGGCGGCGGTGTAGCGCTGTTCCGCCCGGGCCCAGACGATGCCGGGGGTGCGGGCGCGGGCGGGGTGGCGGGTGCCGGTGACGGGATCCACCACTTCGGCCACCGTCTGGCCCACGGTGACGGTGTCGCCCAGGGCCACGGTGTAGAGTACCGCGCCGGCCGCGGGTGCCCGCACCCGGTCCACCCCGGCCAGGGGCGTCGCCTGGCAGGCGGGGGCGGGCAGGACGCCCGCGTCGCCGGCCAGAAGGCCGCGCCGGGTCAGGACGCGCACCAGCGCGTCGGCGTCGGCGGCGGCCAGGGCATCGTCCACGTCGCGGCGGCCGCGCAGCTCGATGGTGGTGGCCAGGCAGGCGGCGGGCAGGGGCGGCACCGTGCCCGACAGGCCGGCGGTCAGGCGGTTGCGCAGGCGCCACCACAGGCCGGAACAGGCCTCGTCGAACGGGTTGCCGCCCGACTCCAGCGCCAGGAACACGGCGCGGCAGCCCAGTTCCGCCATCACGTCGCCGGCGTCGGGCCAGGATTCGGTGCCGGTATAGGCGTGGACCAGGGCTTCGCTGTCGCAATGCAGGTCCAGCACCAGGTCGGCGTCGATGGCCAGGCCCATCAGGATCTTGCGCAGGCTGTCGGCCTCGGTCGCCGTCTCCCACGCCGCGATGGCGGCCAGGGCGGCGCGGCGCACCAGCGCGACGTTGGCGGCGGCGTCAGGGCCCAGGCGGCCCAGCACCGCGTCGGCCACGGGGGCGGCCAGGTCGGGGAAATCGCGGTTGAAGTTGACGCCGCTGCTGAGGGCGAAGCGGCCGATGGCCGTGCCCAGCACCGCTTGCGACAGGCCGATGGGGTTGGCGTAGGGCACCAGGACGATGTCGCCCCGCACGCGGCCTTCCGCGTCCGCCGCCTTGAGGCGGGCCAGCAGGTGCTGGGCCACCAGCAGCCCGGGGATCTCGTCGGCGTGCAGGGCCGCCTGGATGTAGGCTTTGGGGCGCGGGGCGCCCGCGTCGACGGTTGCCGGGCCGAAGCGATGGACCATCACGACGCGGTGGGTGCCGGGAAAACCATGGTCCAGGGTGATCTCTTCGGTGGTCAGCGGCATTCCGGCATCCGCAGGGGTGGGGGCCCAAAAGGCGACCGCCGGATGGGGGCCATCCGGCGGTCGGCACTATACCTGAAAGAACGTGACGCTTTCAGGCTTTAGGCGTCCTCGGCTTCCCGAACGTCGCCGCCCAGGGCTTTCAGCAGATCGAAGGCGCGGCGGCGGATGGCGCCGTCCGGCACCCGATAGTAGGCGCGCACCAGCTCCAGCGTTTCACGCCGGGCCATGGTCTCGCCTTCCTCGCTGCCCAGCGCGATGCGCGTGGCCTGTTCGGTGGCCGGCAGGTCTTCGAAGAAGTACCCGACGGGCACGCCCAGCACCTGGGAAAGGTTGAACAGCCGGCTGGCGCTGATGCGGTTCATGCCCCGCTCGTACTTTTGCAGCTGCTGGAACGTGATGCCCACGGCCTCACCCAGGATTTCCTGGCTCAGACCCAGCAAAGTACGGCGCAAGCGCAAGCGATTGCCGACATGGATATCGATAGGATTGGGACCCTCGCCACGCTTGGAAAGTGAGTACGCGGACGCAAGGGCACCGGTCACAGAGCTCTTTTGAGCACCCATTTGTATTGACCTCGATTTAACAACTGCCGCCCCTCATTTATCGCAGAATCGTCCCCGGCAAAAGGATTTATCTGAGGATGCGGCAGTTGAGGCCAATGCATGACAAATTTGTAATCGTTATTGTTGGTTAACGCGCCATTTGCCCACTGAATTGGCAATGATTTGCGGTCAACCCCCGCGTGTGCGTCCATCCAGGGTCAACAGGGGCGCATAAAGCTCCGGCCGCCGATCGCGGAACACCCCCCAGGAGGAGCGGATCCGCGCGATTTCGTCCAAGTCGAAGGTGGCGGTCAGCACCGTCTCCTCCTCGCGATTCGCCTCCGCCACCTTCTCGCCCTTGGGCCCGGCGATGAAGGAGGAACCGTAGAAGGTGATGGCGCGGTCGTCGTCCGGTTCGGTGCCCACGCGGTTGCTGGCCACCAGCGGCACCAGGTTGGCGCCGGCGTGGCCCTGCATCACCCGCTGCCAGTGGTCGCGGCTGTCCAGGGTGGGGTCCTGCGGCTCCGACCCGATGGCGGTGGGGTAGAACAGGATCTCCGCGCCCTGCAGGGCCATGACGCGCGCGGCTTCCGGGAACCACTGGTCCCAGCAGATGGCCGTGCCGATGGTGGCGTAGCGGGTCTTGTAGACCTGGAAGCCGGTGTCGCCGGGGCTGAAGTAGAATTTCTCCTGATAGCCGGGGCCATCGGGGATGTGGCTCTTGCGGTAGATGCCCAGGATGCCGCCGTCGGCGTCGATCATGGCCAGGGAATTGAAGTACGCGTTGCCCGCCCGCTCGAAAAAGCTGGTGGGCAGGACGACCCGCAGCTCCCGCGCCAGGGCCGTGAAGCGTGTCAGCACGGGATGGCCCTCCGCCGGGGCGGCGTGGGCGAAGTGCGCGGCCTTCTGGTTGATGCAGAAGTAGGGCGTCTCAAACAGTTCCTGCGGCAGGATGATCTGGGCGCCTTCGGCCGCGGCGCGGCGCACCAGCGCCTCCACCCGGTCGATGTTGCCCTCCTTGTTCCAGTCGCACCACGTCTGGGTGGCCGCCACCGTCACCTGTCGCATCCCACTTCCTCCCTCAGCAGCCGATCCTGAACCGGGCCCATCATAACCGTCTTCGTGACAGGCACTAGCGCGCCGTCGCGCCATAGATGGTGCGGGATTGACCTGGTTCCAGCGTATGGCCAATTCGCAGACGGGGCGCATGGTCGGCGGGGCGGGGGCCGGGCGCCGCGACGATCGGCCCCGCCCTTCCCGGACTACCGGGATAGGGTGGGCTTATTCGTCGTCGTCGTCGATCTGGGCGGGCATGGCGGCGCCGTCCAGGATGGCGCCTTCCAGCAGGGCGCCGCGCAGATTGGCGTCGATCAGGTTGGCGCCCGACAGATCGGCGCCACGCAGATCGGCGCCCGACAGGTTGGCACTGCGCAGGTTGGCGCGCTGCAGGCTGGCCTTCAGCAGCAGGGCGTCGGCCAGGTTGGCGGGCCACAGCCGGCCGATGGGGCGGCCATCCGGCCCCTTGATGTCGACGGATCCGATCTCCGCCCCGTCCAGTTTGGCGCCCGTCAGGTCGGCGCCGCGCAGGCTGACGCCGTCCAGGGTGGCGCTGGTCAGGTCGGCGCCGCGCAGGTCGGCCCCGGCCAGGTCGGACATGATGAACATGGAATCGCGCAGCTTGGCGCCCACCATCTTGGCGCTCTTCAGGTCGGCGCCGCTGAGGTTCACGCCCTTCAGGTCGATGTGGCTCAGGTCCTCGGCCGCCAGTTCCGCCCGGATGCCCTTGGCGCCGTTGCTGAGGATCCAGGTGCGGTGGTGGCCCAGCGCCTTCTGGATCTTCTCCGAGAAGTTTTCCGAACCGCGGGCCAGGTTGGCGCCGGTGGTGTCCACGCCCGTCAGGTCCACGCCGTCCAGGTTGGCGCCCGTGAGGTCGGCGTTCATGAGGATGGCGCCGGCCAGGGTGGCGCCGGTCAGCCGGCAGTCCCGCAGCACGGCGCCGGTCAGGTTGCTGCCCGACAGGTTGACGCCGCGCATGTCGCAATTGGTGAAGTTGGCGGACTTCAGCACCGACTTGGCCAGGTTGCAGCCCGACAGCTGCGCGCCTGAGCAGTCGGCCCCCACCATGCTGGTCTCGCTGAGGTCCGCGCCGGCGAGGTTGGCGCTGGACAGCAGGGCGTCGTCCATGTCGGCGCCGCGCAGGTCGGACTGCTGCATGCTGACCTGGCCGGGACCCCGGCGGTCCAGCAGCGCGCCGCCGCGTAAATCGGCCTCGCGCAGGATGGCTCCCTTCAGGCGGGCGCCGCGCATGTGGGCGCCGCGCAGGTCGGCGCGGTACAGGTTCGCGTTGATCAGCACGGCGCGGGTCAGCTTGGCGGCGAACAGGTCGGCCATGCTGAGGTTGGCGGTGGTGAAGTCGCAGCCCGTGAGGTTGGCGCCCGACAGCTTGGCCGATTGCAGGTTCATGCCGACGAAGCTGGCGCCCTGCAGGTCGACCAGGGGCAGCATGGCGCGCGCGCCGCCGGTCTTCCGTTTCAGCCAGCGGTCGTGCTTTTCCAGTACGGCGATCAGTTCGTGCGGTGTCATGCCCCGAACGGGCCCCTCAGCAGCGATCACAAATTTGCGGGCAGTCTGTATTTCTTTTGGACTGGTTACAACTAAACATCCTATCCCTTTGCTAAGAAAACATTGACGCTGCCGGCACATTCGACAAGCTAGGACGTGAATCTGCGCCCGGGATGCGGGTAAAGGGGTGGCGGGCCCCGGGCAGAATCGGGGGCCGTGATCCTTTAAGATCATGCGCGGCCCCCTTCCGGAGATGCCGCCGTTTACCGGTTTAAGGAACAAGAGCCAATGTCGACCGGCCATATCGTGGCGTCCTATGATGAGGAACTGGCCCAGCTGCACCGTGCCATCACGGACATGGGACGGTTGGCCTCCAGCCAGCTGGGCCGGGCGCTGAAGGCGACGCTGGAACGTGACGGCGACCTTGCCACCGCCGTCATGGCCGATGACGCCCAGGTTGACGCCCTGGAACAGCGGATCGAGAATCAGACGCTGAAGCTGCTGGCGCTGCGGGCTCCGGTGGGCCGCGACCTGCGCGAGGTGGTGGCGGCGCTGAAAATCGCCAACAACTTGGAACGCATCGGCGACTTCGCCGCCAATGTGGCCAAGCGCTCCCTCGCCCTGAACCAGATGCCGGAGGTGGAGCTGACGCGCTCCCTGCGCCGCATCGGCGACGCCGCCAACGACATGCTCACCCGGGTGGTGACGGCCTATGCGGACGGCGACGCGGCGGCGGCGCTGGCCGTGCGCGAGGCGGACAACGAGGTGGACCTCGCCTACACCGCCCTGTTCCGCGAGTTGCTGACCTATATGATGGAAGCGCCGCAGCGCATCACCGCCTGCACCCACCTGATGTTCGCGGCCAAGAACCTGGAGCGCATCGGCGACCACGCCACCAACATCGCCGAGACGCTTTGCTTCCAGGTGCTGGGGCAGGCCCCCGGCGAGGAACGCGTGAAGGGCGACGACAGCGCGCTGACCATCGTCACGCCTGGGACATGATTCTCGTGGGGCCGCGAAAACCCGGCACGGGGTTTGCTTAGGTTGTGGTGACCGCCGGATGGCGGCCCACGGTCTGAATCGAGCCGCCAGAGATGAACCGCCCCATGTCCCGCGCCGCCCTCCGGTCCCGCCTCTCTTCCCATCTCCGCGCCCTGCCCGTGGCGGCGCTTGGCGGCCTGGCGCTGGCGGGCGGCCTGGTGTCCGGCTGTTCGGAACGCCCGGTGGCGGCGGCCTTCCTGACATCGCCGCAATACAAGATGGAGACGGTGGCCCATTGGGTCATCGTGGCCAACGACGTGGCCTCGGCAGTTTCCGCCTATCTGCAGCAGCAGACGGGGCAAAAACCGCCGGTGCAGATCTATCTGATCCGGCATAGCGACACGACCTTCGCCGACGCTTTCCAGCAGGCGCTGACCACGGCTTTCGTCCAGAACGGCCATGCCGTGGCCATGGAGCCCAAGCCCGACGTGGTGGCGGTGGCCATCGACGCCAACGCCATCGCCCATCCCAAGTTCACCAACGCCAACCATACCGTGCCCGGCCCACTGACGGCGATCGGCGCGGGCGTGGCCGTGGGTAAGGTCATGCTGGACGCCATGCCCTGGGGCATCACGGCCGCCGCGGCCGGCCTGGCCCTGGATGCCGGCCGCGCCACGGTGGACGAGACCTCCACCGAGCTGATGCTGACCGTCTCCATCAGCCGGGACGGCTACTACATCTATCGCTCGCAGGCGGTCTATTACGTGAATGACGACGCGCTGGCCGAATACGTCGGCGGCCCCGGCACCCACTACCGCAGCTTCAACGACGTGCCCGAGGGCAATGTCGGGCTGGACCTGGGCCACAAGCCATACGTGATTCGCTGACGCTGGCCGCCCGGCGCTTGAGGGCGCAAAAACTGGTGCCGGCTGCGAGACTTGAACTCGCGACCTACCGCTTACAAGGCGGTTGCTCTACCAACTGAGCTAAGCCGGCATCCCCAGAGGGCGTCCCGGAAAGGCCGGGGCGCCGAACGCGGGCAGACCTTAGCGTCGCCGCGCGACCTCGTAAAGCGCCACGGCGGCGGCGTTGGACACATTCAGGCTGCCGATGGGCGGCTGGGTCGGCAGATGGGCCAGCGCGTCGCAGCGTTCCATGGTCAGGCGGCGCAGGCCGTCGCCCTCCGAGCCCATGACCATGGCCACGCGGCCGGGGAAGTCCAGCGCGTGCAGGGGCTTGGGGCCCGATTCGGCCAGGCCGACGCAGAAGAAGCCGTCGTCCCGCAGCTCGGTCAGGGCACGGGACAGGTTGGTCACCCGCACCAGCGGCACCACCTCCAGCGCGCCTGAGGCGGTCTTGGCCAGCACGCCCGTCACTTCCGGCGCGTGCCGGTCCTGAACGATGACGGCCTTGGCGCCGAAGGCGGCGGCGGAGCGGAGAATCGCGCCCACGTTGTGCGGGTCGGTCACCTGGTCCAGCACCACCACCATGTCCGCCTCGCCGCAGGCGCGGGCGACGTCGGCGATGTCCAGCTCGGGCAGGGGGGCGGCGTCCAGCACCAGGCCCTGGTGCACGGCGCCGGCCGGCAGCAGGCGGTCCAGCGCCTCCCGCTCCACCACCGTGGGCTCGGGCCGGGTCAGGCCGGCGGCGGCGGCCTGGGCGAAGGCCCCGGTCATCAGCTCCAGGCCCGCCGGCGTGGCCAGCAGGGCCTTGCAGCGCCGCTCGGGATTGGTCCAGGCGGCCACGACCGGATGCTGGCCATAGAGCATCCCGGGCTTGGGCGACGTTTTGGGGGCGGCGGGCTTCCTGCCGCCGCGCGGCTCGCCACGCCCCTCGCCCCGCGCCTCATGCGCGCGGGCGCGCTCGCCATCGGAAGGGGCGGCGCCCCCCCTGGGCGTGCCGGAGGGCGCGCCAGGGCGGCCGCCCTGGCGGGGCGGGCGGGGGGAATTGGGGGAGGAGGGACCGTTGCCGCCGGTGCGGGAAGGGCCCTGGTTTGAAAATCCAGATCGCTTCATGATGCCATCCTTAGCGCCAAGCGGTGCAGGGTTGCCACTGCTTTCCGTGGGGCATGGCACGGTTGCCGCCAAGTCTTTTCGTTCGACCAACATTTCCCCGTTGACAGGAGGGGGTCGAAACGCCTACCCACCTGTCCACCGTTTTCGACCCCGGTCGGACACGCGGCGCACGGAAGGGTGGCCGAGTGGTTAAAGGCAGCAGACTGTAAATCTGCCCGCGTTAGCGTACGTAGGTTCGAATCCTACCCCTTCCACCATCTTGCCGGTAAAACCGCCCCCCAGCAGATGAGGGGTGGGTTTACTGGCTCCCCGCGTGCGCGAAGCAGTTCCGGGGTGTGGGGCGGCAGAGACTTAGGCGGGTGTAGCTCAATGGTAGAGCAGAAGCCTTCCAAGCTTACGACGGGGGTTCGATTCCCCTCACCCGCTCCAGTACGCAGCTCCACGCGAAATCCTAAAGCTTAACTTCAGACTGTCAGGCAAAGGCGGATAAGACCATGGCCAAGGCGAAATTCGAGCGCACCAAGCCGCACTGCAACATCGGCACGATCGGTCACGTTGACCATGGCAAGACGTCGCTGACGGCTGCGATCACGAAGGTGCTGGCTGAGACCGGTGGCGCGACGTTCACCGCGTACGACCAGATTGACAAGGCGCCGGAAGAGAAGGCGCGCGGCATCACGATCTCGACCGCGCACGTCGAGTACGAGACGTCGAACCGTCACTACGCCCACGTCGACTGCCCGGGCCACGCCGACTATGTGAAGAACATGATCACGGGCGCGGCGCAGATGGACGGCGCGATCCTGGTGGTGTCCGCCGCCGACGGCCCGATGCCGCAGACCCGCGAGCACATCCTGCTGGCGCGCCAGGTCGGCGTGCCGGCGCTGGTGGTGTTCATGAACAAGGTCGACATGGTCGACGACCCCGAGCTGCTGGAGCTGGTGGAGCTGGAAGTGCGCGAGCTGCTGAGCAGCTACGACTTCCCTGGCGACGACATTCCGATCGTGAAGGGCTCGGCCCTGTGCGCCCTGGAAGACCGCAGCCCCGAGATCGGCAAGGAAGCCATCCTGGAGCTGATGAAGCAGGTTGACGCCTACATTCCGCAGCCGGAGCGTCCGGTTGACAAGCCCTTCCTGATGCCGATCGAAGACGTGTTCTCGATCTCGGGCCGCGGCACCGTGGTGACCGGCCGTGTCGAGCGCGGCATCGTGAAGGTGGGCGAGGAAATCGAGATCGTCGGCCTGAAGGCGACGGTCAAGACGACCGTGACCGGCGTTGAGATGTTCCGCAAGCTGCTGGACCAGGGCCAGGCTGGCGACAACATCGGCGCGCTGCTGCGCGGCACGAAGCGTGAGGACGTCGAGCGCGGCCAGGTCCTGGCCAAGCCCGGCTCGATCACGCCGCACACCAAGTTCGTGGCCGAGGCCTACATCCTGACGAAGGAAGAAGGCGGCCGTCACACCCCGTTCTTCACCAACTACCGTCCCCAGTTCTACTTCCGCACCACGGACGTGACGGGCATGGTCTCGCTGCCGGAAGGCACCGAGATGGTGATGCCGGGCGACAACGTGCAGGTCACCGTGGAGCTGATCGCCCCGATCGCCATGGACGAAGGCCTGCGCTTCGCCATCCGCGAGGGCGGCCGCACCGTCGGCGCCGGCGTGGTCGCGAAGATCATCGCCTAAGGAACGCTTGGGGCTCGCGGGCTGCCTTTCCGGAAGGCTCCCGTACCCATGTGATTGTGTAAGGGGTGCCGCCGGTTCGCCGGCGGCGCCCCTTCGCCATTAAGTAGGAGGGGGCCGTCGGAGGCCCGATGGCGACGTGCCGGGTTTCCCGGGCGGTGTCCCAACCCCCTGAAAACACCACTCTTTCCGGCCCCCCGGGGCCCATTCGGGAGGGTGTTGCCGGTCCACCGGCCGCTTACAGGAACGCAGGTCTGCTCCGCATACGAGGGGCATGCTGTTTTATCTGGACAAGCGGTTCCGAATGGTGAATAAACCGGCGCTCCGAGACGCGGGAAACTGCGGCCGGTGACGTAGGAGTGTAGCTCAATTGGTAGAGCACCGGTCTCCAAAACCGGGGGTTGGGGGTTCGATCCCCTCCACTCCTGCCACGTCGCCCCGCTGAACATCACGTCCGGACGGCCCCGCGGGCCGGGTGACGGCAGCGATGCCGAAGCAGTATGACGAGTAGCTCTGAACGTGGTGGCGTAGCCCTTATGGCGAAGACCAGTCCTGCCCAGTTTGCGCGCGAAGTGCGCCGTGAGATCGCCAAGGTGACGTGGCCGACCCGCAAGGAAACGGTCATCTCCACCTGGATGGTGTTCCTCATGGTCATCGTCGCGTCTCTGTTCTTCCTGGCGGTCGATCAGATCATCGCGTTCGCTGTCCGCCTCGTTTTCGGTATCGGAGGCTAAGTCATGGCCGCGCGTTGGTACGTTGTTCACGTTTATTCCGGATTCGAAAAGAAGGTCTCTCAGTCGATTCGTGAGAAGGCCGCCCAGAAGGGTCTGGAAGACCAGTTCGAGGAAATCCTGGTCCCGACCGAAGAGGTCGTGGAGGTGCGCCGCGGCGCCAAGGTGAACTCCGAACGGAAGTTCTTTCCCGGCTACGTGCTGGTGAAGATGGAACTGACGGACGAGAGCTGGCACCTGGTTAAGAACGCGCCGAAGGTGACGGGCTTCCTGGGCGGCGGCGGCAAGCCGCAGCCCATCAGCGAGGCGGAAGCCTTGCGCATCATGAACCAGGTGCAGGAAGGGATCGAGCGGCCCAAGCCCTCCATCCACTTCGAGGTGGGCGAGCAGGTGCGTGTCACCGACGGCCCCTTCACCTCGTTCACCGGCCTCATCGAAGAGGTCGACGAGGACAAGGCGCGGGTCAAGGTGGCGGTGTCCATCTTCGGCCGTGCGACCCCCGTCGAACTCGAGTACACGCAGGTCGAAAAGATTTAAGCGGGACGGCGCCCATGCTCTTCGGAGCCTGGGGGTCTTCCCATTCCCCGCGTGGGAGGCGAGCCCGAGGGCCCCTTTGGGGGCTGAAGTCCATGGGGCGGACCGAACCACGCATCCCGCAGATCCGGGTGGCGCCCCTTGACCGGGGTTCCGTCCGGATTGTTGTTGAGGACGTATCATGGCGAAGAAGATCGTCGGTTATATCAAGTTGCAGGTGCCGGCCGGCAAGGCCAACCCGTCGCCGCCCATCGGTCCGGCCCTGGGTCAGCGCGGCCTGAACATCATGGAATTCGTGAAGGCCTTCAACGCGAAGACGGCCGACCTGGAGCAGGGCATGCCCATCCCGGTCGTGATCACCGCCTACGGTGACCGTACCTTCACGTTCGTCACCAAGACCCCGCCGAACACCTACTTCCTGAAGAAGGCCGCCGGCATCACCAAAGGCGCCGTCCAGGTGGGCAAGGGCGCCCCCGTGGGCAAGGTGAAGATGTCGCAGATCCGCGAAATCGCCAAGACGAAGATGCCGGACCTGAACGCGAACGACATCGAGGCGGCCGCCAGCATGCTGGTCGGCTCGGCCCGTTCCATGGGCCTGGAAGTGGTGGAGGATTGATCATGGCCGGCAAGCGTCTCAAGAAGGCTAACGCCACCGTCGACCGGAACAAGTTCTACGCCCTGGACGAGGCCGTCCAGTCGGTGAAGGGCAACGCCACCGCCAAGTTCGACGAGACCGTCGAAATCGCCATGAACCTGGGCATCGACCCGCGTCATGCCGACCAGATGGTCCGCGGCATGGTCCAGCTGCCCAACGGCACCGGCAAGACCGTTCGCGTCGCCGTGTTCGCCCGCGGCGCCAAGGCTGACGAAGCCCTGGCCGCCGGCGCGGAGCTGGTCGGTGCGGAAGACCTGGCCGAGAAGATCCAGGCGGGCGAGATGAACTTCGACCGCTGCATCGCCACCCCGGACTTGATGGCCCTGGTCGGCCGTCTGGGCAAGGTGCTGGGCCCGCGCGGCCTGATGCCGAACCCGAAGCTGGGCACCGTGACGATGAACGTCGGCGAGGCCGTGAAGTCCGCCAAGGGCGGCTCGGTCGAGTTCCGCGCCGAGAAGACCGGTATTGTCCACGCCGGCGTGGGCAAGGCCAGCTTCAGCGAGGAAGCCCTGGCCGAGAACATCAAGGCCTTCGTCGGCGCCATCAACCGCGCCAAGCCGACGGGTGCCAAGGGCACCTACATCGAGAAGGTCAGCCTGAGCTCCTCCATGGGCCCGGGCCTGAAGCTCGACGTGTCGGCGCTGGTCGCTTCGATCACCGCCTAAGGCATCAAGAGTTTCCGCCGCAGCCGCCCATGCCTTCGGGGATGGGCGGCGACCGGCGGCCGGAGGGCCGGAGCGATCCGTCCTTCCAACCCTGTCCAAGACTGCGGGCGCCAAGCCGGGGCCGATCATCCCTTCGGGGAGGTGACGACCGGGGCGGCTTAATGAACGCCGGCATAGACGGGAGTAACAAGCGTTTTGCAGGTGGACGGGTCTCCGGCCGCTTGGAATGGATGGCTTGTCGCTTCTGGGGCAGGTTCACCGGTCTCGGGCGAACCCCCTTCGCGGGGTGGGCACGAGGCTACATTTGGACCGGGAAGATGGGCGTGACCCGCCCACCTGTCCCAGTTGTTAGGAGGCGAACCGTGGATCGCACAGAAAAGCAAGCGACCATCGCTGCTCTGCATCAGGCGCTCTCCGCCACTTCCCTGGTCGTCGTGACCCGCCAGTCGGGCATGACGGTCGCCGAGGTGACGGACCTGCGCCGCAAGATGCGGGCCGCTGGCGCGAGCTTCAAGGTGACCAAGAACCGGCTCGCCCGTATCGCCCTGAAGGGCACCCAGTTCGAAAAGCTGGACGACCTGTTCGTCGGTGTGACCGCCATCGCTTACTCGAGCGATCCGGTCGCGGCGGCCAAGGTTGCGATCGCTTACGCCAAGGCCAATGACAAGTTCAAGATCATTGGCGGCGGCATGGGCGCTACCGTCCTGGACGACAAGGGCATCGAGGCTCTCTCGAAGCTCCCGTCCATCGAAGAACTGCGTGGTCGCCTGCTTGGCATGCTCCAGACGCCCGCCACCCGCATCGCCGGTGTGCTGCAGGCCCCGGGCGGCCAGGTGGCGCGCGTGCTGTCGGCTTATGCCAAGAAGGGCGAGGCGGCCTGAGCCTCGCGTACTTTTCGTAATCTCAAGACAAGACCTGATTTAGGAGAACATCCATGTCCAAGCTGGAAAAGCTGGTTGAAGAGCTGTCCGCTCTGACCGTCATCGAGGCCGCCGAGCTGTCGAAGCTGCTGGAAGAGAAGTGGGGCGTTTCCGCCGCCGCTCCCGTCGCCGTCGCCGCCGCCCCGGCCGCCGGTGGTGGTGAGGCTGCCGCCCCCGCCGAAGAGCAGACCGAATTCACCGTGATCCTCGCCGACGCCGGCGACAAGAAGATCAACGTGATTAAGGAAATCCGCGCCATCACCAACCTGGGCCTGAAGGAAGCCAAGGACCTGGTCGAGGGTGCGCCGAAGACCGTGAAGGAAGGCGCCACGAAGGACGAAGCTGCTAAGATTAAGAAGCAGCTGGAAGACGCCGGCGCGAAGGTCGAGGTGAAGTAAGAAACGATCCCTTGTGGGCGTTTCTGAAAAAAAGATGGCGCTGGACGGTGGCACTCCCCATATGGGGGACCGCCGCCCGGCGCTGTCGCCTTTTTTTGGGGGATGTCGTATGGTGATCCTCCAGTTTCTTCCCGAAGAAGGTTCCGCGATGGAATTTGGGGCGGGAAGGGCAGTGTGAGTGTTTGGCGCCGGACGGCGGCCGCTCCCGGAGGGGGCGGGGCCGGACGCGCCTATTTGTGTTTGTTTCGCTTGCCGTCACATCCAAATCGGCCGGCGCAGTTGACCCGGGCCTAGTTCACGAGAGGCGCATTTCATGGCCAAGTCGTTCACGGGACGTAAGCGTATTCGTAAGAGCTTCGGGCGCATTCCCGAAGTGACCCGCATGCCGAACCTCATCGAGGTTCAACGGAGTTCCTACGACCACTTCCTTCAGATGGACACGGCGCCCGAGAAGCGCGCCAATCTGGGCCTTCAGGAAGTGTTCAAGTCGGTTTTCCCGATCAAGGACTTTTCCGACCGTGCCGTGCTCGACTTCGTTAAGTACGAGCTTGAACAGCCCAAGTACGATGTCGAGGAATGCCAGCAGCGCGGCATGACCTTCGCCGCGCCCCTGAAGGTGACCCTGCGCCTGACCGTCTTCGACATCGATGAAGACACCGGCCTGAAGTCCATCCGCGACATCAAGGAACAGGACGTCTACATGGGCGACATGCCCCTGATGACGGCCAACGGCACCTTCGTCATCAACGGCACCGAGCGCGTCATCGTCAGCCAGATGCACCGGTCGCCGGGCGTGTTCTTCGACCACGACAAGGGCAAGACCCATTCGTCGGGCAAGTACCTGTTCGCCGCCCGCGTGATCCCCTACCGCGGCTCCTGGCTGGACTTCGAGTTCGACGCCAAGGACCTCGTCTACGTCCGCATCGACCGCCGCCGCAAGCTGCCCGCCACCACCCTGCTGTTCGCGCTGGACGGCGCTGAGACGCAGCAGCTACGGGCCCAGCGCGCGAAGGCCGGCCAGGGCCTGGCCCCGTACGAGGCCCAGGGCATGTCGAAGGAGGAGATGCTCTCCGCCTTCTACGACACCATCACCTATTCCCGCGCCGGCGACGGCTGGAAAACCCCCTTCGTCGCCGAGCGCATGAAGGGCGTGAAGCTGGCCTCCGACCTCATCGACGCCCGCACGGGCGAGGTGCTGCTGCAGCGCGAGACCAAGATGACCCCCCGCGTGCTGAAGAAGCTGCAGGAGGGTGGCCTGGAAGAGGTGAAGGTGCCGACCGAGGAGCTGGCTGGCCGCTACCTCGCCATCGACATCATCAACGAGCTGACCGGCGAAGTGATCTTCGAGGCGGGAGACGAGATCACCACCGCCGCCCTGGAGAAGCTGGAGAAGTTCGGCGTGGACCAGGTGCCGGTGCTGGCCATCGACCACCTGAACGTCGGCGCCTACATCCGCAACACCATGGCGGCGAGCCGTAACGCCAGCCGTGAGGACGCGCTGATCGACATCTACCGCGTCATGCGTCCGGGCGAGCCGCCCACGCTGGAAAGCGCCGAAGCCCTGTTCAGCGGCCTGTTCTTCGACAGCGAGCGCTATGACCTGTCGGCCGTTGGCCGCGTGAAGATGAACGCGCGCCTGGGCTTCCAGACCGACGACCAGATGCGCGTCCTGCGCAAGGACGACATCCTGGCCATCCTGAAGCTCCTGGTCGAGCTGAAGGACGGCCGCGGCGAG
Organism: Nitrospirillum guanabarense; assembly: GCF_034653355.1. Taxonomy (NCBI): domain Bacteria; kingdom Pseudomonadati; phylum Pseudomonadota; class Alphaproteobacteria; order Rhodospirillales; family Azospirillaceae; genus Nitrospirillum; species Nitrospirillum guanabarense. The sequence goes on from NZ_JAYEER010000004.1 coordinate 571,430, forward strand.
ATCGACGACATCGACCACCTGGGCAATCGCCGCGTCCGCTCCGTCGGCGAGCTGATGGAGAACCAGTACCGCGTCGGCCTGCTGCGCATGGAGCGCGCGATCCGCGAGCGCATGAGCTCGGTCGAGATCGACACGGTCATGCCGCATGACCTGATCAACGCCAAGCCGGCCGCGGCCGCGGTGCGTGAGTTCTTCGGCTCCTCGCAGCTGTCGCAGTTCATGGACCAGACCAACCCGCTGTCGGAAATCACCCACAAGCGCCGTCTCTCGGCCCTGGGGCCGGGCGGTCTGACCCGTGAGCGCGCGGGCTTCGAAGTCCGCGACGTGCACCCGACCCACTACGGCCGCATCTGCCCGATTGAGACCCCTGAAGGTCCGAATATCGGTCTGATCAACTCGCTGGCGACCTACGCCCGCGTGAACCAGTACGGCTTCATCGAGAGCCCCTACCGCAAGGTGGTGGACAAGCGCGTCACCAACGAGGTGGTCTATCTCTCCGCCATGGAGGAAGGCCGCTACATGGTGGCGCAGGCCAACGCCACGCTGGACGCCGACAACCGCTTCGTGGACGAGCTCATCAGCTGCCGCAAGGGCGGCGAGTACATGATGACCCGCTCGGACATGATCGACCTGATCGACGTGTCGCCGAAGCAGCTGGTGTCCGTCGCCGCGGCGCTGATCCCGTTCCTGGAGAACGACGACGCCAACCGCGCGCTGATGGGCTCGAACATGCAGCGCCAGGCCGTGCCGCTGATCAAGGCGGACTCGCCCCTGGTCGGCACGGGCATGGAAGCGACGGTCGCCCGTGACTCGGGCGTGGCCATCGCCGCCCGCCGCGCCGGCGTGATCGACCAGATCGACGCCACCCGCATCGTCGTGCGCGCCACCGGCGACACGGACGCGGCGGCCCCGGGCGTCGACATCTACAACCTGCTGAAGTTCCAGCGCTCCAACCAGAACACCTGCATCAACCAGCGTCCGCTGGTGAAGGTGGGGGACCGGGTGGAGAAGGGCGACATCATCGCCGACGGTCCCTCGACCGACCTGGGCGAGCTGGCCCTGGGCCGCAACGTGCTGGTCGCGTTCATGCCCTGGAACGGCTACAACTTCGAAGACTCGATCCTGATCTCCGAGCGCATCGTGCGCGATGACGTCTTCACCTCGATCCACATCGAGGAGTTCGAGGTCATGGCCCGCGACACCAAGCTGGGCCAGGAGGAAATCACCCGTGACATCCCCAACGTCGGCGAAGAGGCTCTGAAGAACCTCGACGAGGCGGGCATCGTCTACATCGGTGCCGAGGTGAAGCCGGGCGACATCCTGGTCGGCAAGGTGACGCCGAAGGGCGAAAGCCCGATGACCCCGGAAGAGAAGCTGCTGCGCGCCATCTTCGGTGAAAAGGCCTCCGACGTGCGCGACACGTCCATGCGCCTGCCGCCGGGCGTCACCGGCACGGTGGTCGAGGTCCGCGTCTTCTCCCGCCGCGGCGTCGACAAGGACGAGCGCGCGCTGGCGATCGAGCGGGCCGAGATCGAGAAGCTGGCCAAGGACCGCGATGACGAGAAGGCGATCCTGGAGCGCAGCTTCTACACCCGCCTGAAGGAGACGCTGGTCGGCCAGTCCGTCCTGTCCGCCCCGCGCGGCATCAAGTCGGGCGAGGTCATCACGGAAGAGCTGCTGTCCGGCCTGTCGCGCGGCCAGTGGCGCCAGATCGCGGTCGCCAACGACCAGATCATGGAAAACGTGGAGGCCTACGGCCGGGTGTTCGACGAGAGCATCCAGAAGCTGCAGGAGCGGTTCGAGAACAAGGTCGAGAAGCTGCAGCGCGGCGACGAGCTGCCGCCCGGCGTCATGAAGATGGTCAAGGTCTTCGTGGCGGTGAAGCGCAAGCTGCAGCCCGGCGACAAGATGGCCGGCCGTCACGGCAACAAGGGTGTGATCAGCCGCATCCTGCCCATCGAGGACATGCCCTATCTGGCCGACGGCCAGGCGGTCGACATCGTTCTGAACCCGTTGGGCGTGCCCTCGCGCATGAACGTCGGTCAGATCCTGGAGACCCACCTGGGCTGGGCCTCGGCCAACCTCGGCAAGCAGATCGGCCAGATGCTGGACCAGATGCGCCACGCCGAGCCGGAGGCCAAGGCCCCCGTCCTTGAGAACATCAAGGGCCGCATGAAGCACATCTACGGCGAGGCCGCCTACACCGAGGAGGTGAGCGACCTGACCGATGGCGAGGTGCTGGAGCTGGCCGGCAACCTGCGGCGCGGCATTCCGTTCGCCACGCCCGTCTTCGACGGCGCGCGGGAGGACGACATCGTCCGCATGCTGACGGAAGCCGGCATCGACAGCTCGGGCCAGATGGTGTTGACCGACGGCCGCACGGGCGAGGCGTTCGATCGCCGCGTCACCGTGGGCTACATCTACATGCTGAAGCTGCACCACCTGGTGGACGACAAGATCCACGCCCGCTCCATCGGCCCGTACAGCCTGGTCACCCAGCAGCCGCTGGGCGGCAAGGCCCAGTTCGGTGGCCAGCGCTTCGGCGAAATGGAGGTCTGGGCGCTGGAAGCTTACGGCGCCGCCTACACGCTGCAGGAAATGCTGACGGTGAAGTCGGACGACGTGTCCGGCCGCACCAAGGTCTACGAGGCCATCGTCCGTGGCGACGACAACTTCGAGGCCGGCATTCCGGAAAGCTTCAACGTGCTGGTCAAGGAACTGCGGTCCCTGGGCCTGAACGTCGAGCTGAACGAGCGGTCCTACTGATCACCGGTTGAGCTTGGGCGGCGCCCTCGGGGGGAATCCCCCGGGGGCGCTCGTCCGTCCCGGTTCGCAGCCAATTGAATTCCCAGCCCTTCCCAGGGGAGACGGCTTATGAATGAGTTGATGAACATTATCGGCCAGGTGCAGGGGCCGCAGAGCTTCGATCAGATCCGCATCTCGATCGCCAGCCCGGAACGCATCCGGTCGTGGTCGTTTGGCGAGATCAAGAAGCCCGAGACCATCAACTACCGTACCTTCAAGCCGGAGCGCGACGGCCTGTTCTGCGCCCGCATCTTCGGCCCGATCAAGGACTACGAGTGCTTGTGCGGCAAGTACAAGCGCATGAAGTACCGTGGCATCATCTGCGAGAAGTGCGGCGTCGAAGTGACGCTGGCCAAGGTCCGGCGCGAGCGCATGGGCCATATCGAGCTGGCCTCGCCCGTCGCCCACATCTGGTTCCTGAAAAGTCTGCCGAGCCGCATCGGCCTGCTCATGGACATGACGCTGAAGGATCTGGAACGGGTCCTGTACTTCGAGAACTACGTCGTCACCGAGCCCGGCCTGACCCCGCTGAAGCTGCACCAGCTTCTGTCGGAGGAGGAGTACATCCAGGCCCAGGACGAGTACGGCGAGGACGCCTTCACCGCGTCCATCGGCGCCGAGGCCATCAAGGTCCTTCTCTCCGCCATCGACATGGAAGAGGAGATGAAGACCGTCCGCGAGGAGCTGAAGGAGACTTCCAGCGAGGCCAAGCGCAAGAAGCTGGTCAAGCGCCTGAAGCTGATCGAGGCCTTCCTGGAGTCCGGCTCGCGTCCGGAGTGGATGATCCTGGACGTCGTCCCGGTCATCCCGCCGGAGCTGCGCCCGCTGGTCCCGCTGGACGGCGGCCGTTTCGCCACGTCCGACCTGAACGACCTGTACCGCCGCGTCATCAACCGTAACAACCGCCTGAAGCGACTGATCGAGCTGCGCGCGCCGGACATCATCGTGCGCAACGAGAAGCGCATGCTGCAGGAGGCCGTCGACGCCCTGTTCGACAACGGCCGCCGCGGCCGCGTCATCACCGGCGCCAACAAGCGCCCGCTGAAGTCCATCAGCGACATGCTGAAGGGCAAGCAGGGCCGCTTCCGTCAGAACCTGCTGGGCAAGCGCGTCGACTACTCCGGCCGTTCGGTCATCGTGGTGGGCCCGGAGCTGAAACTGCACCAGTGCGGCCTGCCCAAGAAGATGGCGCTGGAGCTGTTCAAGCCCTTCATCTACGCCAAGCTGGAACTGTACGGCATGGCCTCCACCATCAAGGCGGCCAAGCGCATGGTGGAGAAGGAGCGTCCCGAGGTCTGGGACATCCTGGAAGAGGTCATCCGCGAGCATCCGGTCATGCTGAACCGGGCGCCGACGCTGCACCGTCTGGGCATCCAGGCCTTCGAGCCGACCCTGATCGAAGGCAAGGCCATCCAGCTGCACCCGCTGGTCTGCACCGCCTTCAACGCCGACTTCGACGGCGACCAGATGGCCGTGCACGTCCCGCTGAGCCTCGAGGCCCAGCTCGAAGCGCGCGTCCTGATGATGTCGACCAACAACATCCTGTCGCCCGCCAACGGCAAGCCCATCATCGTCCCCAGCCAGGACATCGTCCTGGGCCTGTACTACATCACGATGGAACTGCCGGGCTCCGTGGGCGAGGGCATGGCCTTCACCGACATCGGCGAGATCGAGCAGGCGCTCGCGGCCAAGGTCGTCACCCTGCACTCCAAGGTGAAGGCCCGCTATCACACCGTGGACCAGGATGGTAACCCCATCGTGACCCGCGTGGAGAGCACCCCCGGCCGCATGCTGCTGTCGGAGATCCTGCCGCGCCACCCGGCGATCAGCTTCCAGATGATCAACCGGCTGCTGACCAAGAAGGACGTGGGCAACATCATCGACGCCGTCTACCGCCATTGCGGTCAGAAGGAGACGGTGATTTTCGCCGACCGCCTGATGAAGCTGGGCTTCAGCCACGCCTGCCGCGCCGGCATTTCCTTCGGCAAGGACGACATGGTCATCCCGGCCGAGAAGGAGACGCTGATCCATGAGGCGCAGGAGCGCGTCAAGGAGTATGAGCAGCAGTACCTGGACGGCCTGATCACCCAGGGCGAAAAGTACAACAAGGTGGTCGACGTCTGGTCGGAAACGACCGAAAAGGTCGCCGGCGCCATGATGAAGGTCATCGAGCAGCCGCGCCCCGGCGTCGGCGTCAACTCGGTGTACATGATGGCGCACTCTGGTGCCCGTGGCTCCGCCGCTCAGATCAAGCAGCTGGCCGGCATGCGCGGCCTGATGGCCAAGCCCTCGGGCGAGATCATCGAGACGCCCATCATCTCCAACTTCAAGGAAGGCCTGACCGTGCTGGAGTACTTCAACTCCACCCACGGCGCCCGTAAGGGCCTGGCCGACACCGCCTTGAAGACGGCGAACTCCGGTTACCTGACGCGCCGTCTGGTCGACGTCGCCCAGGACGCCATCGTCGTGGAAAACGACTGCGGCACCACCAAGGGCCTGAGCATGCGCGCCGTCATCGACGGCGGCGAGGTGATCTCGCCCCTGTCGGAGCGCATCCTGGGCCGTTGCGCCTCGGTCGACGTGGTCGATCCGCTGAGCGGCAAGGTTCTCGTTCCGGCCGCCGGCCTGATCGACGAGCAGGCCGTGGAGCTGATCGAGCGCGCCGGCATCGACACCGTGCTGATCCGCTCGGTACTGACCTGCGAGACCCGCGAGGGTGTCTGCGGTTGCTGCTATGGCCGCGACCTGGCCCGCGGCACCACCGTGAACATCGGTGAGGCCGTCGGCGTCATCGCCGCCCAGTCGATCGGTGAGCCCGGCACGCAGCTGACGATGCGTACCTTCCACATCGGCGGCGCGGCCCAGCGTGGCGCCGAGCAGTCGTCCGTGGACAGCAGCATCGACGCCAAGGTCGTCGTGAAGAACCGCAACATGGTTCTGAACGGCGAGGGCGTGCCCGTCATCATGGGCCGCAACGTGGAACTGGCGCTGTTCGACAGCCAGGGCCGCGAGCGCGCCCGTCACCGCGTCCCCTACGGCGCCAAGCTGAACAAGCTGCTGGTCGAGGACGGCGTTCTGGTGAAGAAGGGCGATCGCCTGGCGGAGTGGGACCCCTACACCCTGCCGATCATCACCGAGCGGGAGGGTGTCGCCAACTACGTCGACCTGGTCGAGGGTGTGTCCATGCGCGAGGTGGTCGACGAGGCCACCGGCATCTCGTCCAAGGTCGTGGTCGACTGGCGCCAGCAGCCGCGCGGTGCGGATCTCCGCCCCCGCGTGACCCTGCGCGACGCCAACGGCGATGTCATAAAGCTGCCGAACGGCGTGGAAGCCCGCTACTACATGAGCGTGGACGCCATCCTGTCGGTGGAGAACGGCGCGCATGTGAAGGCCGGTGACGTGCTGGCCCGTATCCCGCGCGAAAGCTCCAAGACGCGTGACATCACCGGCGGTCTGCCGCGTGTGGCCGAGCTGTTCGAGGCCCGTCGTCCCAAGGACTTCGCCATCATCTCGGACATCGATGGCCGGGTTGAGTTCGGCAAGGACTACAAGACGAAGCGCCGCATCGTCGTCGTCCCCAACGACGAGAACGAGACGCCGCGTGAGTACCTGATCCCGAAGGGCAAGCACATCTCCGTGCAGGAGGGCGACTATGTCCAGAAGGGCGACCTGCTGATGGACGGCAACCCCGTCCCGCACGACATCCTGGCCGTCATGGGCGTGGAGGCTCTTGCCTCCTACCTCACCAACGAAATCCAGGACGTCTATCGTCTGCAGGGCGTGAAGATCAACGACAAGCACATTGAGGTGATCGTTCGCCAGATGCTGCAGAAGGTCGAGATCGACGAGCCGGGTGACACCACGCTGCTGATCGCCGAACAGGTCGACCGCGCCGAGTTCGAGGCTGAGAACCGCAAGGTCCAGGCCCGCATGGACGAAGGCGAGGGTGGCCTGCGGTTCGCCCGTGGCCGTCCGGTGCTGCAGGGCATCACCAAGGCCAGCCTGCAGACGCGTTCCTTCATCTCGGCCGCCTCGTTCCAGGAAACGACCCGCGTCCTGACGGAAGCCGCCGTCCAGGGCAAGTCGGACAACCTGGAAGGCCTGAAGGAAAACGTCATTGTCGGCCGTCTGATCCCGGCCGGTACCGGCAGTGTCGTGAACCGCCTGAAGCAGATCGCCGCCGAGCGCGACCGCGAACTCTCCGCCTTGCAGGCGGGCGAGGATCCGGCCTTGCCGGCGGACGTCTCGACGGAACAGCCGGCCGCCTGAGGCGACCGACTGTCTGAATAAAGCGAAGGGCCGCATCCCTGCCGGGGTGCGGCCCTTTTCTCATTCCGGCGCCGTGTGTCGCGACGTCACAGGGGATGTACGGCACCTCTGGTCTGATCCGCCGTGGGCAAAGGCTGGCCCAGATGCCAGGCGGCAGCCAGCTCATGGGCGCGTTGCTGGACGTTGGCCGGCAGTTGCTGTTCCAGCGCGGTCCGCATCTTGGCAATGTCGGCGTCATCGCTTGGGCCCAACAGCGTCAGGATGTAGGCCCGGGTCGGATCGCGCGGTCCGTCCTCGCCGGCCAAGGCTTGGGCGGCCAGGAAGCGCAGGGCTTCGGGATCGCCTTGAGTGGCGGCGCGCTCGCACCACATCAGCGCCGCCTGGGTGTTCTTCGCCACGCCCACGCCGTTGTAGTAGATCATGGCCAGGTTGTCCTGGGCCTGCAGGTCACCCCGGGCCGCCGCCTGCTGGAACAAGGTGATACCCCTTGCCTGGTCTTCCGGCACGCCGCGCCCCAGGAAATAGAGCGAACCCAGGTTGTTCAGGGCATGGGCCTGGCCTTGTGCCGCAGCCTTTTCGTACCACATCCGCGCCTTGGCATTATCAGGGACGAAGGCCGGCGTTTCGCCGATGGCTGTGATGGTCACCAGCGGCTCTTCATAGATCCAGCCCAGATAGGTTTGCGCATCGGCGTTCCCTTGCTCCGCCAGGGGCGTCAGCTGGGCCAAGGCCCCCGCATAGCGCTTGGCCTTGAAGGCGGCCATGCCCTGCTCAAGGCGGGTGCCGATGTCCGGCTGGAGCCGGGCCGCACCGGTGACGGGTGGGCTGTCGGTCTGTACGGCGACGGCCGGCCCGGCAAGGGCAATGAGCCCCAAGGCAGCCAACACCGCCACGGCAAGCCGCCGCGATTTAAGCAAAGGTCCCGCAGGCCTGTTCCCCATCTTGCGCTCCCATTCGTCTGCCCGCCTTTCGGCGTGTAGTGGGACGATGACGAGCAACTAGGGCGGGACGATGGCGCTGACACCCCACATCCTGGACGTCCGCAAACCCAGGCAGCGATATATCAACCTTTACAGTGGGTTGTCCGCTCAGCTCTCGCCGGGCACATACCATTTTTTCGGAATGTTGGGGAAGAAGCCCCATTGGGCCCAGCGCACGTCATTGCGGTTCGAGGGGCGGGATGCCAAGCCCCATTCCGGGGGATCGGGGAACCCGTGCCAGGTATTCTGAACCAGAATCAAGCTTTCGCCATCCATCGTGGAAAAGAAGGCGATGTCGTTGGTGATGAACCAGTCCCGTTCATGGCCAAAAAGGCCTTCCTGGGGGAATGCGTTGAAGGGCACCGCCTGCCAGGTGATGGCTTTGGCGGCCCGTATGTCGTAGCCCTTCCGTTGTTCGGCGGCTGCGTCCGCAGGCAAGTCCCAAGGCCAAGACTCCCAACCCAGTCCCAAAGCGCCCAGGATGCTCAAGTCTCATCCCCACAACGATGCCTTTCAAAGGGACTTTATCACTCGGCGAGGCGCTGGAGCCGGTTAAATTTCCTACGTCCGCGTCGCCGTCGGCAGCGGCTGGCCGGGGCGCCATGTCTTGGCCAGGGTTTGCGCCTCCGCCTTCTGGGCGGTCGTCAGTTCGCCGTCCAGGCGGGTGCGCAGGGCCTGGGCGTCGGGGTTGTTGCCGGACAGCATGGTCAGGGTGTAGGCCAGCACCGGGTTGCGCGGCAGGCCGGCGCCGGTGTCGTACAGGCGGGCCAGTAGGATCTGGGCGTGCGGGTTGCCCTGGCGGGCGGCGGCGCGGGCCCAGTGGGCGGCCTCCGCGTCATCCTTGGGCGCGTCATGACCAAGATAATAGATCATCGCCAGGTTCATCTGGGCCTGGGCGTCGCCCTTCTTGGCAGCCTTGCGGAACAGGCTGATGCCCTTGGGCGCGTCCTTGGGCACGCCGTTGCCCAGATAGTAGAGCGAGCCCAAATTGTTCAGGGCGTGGGCATGGCCCTTGTTGGCGGCCTTGGTGTACCAAGCCTGGGCGCGGGCGTAGTCCACCGGCACGCCCAGCCCCTTCTCGTACATCCAGCCCAGGTAGGTCTGCGCCTCGGCGTCGCCCTTGTCGGCCGCGGGCGTGAGGTCGGCCAGGGCGGCGGGGTAATCCTTGCGCTCGAACGCGCCCACGCCCTTCTGCGTGTTGGCCAGGGCCATGCCGCCGGCCGCGACGGCGCATAGGGGCAGCAGGGTGGCCGCCAGCAGGGCGGATTTGCGCCAGGAACGATGTTGCATGCCCAAACCCTCCAATCGCCGCGGCCTTCAGGCCCACGCGGTCGTCCAAGGTCAGCGTGCGCAGCCATTGGGGCGGGAAAGGGGCGGGGGAAGGGATGTCCTGTGACTAGGCTGTGACAGGCGGCCGGGTGCCGCGTCCGTCACGGCGTGGAGCTTATTTGCCCATCTTCCTGACGGCGTTCACCGCCTGGTCCAGCGCCTGCAGGAACTGCGACTTGTCGCGCTTGGCCATGGGGGCGTTGCCGCCCTGGACCACGCCCATGGCGCGCAGGTCGCTCATGAGGGCGCGGGTGGCGATGGCGGTGCCGATGGACTGGGGGGTGAAAGGGCGGCCGGTGGGGCCGATGACCCGGCTGCCGGCCTTCAGGCTGCGGTCGGCCAGGGGGATGTCGGCGGTGATGACGATGTCGCCCACGCCGCAATGGGTGGCGATCCAATCGTCGGCGGCATCGAATCCGTCGCTGACCACCACCAGCTGCACCAGGCCCCCCGGCGGCACCCGCAGCGGGCCGTTGGACACCAGGTAGGTCTTCAGCTGATAGCGCTCCGCCACCTTGAACACCTCCTCCTTCACGGGGCAGGCGTCGGCGTCGACATAGATCTCCAGCATGGGGTTTAAGGCTTTCGAATGCTTGCCACCCGCGTTGCGCGCGGGTGGGATGGTGGGGTAAAAGGCGTCGCCGGCTGGGTTCAGACCCTGCCCTTGTTGCCACCCTTTGTGAAGAGACAGCCCATGGCGTCGTACCAATATGTTTATGTGATGAAGGGTGTGACCAAGGTCTACCCCGGCGGCCGCAAGGTTTTCGAGAACATCTGGCTGAGCTTCTACCCCGGCGCCAAGATCGGCGTGCTGGGCGTGAACGGCTCGGGTAAGTCCACCCTGCTGAAGATCATGGCCGGTCTGGACAAGGACTACAACGGCGAGGCCTGGGCCGCCGACGGCGTGTCCGTCGGCTACCTGCCGCAGGAACCGCAGCTGGACCCCAACAAGAACGTCCAGGAAAACGTCATGGACGCCCTGGCCGCCACCAAGGGCTTGCTGGACCGGTTCAACGAGGTCAGCAACGCCATGGCGGACCCGGACGCCGACTTCGACGCGCTGATCGCCGAGCAGGCGGAGCTGCAGGAGAAGATCGACGCCGCCGACGCCTGGGACATCGAGCGCACCGTGGACATCGCCATGGACGCTCTGCGCTGCCCTCCGGGTGACGCCGACGTGACCAAGCTGTCGGGCGGTGAGAAGCGCCGCGTGGCGCTGTGCAAGCTGCTGCTGTCCAAGCCCGACATGCTGCTGCTGGACGAACCGACCAACCATCTGGACGCCGAAAGCGTCGCCTGGCTGCAGCGCTTCCTGGCCGACTACAAGGGCACGGTGGTGATGGTCACCCACGACCGTTACTTCCTGGACAACGTCACCGGCTGGATCCTGGAACTGGACCGCGGCTCGGGCATCCCTTACGAGGGCAACTACTCCAGCTGGCTGGAGCAGAAGGAAAAGCGCCTGGCCCAGGAAGGCCGCACCGAGGACGCCCGCCAGAAGCAGCTGGCCCAGGAGCTGGAGTGGGTGCGGCAGAGCCCGCGCGCGCGCCAGGCCAAGTCCAAGGCCCGTATCCAGGCTTACGAGGAATTGCTGGCCCAGAGCACGAAGGAGGCGATCACCGACACCCAGATCGTCATCCCCGTGCCGCCCCGCCTGGGCAATGTGGTCATCGAGGCCGAGCACCTGAAGAAGGGCTTCGGCGACCGCCTGCTGATCGACGACCTGTCCTTCCGCCTGCCGCCGGGCGGCATCGTGGGCATCATCGGCCCCAACGGCGCCGGCAAGACCACCCTGTTCCGCATGATCACCAACCAGGAGACGCCGGACGCGGGCACCTTCAAGGTGGGTGAGACGGTCAAGCTGGGCTACGTCGACCAGAGCCGCGACGCCCTCAACCCGAACAAGACGGTGTGGGAAGAGATCTCCGGCGGCCTGGACATCATCGAGCTGGGCAAGAAGTCCATGCCCAGCCGCGCCTACGTTTCCGCCTTCAACTTCCGCGGCTCCGACCAGCAGAAGAAGGTGGGCCAGCTGTCGGGCGGTGAGCGCAACCGCGTGCACCTGGCCATGATGCTGAAGTCCGGCGCCAATGTCCTACTGCTGGACGAACCGACCAACGACCTGGATGTGGAAACCCTGCGCGCCTTGGAAGAGGCGCTGGTCGGCTTTGCCGGCTGCGCCGTGGTCATCAGCCACGATCGCTGGTTCCTGGACCGCATCGCCACCCACATCCTGGCCTTCGAGGGTGAGAGCCAGGTGGTCTGGTTCGAGGGCAACTACCAGGACTACGAAGCCGACCGCAAGCGCCGCCTGGGCTCGGCCGCCGACCAGCCGCACCGCATCAAGTACCGCCCGCTGGTTCGCAACTAAGCGGCCACGGCCTGATGGGGGATCGGACGGGGAGCGGTGCCAAGCCGCTCCCCGTTTTCATTGGGTTTGGCCTTAAGGCTGAGGGGGCGGCGGCAACAGGTGGGCGGCCACGGTGGTCTCAAAGCCCTTGCCGGGGGCGATTTCACCGGCCGGCGCCACGGCCCATGGCCATGTGGCCAGGCGATCCCCCGGCAGGGCCAGGCCGAACAAAGGGTCCTCAACCGACTGGACGCGGCCCTGGCCGTCCAGCCATCGCCGCTCCACATCCGTCAGGATCAGGCAGGGCGCGGCCAGGCGCGCGAGATGGTCCAGGTGCGACCGCACGATGTCCGCCGCCAGTGCGTCGGCGGTGGCGGCGCCCGCCTGCGCCGCCACCAGGCGATGCGCCGTCAGCGGCAGCTGCGAGGCCAGGTTCAGGGAAAGGACCAGATCCGGGGTGGTGCCAACGTAGGCGTCGCAATGGGGCGTCAGCGGCCGGCCGGCGGCGATGTCGGCCGCCGTGCCCGTCAGGTCAACCAGGTCCAGGACGATTTTCGGATCACGCCAGGCACGCCAGCGGGGGCCAGGCCCATGGGCGATGTCGGCCAGGACGATGCGGTTGAACCGGGGCGACAGGGCGTCCAGCGGCAGGTCCAGCAGGGGGCCGGATCCCAACACCAGCAGGGTGCCGCCCCTCCCGAACCGCTCGGCCATCACCGCCACCAAGCGGCGGCTGCTGGCCAAGTGTGGCGCCCAGGCGGCTTGGTGGCGCCGTGCCCGCGCCGCGATGGCGGCGGGTTCACGGTGCAGGCCCAGCCGCCGGGCGGCGGGCGGGCAAGCCGTCGCCACGCTGGTGATCCATTCCCTAAGCATGGGGGCAGGCTAAAGCCCCGCGCTTAAAAAAGAAATGGCGTCCCAGGGTCGTTGCCCCGGGGCGCCATTCCAACCGCCAATTCTCTCGGGTGCCGGCCTTTACTGGGCCACGCCGGCGTTGGCCTTCTGGATCCGGTCGCGCAGAGCATCCAGGAGGGCGTTGAAGTCGCCACCGTGGCTTTCGATCACGGACGCGAACTCCGACCGTTGGGTCAGGCTCATGCTCACGTTCTCCACCACCACGTCGATGATGCGGAAGCTGCCGTCCTTGGAGCGAAGGCGCCAGTCGACGTTCACGGCCGGGCCGTTGGACCGGACGACCTGGCTGTTGACGATGGCATCCTTTTCGCCGTCCGGCTGGGCGGCGCCGACCTTGAAGGTTTCACCCGTGTACTGGCTGAAGCGCTCGGAATAAACCGAGACGATCATGGTCTGGAACAGCTTCATGTATTCCTGGCGCTGAGCGTCGTTGGCGACGTTCCAGTAACGGCCCAGGACGAAGCGGCCGATGGTCTGCAGGTCGAAGTTCTGCTGCAGCAACTGGTTGAAGGTGGACTGGACTTCCCCCTTCGAGGCGCCGGGCTTGGACAGGACGCCAATGGCCTTGTCGCCCAGGCCCTGGACGAACTTCACGGCGGCGCCGGTGTCGGCGGCGGCCAGGGCGGGAGTGGCGAACGGCAGCCCCAGGGACAGGGCAAGGCCCATCGTGGCGGTGCCGAGCAAAAGGGTGCGGCGCGTCAGCATGTTGGTCATGGCCTTGTTGATCTCTTCGTGTGTCAGGACTGTCCTTCGGGGACAGGGGCGGATGCAGTGATGGGGGTCACGGCGGGTCAGTACAGTTTGGATCCGGACTCGGTGTCGGCGGCCCCCTGCCACCCGGGTGCCTTTCTATTACGGGTCAGGGTTCTGGGAGTAGTCGGGAATGCTGGGATATTGGCGCGGATCTGCCTTGCCGTTCAGGACATAGCCATCACGCTGCTGCCGATAGGCGGCGCGCATGGCGGCGTAATAATCGACGCTGTTCTTGCGCAAATCGTCCAGCGCTTCGAAATAGGTCGACCGTGCGTCCAGCACCGTCAAGCCCACGCGGGTGTAGTTGGCCCAATCGTTGTCGGTGTTGCCGGCCACGCGGGTGACCGGGTCACCCCATGCTTCCAGGCCGAAGCCCACCGCGTCGCGGACGGAGGACGCGCCCAGGAAGGGCAGCACCAGATAGGGCCCCTCATCGACGCCCCAGACGGCGAAGGTCTGGCTCAGACTCTCATAGTGGTAAGGGATGCCGTTGGCGGCGGCCACGTCGACCAGGCCGCCGATGCCCACCGTGGAGTTGATGATGAAGCGTTCCACCGTCACGCCCGCGCCTTCGAAGTCGCCCTGCAGCAGGTTGTTGGCCAGGGTGAGGGGGGACCGCACATTGTTCAGCACGTTGGACACGGCGTCGCGCAGCGCCGGCGGAATGGCCCAGCGGTAGGCCTGGGCCACGGGACGCAGCACGGCCTGGTCCACCTGGTCGTTGAACCAGAAGACGCCGCGGTTCATACCCTCCAGCGGGTCGTTCGCCTCAGGCCCCGCCAGGGCTGGGTGCTGGGGCGTGCCATCGGGATTGTGGGCGCAGGCCGAAACCCCCAGCAGGGTCGTCAGCGCCAGTATTGCGGGGGCCAATCGCCGCCGCCGATGCGCCAGGAGCCATGCCGGCATGAAAGAAACCAAGGGCCCGCCCTGCGGGATCGGCGACATCAGGCGCATGCGTCAACCCACGGTTAAATTGGTTATTGATGAATGATTGGCATACTTTGTGGCCAAATCCAGGCGCCACTAAGAGGTGGGCCAAGGTGGGGCCATTTTCTATCTGACCTTCGATATAGGGGCTGCCATCGGACGAGTGGGGCGGGTGCGACCGCGCTTGGGGCCGGCGCTGGGACTTAGACCATTATATCGCCTTGCCCATCGCCCGTGGGGCGCGTTTGTCGTCTCGTGTCGTTGTCATTATTCTCTCGCATAAAGACATCTTTATATGTACAAATGACCTCATAGACTGCGGTGGCATGGGGATCGCTGGACCATGGATTTTCTGCTGGGGGCCCTGAAGGCGGCGGCTGAGCCGACGCGCCTGCGTCTGCTGGCCCTGTGCGCCCATGGCGAACTGACGGTCAGCGAGCTGACGCAGATCCTGGGGCAGAGCCAGCCGCGCGTATCGCGGCATCTGAAGCTGCTGTGCGACGCCGGCCTGCTGGACCGTTTCCGCGAAGGCATCTGGGCCTATTATCGCCTGGCGGAGCGGGGGGCGGTGGCGGAACTGGCGCGGACCCTGGTGGACGCCATCCCGGCGGACGACCCCGGCCTGGCGCTGGACCTGGAGCGCTTGGACCAGATCAAGCGCGCGCGGCAGGAAACGGCGGCCCAATATTTCCGCGACAACGCCGCCCGCTGGCACGAGGTGCGCAGCCTGCACGTGCCCGAGCGCGAGGTGGAACAGGCGCTGCTGGCCCTGGTGCCGGGCGGTGGCATCGGCGACCTGCTGGACGTCGGCACGGGCACCGGCCGCATGCTGGAGCTGTTCGCCCCCCACGTCACCCGGGCCCTGGGCATCGACGCCTCGCGTGAGATGCTGGCGGTGGCGCGGGCCAATCTGGAAAAGGCGGGCCTGCGCCACGTGCAGGTGCGGCTGGCCGACATGTACCAGGTCCCCGTTCCCAGCGGCAGCCAGGACATGGTGATCATCCACCAGGTGCTGCACTACGCCGAGGATCCGCAGGAGGTGCTGGTGGAGGCCGCGCGCGTGCTGCGTCCCGGTGGCCGCGTGGTGGTGGTCGACTTCGCCAGCCACGACCTGGAGAATCTGCGCACCGACCACGCCCACCGCCGCCTGGGATTCACTGACGCCGAGATGGCGCAGTGGTTCGGTCATGCCGGCCTGGTGGCCGTTCCCCCCGTGCACCTGCCCGGCACGCCCCTGACCGTGACCCTGTGGTCCGGCCAGCGCCCCGCCTGATCGCCCTGAAGACGCTGAGAAAAACCATGACCATCGTGAATGAGAGCGCCGCCGGTACACCCCTGGCCAGCCAGTTGGGCGGCGGAGAGCCGCTGGTGACAGTGCCGCGGGACCTGCGCGTCAGCTTCGAATTCTTTCCGCCCAAGACGGAGAAGATGGAACAGACGCTGTGGCAGGCCATCCGCCGCCTGGCGCCGCTGTCGCCGGCTTTCGTCTCGGTCACCTATGGCGCCGGCGGCTCCACGCGCGAGCGCACCCACGCCACCGTCACCGCCATCCAGCAGCAGACGGGCATTCCGGCCGCCGCCCATTTGACCTGCGTCGCGGCCACCAAGGAAGAGATCGACACCATCGCGCGCGCCTATTGGGACGCCGGCATCCGTCACATCGTGGCGCTGCGTGGTGACCCGCCCCAGGCGGCGGACGGCAGCGGCGGCCTGGGCGGCAGCGGCTACCAGCCCCATCCCGGCGGCTACGCCTACGCCACCGACCTGGTGGCCGGGCTGAAGCGGGTGGCGGATTTCGAGATCTCGGTGGCTTGCTTCCCCGAAACCCATCCGGAGGCCGCCAGTGCCGCCGCCGACATCGACAATCTGCGGCGCAAGGTGGACGCCGGCGCCACCCGCGCCATCAGCCAGTTCTTTTTCGACACCGACCGGTTCCTGCGCTTCCGCGACACGGTCGCGGCGGCCGGCATCGACATCCCCATCGTGCCGGGCATCCTGCCCATCACCAACTTCGGCCGCGCCGTGGAACTGGGGGCCAAATGCAACTGCGTCGTGCCCGCCTGGATGGAAGATCTGTTCGGCGGCCTGGACGCGGAACCGGAGACCCGCCAACTGGTGGCCGCCACCGTGGCGGTGCAGCAGTGCCTGCGGCTGGAGCGGGAAGGGGTGCGGGATTTCCATTTCTACACCCTCAACCGCGCCGACCTGACAGTCGCCATCTGCCATATGCTGGGGGTGCGGGCGCCCAAGGCCTCCTGACCAGCCTCCCTGGCAAATCCCGAAATCCGGATGATGCCACCGCGCCGCCACGGGCTCGCCATTCTCGTGGCTTTAGGTTAAATCCGCCGGTAGGCATTCCTGCAAACGATGATTGCAAGGAATTGGACCGGTACTGACTTGATCCGGTGGGCGCGCCCGCCGGGCCGGACGACAGGGTGGACCGTCATGACACGATTGATGCACCGAGTGATGGGGGCGGCCGTGCTGGTCGGTACCCTGATGACCGCTGGCGGTGCGCTGGCGGGGGAAATCACCCTGTACTCCGAAGCCTTCTTCCGGGGTGACGCGCTGACCATCCGCGATGGTGTGGAAAACCTGGCCGACATGGGGCGCTGGAATGACCGCGCCAAATCCATGATCGTGCGCTCGGGCGAGTGGGAGGTGTGCAAGGACTCCGGCTTCCGCAACTGCAAGCGCGTGGGGCGCGGCACCCGGATCGGCGATTTGGGCGAGATCGGCCTGTACAACGCCGTTTCCTCCGCCCGGCAGATCGATGGCCGCTACTACCAGCCGGAACCGCCTCCGCCGCCCGTCTACGACCCGCCGCCGCCCCCGCCCTCATACGGCCCACCGCCCGGTTATGGCGGCGGCATCACCTGGAACAATGCTCCCTCGGCCCCGCCGGCCTATGACCAGCCACCACCCCCACCGCCCAGTTATGGTGGCGGCGTCACCTGGAATGACGACCGGCGGGACGGCCCCCCGCCCATGGGCGATTGCCGTCGCCGCATCTATGACGCCTTCGTCCAGCGCTTCGGCCCGCCGGGCGACGTCAATTTCCGGGGTGAGGAGTGGGAAGGCCGCATTTTCTGGAATGGGGATCGCTGGCACTACCGCTGCACGCCGGAGCAGATCAACATCTGGCAGTGATGATGGGGGTGGGAATGGCAGGTGTCCCCGCGCGGCTGCTGATTTCCGCTGGCCTGATGTTGGCTGCCGCCCTGCCCGGGACCGCATGGGCGTACGACGCCATGGTCATCCTGTATTCTGGACAGGACCGGGGCGGAAGCACCCTCGATATTGAGGAGGATACCGAGAACCTGGCCGACAGCGGTTGGAACGACCGGGCGCGGTCCCTGACGGTCACGGGGGGAACGTGGGAGGTGTGCCGCCACGCCGGCTATCGTGACTGCGAGGCGGTCAGCGCTTGGGATGTCATCAACGACCTGTCCCGCATCGACCTGGACCAGGCCATTTCCTCCGTACGCCGGATTGACCGGCCGGCGCCGGCACCGGCGGCGACCACCGGCACCGGTTCACCCATCGTTTGGAACACCCGGAGGCCGGCGACGCTATGGTCCCTCACCAGCGTGGGCGACTGCCGGCCCGATATCCGCGCGGCCTTCGCCCAACGCTTCGGCTCCGCCAGTGAGGGCGAGTTCGACGGCGGACCAAGCGAAGGGCGCCTCACCTGGGACGGCAAGGTGTGGGGCTATAACTGCGCTTACCGCCAAACCGACATTTGGCCGGAGGATTAGGCGGGCAAGAGCCGCAGCCTCACGCCGCCGCCGCGTCCCCGGTGGCGGACGGCTCATAATTCAGGTTGGGGGCCAGCCAGCGTTCCATGGTGGCCATGTCCATGCCCTTGCGCGCGGCGTAATCCGCCACCTGGTCGCGCTCCACCTTGCCCAGGCCGAAGTATTTGGCGTCCGGATGGGCGAAATACAGGCCGCTGACGGCGGCGGTGGGGGTCATGGCGTAGCTTTCGGTCAGCGTGACGCCGGCGTTCTTTTCCGCGTCCAGCAGCTGCCACAGGATGCCCTTCTCCGTATGGTCGGGGCAGGCGGGATAGCCCGGGGCCGGGCGGATGCCGCGGTACTTCTCCGCGATCAGGTCCTCATTGCTCAACGCTTCGCCGGCGGCGTAGCCCCACAGTTCGGTGCGCACGCGCTCGTGCATGCGTTCCGACAGGGCTTCGGCCAGGCGGTCACCCAGGGCCTTCAGCAGGATGGCGCTGTAATCGTCATGCGCCGCCTCGAAGGCCTTGGCGCGTTCCTCCAGCCCGATGCCGGCGGTGACGGCGAAGCCGCCGATCCAGTCGGCCACGCCCGTTTCCTTGGGCGCGACGAAGTCGGCCAGGGCCAGGTGCGGCCGGTCGCGGCCAGCTTCGCGCGCCATCTGCTGGCGCAGGGTGTGCAGCGTCGCCTGGACTGACGTGCGGCCAGCGTCGGCATAGACCTCGATGTCGTCGCCCACGGTGTTGGCGGGCCACAGACCCACCACGGCGCGGGCCGTCAGCCACTTCTCGCCCACGATCCGCTGCAGCATGGCCTGGGCGTCGGCGTAGAGGTTGCGCGCGGCCTCGCCCACCACGGCATCCTCCAGGATGGCGGGGAAGGTGCCGGCCAGTTCCCAGGCCTGGAAGAAGGGGCGCCAGTCGATGCGCGACACCAGTTCCGCCAGGTCGTAATCCTCGAACACCGTCAGGCCGGGCTTCAGCGGCTGCGGCGCCTCATACGCGGCCCAGTCCAGCTTGGCGCGGTTGGCGCGGGCGTCGGCGATGGGAAGCCGCGCGCGGCCGGCCTGGGCACGGGCGTGGGCCTCGCGCATGCGGGCGTAATCGCCCTTCACGCCCTGGGCATAGTCGCCCCGGGCCGCCAGGCTGATCAGGTTGCCGGCCACGCCCACCGCACGGCTGGCATCGATGACATGGACGACGGGGCCCTGGTAGGCCGGGTCGATCTTCACGGCGGTGTGCACCTTGCTGGTGGTGGCGCCGCCGATCAGCAGCGGCAGGTCGAAGCCCTCGCGCTGCATCTCCTTGGCCACGAACACCATCTCGTCCAAGGACGGGGTGATCAGGCCGGACAGGCCGATGATGTCGGCCTTTTCCTTGCGCGCCGTCTCTAGAATCTGGGCGCAGGGCACCATGACGCCCAGGTCCACGACCTCGTAATTGTTACATTGCAGGACGACGCCGACGATGTTCTTGCCGATGTCGTGCACGTCGCCCTTCACCGTGGCCAGCAGCACCTTGCCGTTGCTGCGGCTGGCGGCCCCGTCCTTCTC
This sequence comes from Nitrospirillum guanabarense, assembly GCF_034653355.1. NCBI lineage: Bacteria > Pseudomonadati > Pseudomonadota > Alphaproteobacteria > Rhodospirillales > Azospirillaceae > Nitrospirillum > Nitrospirillum guanabarense. Next base: position 591,044 of record NZ_JAYEER010000004.1, read on the forward strand.
CGCCTCGATGTAGGGCAGCAGGTAGGCCACGGCCTTTTTCATGACGCGGGCGGACTTCACCACCTGGGGCAGGAACATCTTGCCGGCGCCGAACAGGTCGCCCACCACGTTCATGCCGTCCATCAGCGGGCCTTCAATGACCGACAGCGGGCGGTCGGCGGCCCGGCGCGCCTCCTCCACATCGTCGTCGATCCAGTCGGTCAGGCCGTGGACCAAGGCGTGGGTCAGGCGCTGGTTCACCGGCGCCTGGCGCCAGCTGAGGTCCGCCTCCTTCCTGGCGGCGCCGCCCTTGTACTTCTCCGCCACCTCCAGCAGGCGGTCGGTGGCGTCCTCGCGGCGGTTGAGGATGACGTCCTCCACCCGCTCGCGCAGCTCGGCCGGGATGTCCTCGTATACCGGCAACTCGCCGGCGTTGACGATGCCCATGTCCATGCCGGCGGCGATGGCGTGGTACAGGAACACGGCGTGCATCGCCTGGCGCACCGTCTCATTGCCGCGGAAGCTGAACGAGACGTTGGACAGGCCGCCGGAGACGTGGGCGCCCGGCAGCTCGCTGCGGATGCGGCGCGTGGCGTTGATGAAGTCGACGGCGTAGTTGTTGTGTTCCTCGATGCCCGTGGCCACGGCGAAGATGTTGGGGTCGAAGATGATGTCTTCCGGCGGGAAGCCCACCTTGTTCACCAGCACGTCATAGCTGCGGCGGCAGATCTCCACCTTGCGCGCCTCGGTGTCGGCCTGGCCCTTCTCGTCGAAGGCCATGACCACCACGGCGGCGCCATAGCGGCGCACCTTCCTGGCCTGGGCGATGAAGGCGTCCTCGCCTTCCTTCAAGCTGATGGAATTGACGATGGCCTTGCCCTGGACGTTCTTCAGTCCGGCCTCGATCACGCTCCACTTGGAGCTGTCGATCATGACCGGCACGCGGGCGATGTCAGGCTCCGACGCGATCAGGCGCAGGAAGCGGACCATGGCGGCCTCGCTATCCAGCATGGCCTCGTCCATGTTCACGTCGATGATCTGGGCGCCACCCTCCACCTGCTGGCGGGCGACGGCCAGCGCCGCCTCGTAGTCGCCATTCAGGATCAGCTTCTTGAACTTGGCCGATCCGGTGACGTTGGTGCGCTCACCCACATTGATGAAGACGGCGGTGCGGGGCTGGGTCATGGCGGCTGATTCCGGAAGCGAAACGAGGGACGGGACGCTGAACTAGGCAAGGCGGATCAGAAGGCCGGCATCTCGAACGGCTCCAGTCCGGCCAGGCGCATGCGCGCCGGCCGGTCGGCGGGCGGGCGGGGCGTGATGCCCTTCACCGCCTCCGCGATGGCGCGGATATGGACGGGGGAGGTGCCGCAGCAGCCGCCCACGATGTTCACCAGGCCGTCACCGGCCCAATGGCGCAGGGCGTCGGCCATCTGCTCCGGCGTCTCGTCATAGCCGCCGAATTCGTTGGGCAGGCCAGCGTTGGGATGGGCGCTGACGTAAGTGTCGGCGATGCGGCTCAGTTCCTGGACGTAGGGGCGCATCAGGTCGGCGCCCAGCGCGCAGTTCAGGCCGATGCTCAGCGGCTTCACATGGCGCAGGCTGTTCCAGAAGGCCTCCGTCGTCTGGCCGGACAGGGTGCGGCCGGAGCGGTCGGTGATGGTGCCGGAGATCATGACCGGCAGCTCCAGTCCCTTTTCCTCCAGCACCTCATCGATGGCGAACAGGGCGGCCTTGGCGTTCAGGGTGTCGAAGATGGTTTCGACCAGCAGCATGTCCACGCCGCCGTCGATCAGCCCCTCGGTCTGGGTGCGGTAGGCCAGGCGCAGCTCATCGAAGTCGACATTGCGGAAGCCGGGGTCGGTCACCACCGGGCTGATGGAGGCGGTGCGGTTGGTGGGGCCGATGGCGCCGGCGACATAGCGCGGGCGCGAGGGGTCGGCGTCTTCCAAGGTGTCGCCGGCGGCGCGGGCCAGGGCGGCGCCGGCCTTGTTGAACTCGTACGCCAGATCCTCCATGCCGTAATCGGCCAGGCTGATGCTGGTGGAATTGAAGGTGTTGGTCTCGACGATGTCGGCGCCGGCGTCGAAATACTGCTGGTGGATTTCGCGCACGATCTGCGGCTGCGTCAGGTTCAGCAGGTCGTTGTTGCCGCGCACGTCGCGGTGCCAGTCCTTGAACCGCTCCCCGCGATAGCCGGCCTCATCCAGCTTGTAGCCTTGGATCATGGTGCCCATGGCGCCATCCAGCACCAGGATGCGCTGCTTCAGCAGCTCCGGCAGGCGGGCCAGGCGTTCGGAACGGGTCAGGGCCATGATCGCGTACTCCGCCGGCGGGCCTTCGGGCATCGAAGCAGCCGGTTGTCAGGTAACAATGTTCGCCACCCTAGTGATGTGGAGATACAGATGCAAACATAAAGATGTCTTTATGTGATGCGCTAGGTGCAGGCGCCGCCCGCCTTTCAGCGGCCCCTGTTGGGGCCCATGCCGGGTCGGGCGCATTGACGGCGACGCATCGCCATGCCTAGAAGCGGCCAAGAGCGTTGAGAAAGGGTTGAGCGGTGCCGCAAACGGCGGAAAAAGCGGGGCGGGGGCGCCCATCTGTCGCCATCATCGGGGCGGGGCCTGCCGGCCTCATGGCGGCGGAGGCGCTGGCCGGGAAGGGCATCGCCGCCACGGTGTTCGATGCCATGCCCTCGCCGGCGCGCAAGTTCCTGATGGCCGGGCGCGGCGGTCTGAACATCACCCATTCCGAGCCGCTGGATCGCTTCCTTACCCGCTATGGCGCGGCGGCGCCGGTGGTGGCGCCGTGGATCAGGCGCTTCACGCCGGATGACCTGCGCGCCTGGGTGCATGGCCTGGGTATCGAGACTTTCGTCGGCAGCAGCGGCCGCGTCTTCCCCGTGGGCCTCAAGGCCTCCCCCCTGCTGCGCGCCTGGCTGCGCCGGCTGGACGGGCTGGGCGTGACGCTGAAGGCCCGTCACCGCTGGACGGGTTGGGACGCCCACGGCGCCCTGACCTTCGACACGCCGGAAGGCCCGCTGGCGATGACGCCAGACGCCACCCTGCTGGCCCTGGGCGGCGCCAGTTGGCCACGCCTGGGCTCCGACGGCGGCTGGGCGGCCTTGCTGGCGGCGAGGGGCGTTGAACTCGCCCCCTTCCGCGCCGCCAATGCCGGCTTCGACATCGCCTGGTCCCCCGCCTTCATCGAGCGGGCGGAGGGCCAGCCCCTGAAGCGCATCGCCCTGTCCTTCGCCGGCCAGACCAGCCGGGGGGAGGCGGTGGTGACCCGCACGGGCCTGGAGGGCGGCGCCCTTTACGCCCTGGGGGCGCCGCTGCGGGAGGCCATCGCCCGCGACGGCCAGGCGGTGCTGCACATCGACCTCAAGCCCGACCTGGACCTTGCCGCCATTGCGGGGCGTCTGGCCAAGGCGCCACCGTCCGAAAGCCTGAAGAACCGTCTGCGCAAGGCCCTGGGGCTGGAGGGTGTCATCCCCGCCCTGCTGCGCGAGGGCGTCCCGCCCGCCGACCTCGCCACCCCGGCGGCGCTGGCCGCCCGCCTCAAGGCCCTGCCCGTCACTCTGGCGGCCATCCGCCCCATGGACCGCGCCATCTCCACCGCCGGCGGCATCACGCTGACCGAGCTGGACGAGCACCTGATGCTGCGCCGCCTGCCGGGCGTCTTCGCCGTGGGCGAGATGCTGGACTGGGAGGCGCCCACCGGTGGCTATCTGCTGCAGGCTTGTTTCAGCGGGGCGCTGGCGGCGGCAGAGGGTATCGCCGCGTTTCTGGAGCGGGACTCGGGCCGGTCACGGCACGTGGGCCGGCCCGATGCCAGTGATTAGAACTTCGCCCGCACCCCGGCCGTGTAGCGGCGACCGTAGTAGTAGATTTCGCGCGCCTGGGTGGGGGTGTTGCCATAATTGTACAGGGCGGCGCCGGTCAGGTTGGTGCCCTCCAGGGTCAGCGTGATGTTGTCCGTTAGGGCATAGCTGAGGCTGGCGTCCAGCGTGCCGTAGGCGTCGACGTTGGTGTCCGAGCTGACCTCGTTGCCGAACCCGCTCATGTACGCGCTGCGCCAGGAATAGCTCAGGCGGGCGCCGAAGGGACCGTAGTCGTAGAAGCCCACCAGGTTGTAGCTGTTGTTGGACAGGCCGGGCAGCTGGTCCCGGACGGTGCGGGTGCCGGTGACGAACAGGGTCGTCACATCGGCATGGGTGAAGTTCGCCTGCAGCCCCAGGCCGTCGAAGGGGGCGGGCAGGAAGGTCATGACCTGCTGATAGGCGAGTTCGAACCCCCTGACCTCGGCGTTGCCACCGTTGGCCAGGGTGGTGACGCGGATGTCGCCGCGGCCGGGGATATTGATCTCCGTGTTCTTGGCGGTGATGTAGCTGTCCAGCTGCTTGTAGAACACGCCGCCGGTCAGCGACGCGTCCTTGCGGAAGTACCATTCCAACGTGGCGTCGTACTGGGTCGCCATGTAGGGGGACAGGTTGGGGTTGCCGCCGCTGCCGGTCGGCGCGTCGTTGGAAATGCTGAGGCGCGGCGCGATGTCGCCCAGGTTCGGCCGGGTCAGCACCCGGGCCACGCTGAAGCGTGAGACCAGGTCGTCGGTCAGGTCCGCCTTAAGGTTCAGGCTGGGCAGCAGGTCGGTGTAGTTCTTCTCATAGCGCACCGGCGTGGCGGTGACGCCATTGGTGGCGTAGCCGCTGGAGATCTGCTTGGTGTCCACCACGCGCAGGCCGGCGTTGCCGGTCAGCGGAATGCCCGCCAGGGACGTCTTCATGTTCAGCCGGCCATAGCCCGCCACGGTCTCTTCCGTCACCTTGAAGCCGTTGGCCAGGTCGGCGGCGGTCAGCGGCGCGTTCAGCAGCGCGTTGTCGAAGTAGTTGGCGAAGAAGGCGCGGCCGTTGGGCACCAGCCAGGTGCGCGGGAAGTTGCCACTGAACCCGCTCATGAAGTCGGAATAGGGAAAGGATTCGAACAGGGAGGAGGGGAAGGCCCCGCCGGGAACACCCTTGACCCCCGCCTCGCTCACCAGGTCGCGGCGGAAATAGTCACGCTCCCGCTCGCGATACTCACCGCCCAGCACCAGGCTGGACAGGGGGCCGACGTTCAGGTCGCGGGTGACATCCAGCCGCCCGCCCCAATCGTAATCCTTGCTGTCCTCATCGCGGTATTCAAGGCGGCGCCCGACGTAGCTGCCGGGGCTGTTGAGGTTGACCGGGGTGATCAGGTCATAGGCGGCCTCGTACCCCCGGGTGAAATCCATGGTCAGCGGCAGGTAGACCTGCAGCCGGCTGCGATGGATGGGGTCGTCGGTGACGCTGTGCGCGGAGGAATAGGAGAAATCGCCGTCGACGGTCCACGGGCCGTCGGTCCATTTCTGGTTCAGGCCGGCGACGAACAGGTCGTGGCGCTGGCCGGACGTCTCGCGCGACGCCATGGTGAAGACGTTGTTGAAGGTACCGCGCACCATGGTGCCGTCGCCGACGGTGAAGGTGCCCGCCGCCGGCTTCACCGCGCTGTCGCCGGGATAGAAGTCGATACCGTATTCGTCGTAATTGTCCTTCAGGCGGGAGAACAGCACGTCGACATTGGTTTCCCAATGCTCATTAGGCTGCCACTGCAGGGCGCCGTCCACCGTGTAGCGGCGGCGATCCTCCTGCTCGATGGTGGGGCGGATGCGGGTGGGCGTCCAGGTGTCGCCGCCGAAATAGGGGTCCCAGGCCTTGGTGATCTGCCAGCCCGTGCTGTACTCGCGATCCTGCCGCACCGACCGTTCCATGTAGGAGGCGGCGATCAGGACACCCAGGTCCCGGTTGGCGTTCACCCAGGAGGCGATGCCGGACACGGAGGGATCGACACGGTCGCGCAGATCGGAATAGCTGCCCTGGGCGTTGACGCTGGCCGTGGTTCCCAGGTCGAAGGGATGGAAGGTCAGGACGTTGATGTTGCCGCCGATGGCGCCCTCGTTCATGTCGGCGGTGGGCGACTTCTGCACGTCGATGCGCGACACCAGCTCGGACGGCAGGACGTCATAGCGGAACTGCCGGCCGTTCACGCCGCCGTTTTCAACGTTTTCGTTCACCGCGATGCTGCGGCCGTTCAACTGCGTGGTCTGGAAGTTGGACGCGAAGCCCCGGACGGCGATGTCCAGCCCCTCGCTGCGGCTGCGGGTCATGGTGATGCCGGTGACCAGTTGCAGCGCTTCCGCCACGTTCTGGTTCGGAAACTTGCCGATGTCCTCGGCCGAGACGGAGTCGACCACTTGGTCGGCCGCCCGCTTCACGTCGCTGGCGGTTTGCAGGCTATGGCCATAGCCGGTGACGACCACTTCCTGGATCTGATCTGATGGCGGCGCTTCGTCCGCGCGGCCAATGAGCGGGACGAGGCAAAGGATCAGCGGCACGGCGGTGCGGTGCAGCAACATGCTCCGGGACATGGTAAATTTATCCTGTGACGAGAAGGGGCCGACGCGGCGACCTGATAACAGCCTCCGTCACATAAATTATTTAAATTTGATTAAATAATTGCGACCTTAGCAGTTTTGTCGGCCGGTTCGGCGAATGCCGGGCGCCGCCATGCCTTATGGTGGCCATCCTCGCGCGGGCTACCGCACCGGCACCGGAATGGCCGCCGTCGACTTCACCTCTTCCATCACCATGTAGGTGTGGGTCTGGGCGACGCCGGGAATGCTGGACAGCTTGTCGCCCAGGAAGGCGCGATAGGCGGCCATGTCGGCCACCCGCACCTTGATCAGATAGTCGAAGCCACCGGCCACCATGTGGCATTCCTGGATCTCGTCCATGGGGGCGATGGCGTCGGCGAAGATTTTGAAGACGTCGGGGCTGGTGCGGTCCAGCCGCACCTCGATGAAGGCCATCAGGCTGCGGCCCAGCCGTTCCGGGTCCAGCCGCGCCGCGTAGCCCTGGATGTAGCCGTCGCGTTCCAGGCGCCGCACCCGCTCCAGGCAGGGGGTGGGGGACAGGTTCACGCGGCGGGACAGCTCCACATTCGACAGGCGCCCATCCTCCTGCAGGATGCGCAGGATGTTCAGGTCGATGCGGTCCAACTGGTCGGCGGTTTGGCGGGTCATATTTTCATCGTCCGAAAGGCCCCATGGCCGGATGATATACTGAAAAATTGCGCAAATCGGCGGGAAATATGCCGGTAATCACGCCATAATCCGCGACATTATCGCCCCACCCCAGCCCCAGGCAGTGTCATGTACCAGGCGACCGCCCCGTCCAGCTCTCCCTCCCCGGCCACGCCCGACCTTGACGGCCCGCGCGCGGCCCTGCGCCGGGCCAAGCACCTGAATGAGGAAACGGCGGTGCGCGCCCTGCTGGCGGCGCACGGCCTGACGGCGGAGGAGCGGCGGGCCATCGACGCCCAAGCGGTGGACGTGGTGAACGCCGCCCGCGCCCGCCGGTCGGAGCTGGGCCCCCTGGACGCCTTCATGCAGGAGTTCGGCCTGTCCAACCAGGAGGGCATCGCCCTCATGTGCATCGCCGAGTGCCTGCTGCGCATCGCCGACCCGGCCACGGCCGACCGGCTGATCGCCGAGAAGATCATGAAGGGGCAGTGGGACCAGCATCTGGGCCAGTCCGACAGCGCTTTCGTCAACGCCGCCGCCTGGGGCCTGATGCTGACCGGCCGGGTGGTGGAGGTCGACACCGCCAAGCAGGGTGACGCCCCCGGCCTGCTGCGCCGCCTGGTCCAGCGCTCGGGCGAGCCGGTCATCCGCGCCGCCATGATGAAGGCCATGCGCGTGATGGGCGAGCACTTCGTCATGGGCCGCACCATCGCCGAGGCGGTGTCCGAGGCCAAAAAGGCCAAGCCCGAAGGCACCGTCCATTCCTATGACATGCTGGGCGAGGGTGCCCGCACCTGGGAACAGGCGAACCGCTACCAAGCCTCCTACCTCAACGCCATCGACACCGTGGGCAAGGCGGCGGCCGGCCGCGGCCCTTACGCCGCCCCCGGCGTCTCCATCAAGCTGTCGGCCCTGCACCCGCGCTACGTCTTCGCCAAGCGCGCCGATGTCATGGCCCAGTTGCTGCCCCGGGTGAAGGATCTGTGCCTGGCGGCCAAGCGCTGGGACATCAACCTGACCATTGACGCCGAGGAGGCCGACCGCCTGGACATCTCGCTGGACCTGCTGGAGGCGCTGGCGCGTGATGGCGACCTCGCCGGCTGGAACGGCCTGGGCCTGGCCATCCAGGCCTATCAGAAGCGCACCGCCCATCTGGTGGATTGGCTGGCGGCGCTGGCCCGCTCCGCCGGGCGCCGGCTGATGGTGCGCCTGGTCAAGGGCGCCTATTGGGACACGGAGATCAAGTTCTCCCAGACCCAGGGTCATACCGACTATCCCGTCTACACCAAGAAGGCGGCGACGGACCTCAGCTATCTGGTGTGCGCGCGGCGGATGCTGGCGGCCAAGGACGCGATATACCCGCAGTTCGCCACCCACAACGCCTACACCATCGCCGCCATCCTGCACCTGGCCGGAGACAACCGCGACCTGGAGTTCCAGCGCCTGCACGGCATGGGCGACCTGCTGTACGCCGCCGCCCGCGACCGCCTGAAGAATGTGCCGCGCGTGCGCATCTACGCGCCCGTCGGCACGCATGAGGACCTGCTGCCCTATCTCGTCCGCCGTCTCCTGGAGAACGGCGCCAACAGCAACTTCGTCAACGCCTACATGGACCCGGCCATTCCGGTGGGCCAGGTGGTTGCCGATCCGATCGCCCTTTTGGAGGCTTTGCCCGTGCTGCGCCATGCCGGTATCCCCACCCCCGACAAGCTCTATGGTGACGACCGCGCCAACTCCCACGGCGTCGACCTGACGGACGAGGCCACGGTGCGGACCCTGCGCGCCGGCATCGACGCCGCCCTGGCCCAGGCCTGGATGGCCGGCCCCATCGTCGGCGGCCAGGACCTTGCTGGCCAGAAGGCGCGGCCGGTACTGGACCCGTCCGACCGCACCCGCACGGTGGGCACCACCGCCGATGCCACGGCAGAGCATATCGACCGCGCCCTGGCGCTGGCCGCCCAGGCCCAGCCCGGCTGGGACGCGTTGGGTGGCGAGGGGCGTGCCCGTATCCTGGATGCCATGGGCGACGCGCTCGAGGCCGACACCCCGGCCCTGCTGGGCATCCTGATCCGCGAAGCGGGCAAGACCTGGGGCGACGCCGTCGCCGAGGTGCGCGAGGCGGTGGACTTCTGCCGGTATTACGCCGACCTCGCCCGCAAGCAGTTCGGCGCGCCCACCCGCCTGCCGGGCCCGACGGGTGAGAGCAACGAGCTGTCCCTGCATGGCCGCGGCACCTTCGTCTGCATCAGCCCGTGGAACTTCCCCCTGGCCATCTTCACCGGCCAGGTGGCGGCGGCGCTGGCCGCCGGCAACGCCGTGGTGGCCAAGCCGGCCGAGCAGACCACCCTGGTCGGCGCCCGCGCCGTGCGCCTGTTCCACAAGGCCGGCGTGCCGGGCGACGTCCTGCACCTGCTGCCGGGCGATGGTGAGACGGTGGGCGCCGGCCTGGTGGCCGACGCCCGCATCGGCGGCGTGGCCTTCACCGGGTCCACCGAAACCGCCCGCCTGATCAACAGGGCGCTGGCCGCCCGCGACGGCGCCATTGTTCCCCTGATCGCCGAGACCGGCGGCCAGAACGCCATGATCGTCGACAGCACCGCCCTGCTGGAGCAGGTGGTGGACGACTGCGTCACCTCCGCCTTCCAGTCGGCGGGCCAGCGCTGCTCCGCCATGCGGGTGCTGTTTGTGCAGGACGACGTGGCCGACCAGATGGCCCACCTGCTGAAGGGCGCCATGCAACTGATCACCTTGGGTGACCCGCTGGACTTGGCCACCGACGTCGGCCCCATCATCGATGAGGACGCCCGCAAGATTCTGGTGGCCCATGCCGAGCGCATGGACCGCGAGGCCAAGCTGGTCCATGCCTCCGATCCGGGCGCGGCCCTGGCCGACGGCACCTTCTTCGGTCCCCGCCTCTATGAGATCGACAGCCTGAAGCGCCTGCCGCGCGAGGTGTTCGGCCCCATCCTGCACCTGGTGCGTTGGAAGGCCGACAGCCTGGACCAGGTGCTGGCCGACATCGACGCCACCGGCTACGGCCTGACCCTGGGCGTCCACAGCCGGCTGGAGGGCAGGGCGCGGGAGATCTTCCAGCGCCTGAACTGCGGCAACACCTACATCAACCGCAACATGGTGGGCGCGGTCGTGGGTGTGCAGCCTTTCGGCGGCCACGGCCTGTCCGGCACAGGCCCCAAGGCCGGCGGCCCGCACTACCTGCTGCGCTTCGCCACCGAAAAGACGCTGACCGTGAACATCACCGCCTTCGGCGGCAACGCCGATCTCCTGGGCCTGGGCGGCTGAGCAGTCACGGTGCCTTATCGTCAAGACTCGGGCCAGACTCGGGGCCTGACCACCCCTAGGCGACGGGGTCCGAACCGGGGCGGGCACTTGTGGCGACTGGCCATGAGTGTCCGCCTCGCTCTTTTGGGGGAGGTTTCTCCAATTCCGCCCTGACCTTTTTCCCTATAGGAAGGCCGCACAGCCTTGGTTCGCCAGGGACTTGCGTTGGCGGCCCGTGAGGGACATTCTGTCGCCAACGTCCGGCGGTGCATTTGGGGCAATGGCCGGCAGGGGGGTTGGAAAAGTCATGACGGAGAGTGTGGAAGCGCCGCTGGTCCTGATCGTTGAGGACGAGCCGGCGACCAGGGCCTTGCTGGCGGGATACTTTCATCAGGCCGGGTTCATGATCGCCGAGGCGGCCAACGGCAAGCAGACGCGGGAAGCCATCATCCGGCAGCCCCCCGATCTGGTGCTGCTGGACATCGAGCTGCCGGACGAGGACGGTTTCTCCATCGCCCGCGACATACGCGAGATTTCCAACGTCGGCATCATCATCGTCACCCGGCGCGCCAACGAGGACGACCGTGTCTTCGGCCTGGAGACTGGCGGCGACGATTACGTGACCAAGCCGCCCAACCCGCGTGAGCTGCTGGCGCGGGCGCGCAACCTGCTGCGCCGCACCCACCCCAGCAAGATGCGCCGGGCCGAGGGCACGGTGCGCCGCTTCGGCGGCTGGACCATCGACCTGGCCCGCCGCCGCCTGATCGACACCCAGGGTGTCGAGGTGCGGGTGACCCGCGGCGAGTTCGAGCTGCTGGCCCTGCTGGTCCGTTCCGGTGGCCGGGTGGTGACGCGCGACCAGTTGATCGACGCCGTCAGCGGCACCGACCGCAACCCCAGCGACCGCACCATCGACGTGCTGGTCAGCCGCCTGCGCCGCAAGATGAACGATGGCGGTGCCCAGCCGCGCCTGATCCTGACGGAGAAGGGCCTGGGCTATCGCCTGGGTGCCGACGTCACCGGCCCGGCGTAAGGCGCGGTATTCTTCGAACGCGGAACGGGCCCGATCCGACCGGATCGGGCCCGTTTACTTTGGCGGCGGATGGGAGGGCGTCAGTCCTTGAGGCCGGCGCGGAATTCATCCAGCACGGCAAGGTCGCTGCCGACCCGGGCCAGCATACGGGTGGCCTCGCGGATGCCTTCGTCGTTGTGCCCTTGGCGCAGCGCGTGCTCCGCCTTGCGGGCCTGGGCCGACAGGGCGGCCAGGCCCACGGTCTGCGCGCCGCCGCCCAGGCGGTGGATCAGCTTCTGCAGCAGGGGCAGGTCCTGCGCCTCCAAGGCCGCGCGCACCGCCGCCACGCTGGACGGCGCGTCGTCCAGGTATTTCTCCGCGATCTGGCGCACCAGGTCCGCCCCCAAGTCGTTGACGTGGGCGGTCAGCACGCCACGGTCCAGGGTGGGCGTGTCTTCAAGGGGCCAGCTCTCGGCCTCGGGGTGCGCAGTCATCGGCGTTTTCCGTTTGTTGGCTTGGTTCGTTGTCTTGTCTGGCTTCCGGCCAGGGACGTCGTGGCCCCGGCGCCTTTATTTTCACACAATGACGGATGATTTTGGGGCGGTTGTCGCCAAGCGCCTCCAACGTCGCCGTCAGAGATACCTACTTCGTTTGGACGCAATGCAGCATGCACGGGGGCCGGCGGCTAAAATGCGCATGGCAAAGTGGCGCGAATTGTAACACGCTGACCCGAGGTTGCCCCGCCGCGACGTGACCAGGAAAGAGGATAGTTCCACGATGTTCGATGCCCGCCGGCCCTTGTTCGCCTCCGCCATCGCGGCGGTGATGCTGACCACGGCGGGCGCCGGCTTGGCGCTGGCCGCCCCTGGGGACACCAATGGTGGCGAGCCCAACAGCGCCACCATCCAGTGGGCCCAGAACATCCTGAAGGAGAAAGAGCTGTATGAGGGCCGCGCCTCGTCCCGCATGGACCCGCCCACCATCGCGGCGCTGCGCCAGTACCAGAAGGCTGAAGGCCTGAAGGTCACCGGCAAGCTGGACCAGGACACCATCGCGCGCATGATGGAAGGCCGTCCGGTGGACAAGACGGTCGGCAATCTGGCCGATCCCGGCAGCCGCGCCAAGGCTTCGCAGCCTCGACTGAAGGAAGAGGACGTGCAGCCCAAGGCCGCCCGCTCCGCCGTGGGGGTGGAGAAAGGCGGCCAGGCCCAGGAAAGCACGGTGCTGAGCGTGTCGCGCAACCCGGGCCCCGGGGCGGCGCCGGGCACGCCGGCCGATCTGCCCCCACCGTCCGTGACCCAGCGCCCCGGTGGGGCGCCGAACGCCCAGCCGGCCCCGGGCCAGGACGCAACCAGCACCACCGGCGCCGGCCGCGTCGCGGTGGAAACGCAGTCCACTGGCGACACGCCGGAGCAGGCGCCGACCGAGATCACCGCGCCGGACTGGGCGCGTAACGCCCTGCTGGGCTTCGTCGGCGCCCTTTTCGCCGTGATGGCCGGCATCTGGTGGTGGAGCGGCCGCCGTCCCAGCCGCAAGGCGCCCAAGCGCGGCCGGCCGGGCGACGTCCGGCGCGAACCTTCATTGGGGGGGAGGACGCCCGCCTGCCCGATGGCCGCGTCATGCCCCGCCTGGGGGAGGAGACCACGGCCCGCCCCAGCCGCCCGCCGGGCTTGCGCGTCGGCCGCTGACCAGGCGAACTTTCCGCCGACGGCGGACCCGCCGGGACCCGATTCCGGGGGAATTCCGGTCGCGGCATCGGCTGCGCGACAGGACATTACACGGTGGGCGCCCGAGGGTTCGCCAAAGCTGCGCCGCGCAATAAAACAACGAAATCGACCGGGCCCCAGGCCGCCCCTAAGCTTCGTCCTGCAGACAGTTCCGCCCCCGCCGCATGAGGAATGGGGACCGGATCACCGGCCCGGCGCCTTGATTCCGGGTCCCAGGCAGGAGAATGCCCCCATGCTGTTCGACGCTCCGGATTTCGACAATCACGAGCTGGTCCTGTTCGGCCGTGACCCGGAGAGTGGCCTTAAAGCCATCATCGCCGTTCATGACACCACCATGGGCCCCGCCTGCGGCGGCTGCCGCATGTGGCCGTACGCGACCGAGGCTGACGCGGTGAAGGACGTTCTGCGCCTGTCACGCGGCATGAGCTACAAGAACGTCATGGCGGGCCTGCCGCTGGGCGGCGGCAAGTCGGTGCTGATCGGCGACCCCAAGACCGCCAAGTCCGACGCGCTGTTCCGTGCCTTCGGGCGCATGGTGGAAAGCCTGGGTGGCCGCTACATCGCGGCGGAAGACGTGGGCATCACCGTGGCCGACGTGCAGGTCATGGGCCGTGAGACCAAGCATGTGGCCGGCCTGAACCATGGCGCGGCCGCCAGCGGCGACCCGTCCCCCTTCACCGCCTACGGCGTCTATCTGGGCATCAAGGCCGCTGTGAAGCACCGCCTGGGCGCCGACAGCCTGAAGGGTGTGCGGGTGGCCGTGCAGGGCTTGGGCAATGTGGGTGGCCACCTGTGCCAGCGCCTGGCCGATGACGGCGCCCTGCTGACCGTCAGCGACATCTTCGCCGACCAGGTGAAGCGCGTGGTCGACCGCCATGGCGCCGTCGCCGTGGACCCGTCCGCCATCCATGCCCAGGACGTCGACGTGTTCGCCCCCTGCGCCCTGGGCGGCGTGCTGAACGAGCAGTCGCTGCCCCGGCTGAAGGCCAAGGTGGTGGCCGGCGGCGCCAACAACCAGCTGTCGGTGGACGCCGTCGGCCGGCAATTGCGCACCATGGGCGTGCTGTACGCGCCGGACTACGTCATCAACGGCGGCGGCATCATCAACGTCGCGGGCGAGGTTGGCGGCGCCTACAGCAAGGACGCCATCCTGGCGAAGGTGGAGGCCATCCACGGCACGCTGACGGACATCTTCCGCCGCGCCGACGCCGAGGACCGCCCCACCAACGAGGTGGCGGACCAGATGGCGCGGGAGCGCTTGGCCGCCGGGCGCACCGAGGGCATGGCCAAGGTCGCCTGAAATCCCGGGAACGGGTGACGCGAAAGGCTGGCGCCCTGACGGGGCGGCCGGCCTTTTTCGTTGTGAATCAGGGCGATTATGACCCTTACGGTGGGGTGACTTAGGCCGCGGGCCACCTATATGATGCCCCTGCCCAAATCAGGGCGGGCGTATCCGAGGGGACGGGGCATGCAGGAGCTGCGCGCGATCAGCTTCACCGAGCGGGAGCTGATGACGGCGATCGTGGAATTCACGGGCCGCCTCAATCGCAAGCTGCCCGTGGGCATGGTCAAGGACCCCGTCATCGTCGAGGGGCCCCCCATCACTGTGCAACTGCCCATCGAGGATGATTACGGCAAGATGCACGAAGCCAGTTTCGCCGAGATGGAGGTGGCCGCCGCGCTGGTGAATTACTGCATGACGCGCAAGATCCGCATGCCCGCCAAGGCGGAGAAGGTGCTGCAGATCATCTCTGGCGCCGCCACCCTGGTCATCTGGCTGGGGGAGCAGGAGGCGGGCCCTCAGCGCAGGAAAGCCACCCTGCGCAATCGTTGAACCGTCGGCGCCGGCTCGGGCGTGTCACATATCGTCACGCGTCCAAGGCATGGCTGGGTCGCGGGCCTGTTGACTCGCGCATACAATTCCGGCACTCCAGAGCCCATCCTGTCGGGGGAAAGGGCGCGCACGTCAGAAGTCCGATTCCCGGTCAGTCTTAATTTAACCGGTAAACCAGGACCTTTTGCCATGACCGACGCCGCCGCCGCCAATACCGAAGCCGGCCAGATGCCTCCGTTCTACCGGGAGCCCGTTCCCGTCGACATCAGCCGTCACGGGGACTGGAAGCTGAAGCAGCAGCGGACGTTTTCCTACGCCGCCAACGCCAACGCCATTCCGATCGTGGGCGAGGAGTTCATCTCCCTCAACGGCCACTACCCCATCGTCTTCACCCTGGGCAACAGCCCGGCCGCCGTGGTGCTGACCGGCGTGCGCCCGGATGAGAACCTGTTCGTGGACGGAGAAGGCACCTGGCGCAAGAATACGCCGATCCCGGCCTACGTTCGCCGCTATCCCTTCCTGATGATGGAGACCCCGGACCGCGAGCGTCTGGTGCTGTGCCTGGAAGAGGACGCCAACCTGGTGGGTCCGGACGGCGACGTTCCCCTGTTCGAGGGTGACAAGGCCGGCGCCGCCGGCAACGACGCCCTGAACTTTTGCGCCACCTTCAACCAGTCCGCCGTCGCCACCAGCGCCTTCTGCAAGGAGCTGTTCGACCGCGGCCTGCTGGTGGAACAGCGCCTGGATCTGACCCTGTCCCACGACAACAGCCGCATGACGCTGACGGGGTTCACCATCATCGATGAGAAGAAGTTCAACGAGTTGCCGGACGACGTGTTCCTGGACTGGCGCAAGCGCGGCTACCTGGGCCTGGTCTACTCCCACTTCATCTCGCTGTCCCGCTGGAGCGTCCTGGCGGAACTGGCGTCCGAGCGGGTATTGGCCAAGAAGGCCTAAGACCGTTCCGGTCCCGTAAGAATGCCAAGGGCGCCGGCGGATCGACCGCCGGCGCCCTTTGTCTTGGTCCAGGGCCTGTTCAGCCCCGGCGCAGCAGCGTCAGGCGCAGGCCATCCAGCTGGGGCTTGAAGTCGATCTGGCAAGACAGGCGCGAGCGGCCGGGCTGGTAGGTCGGCTCCTCCTCCAGCAACGCCAGCTCATCCAGGCTGGGGTCGGGTAGACGCGCGGCCCAGTCGGCGTCCACCAGGACATGGCAGGTGGCGCAAGCGCAGGAACCGCCACAATCGGCGTCCAGCGGCAGGTCGTGATCGCACAGGTTTTCCATCACGGAGGCCTTCACATCCCCCTCGATGACGTGCTCCGCGCCATCGGCATCGATAACGTGGATCGTGGGCATGGGTCGTTTTCCTTGGGCTGCGGCGGCGGAATGGGACCGTCCACCGGGGCTCGGGCCATGCGGGACCCGTCGGCCGGCGAACGATCGGGCTGGTGATAGTGAAATCCGCAAGCGCGCGCGAGGCGAAAATCCGCAAGCCCACCTCGAAAAACCATCGCGGTGGCGCCTCAGCCCCCTGTCAACCGCCCCTGCCTCGGTTATATTGCCACTATCCACGGAAGTGGCCCGCCGGCCCGGTGCCGGACGGACCATCCGGCTTCTCTGACCGGGACAGCGCATGACCTTGGAAATCCGCACCTTCTCCATCCGTGACGCCACGCATGATGAGGACGAGACCCGCCTGGCCTCGTTCCTGCGCACGGTGGAGGTTTCGCGCATCGACACCGCCTATGCCGATGGGGCCTGGCGGGTGCTGGTCCAGTACCGCGACCTTCGCCGCAAGGAGGAAACCGCCCAGATCGAATTGGCCATCATCTCCGCCATCAACAGCTGGCGGACCGAGGTCGCCAAGTCGCTGGGCGTCGACAGGGAGGAGGTCCTGTCCAACGTCGTGGTGGCCGAGATCGCCCGCTACGCCCCGACGACGGAGATCGAGCTGTCGGTCATCAGCAGCGCCGCCGGCTTCGACGTGGCCGGCCGCGGCGGGCAGATCGTCCAGATCGTCCGCCAGACCATGGAAGAGTTGACCAATTGAGGCGCCCGCTGCTCGCCGCCGCCCTGACGCTCGCCGGCATCGCCGGAGGCTTGGCGGCGGCGACGGCCCGCGCCGACGAGGTGGGGTCGTTCAGCAACGATTGGACGGGCAACGAACTGACGGTGGAGGCGGTGCCCGATCCGGACATCCAGGGCGTCACCTGCCACATCGTCAGCTTTTCGCGCAGCGTCATCGACCGGCTGCGCAAGGGCAACTGGTTCGAGGATCCGTCCAACACCTCCATCGCCTGCCGGCAGACGGGGCCCATCGTCATCGGCAAGATCGACACCTCCAAGCACGGGGAGGAGGTGTTCTCCGAACGCAAGAGCCTGATCTTCAAATCCATCGCCGTCCGGCGAATTTATGACCGGGCCAACGACACCCTGATCTATGTCGTCTACAGCCGCCAGGTGAAGGACGCCTCGGCCAAGATGGCCATTTCCACGGTGCCGCTGTTCAACGCCAACCCCACCTGGACCAAGGGCAAGCCAGAGCGTTAATCCCCTGTTCAACCGGGATAAAAAAGCGCGCGGATCATCCGCCCGGCATACATCATTCGGTTGACTACCTGATTGGGCGGCGTCACCCTTTGGACAGCATCCATACATCGGTGGTGCGTTCGGCTTAGCGGCGGGGCTGCCAATGGGCCGGAAGATGGCCTGGGGTGGGCGGGGAAGGGCTTCCCCGTCCCCTGGGCGCTATTGCCGGTCGGGGCGGGCGATGGTTTTCGGGTTGCTGCAGGACAAGGCGAACCGGCCGCCACCGTTGAGTGAGCCTCGCGGCGTCTCCTTCGAGGTGCAATACCTGAAGGACGACCATTGGATCACCGAGCAGATCTGCCGCAAGGAGGAGGATGCCCGGGCGCTGGCCGCGCGCGTCCTGCCCAATCGCGCCGCCGTGCGCATCATCCGTGAATTCATCCGTCCCGGCCGGGGCGGTGAAACCGTCGACACCATCATCCACACCGAATACCGGCAGGAGCCCAAGCGCGCCATCGCGCCGGTGCCGGTGGAGGAGGCGCACTATTGCAAGGTGCCGCAGGAGTATCTGGCCTTCGACAGCCGGGTGCTGATCTCGCGCGTGCTGCGCCAGTACCTGGATGAAAAGGGCGTGACGGCGTCGGAGCTGCTGCACAACGCCGGCGAGGCCAAGCGCGTCCTGAATTTCGAGGCGCTGGTGCCCAACGCCGTCAGCCGCATCGCCACCCTGCAAAGCAAGGAGACGGGGGAGGACAGCCGGGCCCGCCGCGACGTCATCCTGGGCGTGCTGGAGGAACTGCGCCAGCGGGCGGAGAAGGCGGTGGCCAACCGGGCCCTGCCATATCCCAAGGAAATCGGCTTCGCCGCCACCATGCGCCAGGTGGACGAGATCCTGGGCACGGCCACGGCCGCGAGCCCCGACGTGGCGGCGGAAGAGGCGGCCTACCTGGGCAAGGTCATCGTCTGCCGCGACCTGGTGAATATCCGCGGCCTGCTGGGCAAGGCGGAACTGCTGATCGACCTGGCGTCGGACGACAGCCTCCCGGCCGACGACGCGGCCCTGCTGGACCAGCTGCTGGCCGACGTGCTGGGCGCGCCCGACATGGTGCGCGACATGCTGGGCCGCCAGCCGGACCTGATGACCGCCCTGAACCGTATGATCGACCTGGTCAGCGGCACGTTCGAGCCCCAGGCGGTCGAGATGTCGCCGTCCTGCACAACGGCCATCAGCCGCTGGGTGGCGGGCCCCCATGGCAAGGAGACCCGCGCGGTGCTGCTGGACTTCCTGCGCCGCCAGGTGCGGGGGACGCAGCGCCTGTCGCATGGCGAACCGTCGCAGCTGATCGCCAAGTACCGCACCCTGGTCGCCCGCCTGATGCGCCCGGATGGCCTGCTGGGCGGGCCGGCCATGGCCGAGGCGGTGCTGATGGGCTATCACCGCTTCATCGAGCAGGGCGGGGCCGAGGGGCGGCGCCTGGCGCTGGAGTCGGTGCTGCAGCTGCTGCCCACGGGGGCGGAGCGTCTGGTGTACCTGGCCTGCCTGGCGCGGTCGGACGTGGGCGCCAAGGACGGCGCCGCCATCGCCGCCCAGGCCATGGAGATCGCCAACCGCGTGGGCGGCCTGAACGATCTGGTGGACCGCACCCTGCCGCTGAAGCCGAAGATGGAGGCGAGCGCCGCCCTCTATCGCCTGGTGACGGAGGGGGAC
Source organism: Nitrospirillum guanabarense (assembly GCF_034653355.1). Classification (NCBI taxonomy): domain Bacteria; kingdom Pseudomonadati; phylum Pseudomonadota; class Alphaproteobacteria; order Rhodospirillales; family Azospirillaceae; genus Nitrospirillum; species Nitrospirillum guanabarense. The sequence continues at coordinate 610,208 of NZ_JAYEER010000004.1, forward strand.
GCCCTGCCGGGCGACATGAGGGAAAAGCTGGGCGCGCGGCTGGACGACCTGGTGGCGACCTACATCGTCGACGGCCGGGTGATCGAGCGGCTGGACGACCCGTCGGCCACGCTGCGGGTGCGCGCCACGCGCCTGGTGCAGTTCGCGGGGGCGGAGGTTCTGGCCAGCCCCAAGGCCCGGCGCATCGTGCGGGACCAGATCATCAGCCATCTGCGCCAGCCCAACTTCGACACCAAGTTCGTCGAGGGCCTGGCGACGGAGGCCGAGCAGGCCGCCGTGCTGCGCAATTTCTACGATCTGCTGAACCGCGCCCAGTTCATGTGAGGGCCGGCTCCATGGCGTCGAAAGGCAAGCCCGTCGCTGCCCGCGCGCCGCTGACGAATGAGCAGCTTGAGCGCATAATGGCCGACGATTTCATTCGGCTGAAGCTGACGGATGATGAAAAGGCTCGGCTGCGAGAAATCAACGAGATGAAGCGGCAGCGTGCGGAAGAGCGGACCACACGGCTGAAGCTGGAGCAGGGGCCCTTGCTGGCGGACCTACACGCCGTGGGCTGGCCGATGGGGTCGGTCTGGGACCTCATCAACATGCACACCAGGGTCCGCTATCCCGAAGCCATCCCGGTTTTGCTGCGGCATCTGATGCTGCCTTATTCAGACCGGATACGAGATGGCATCGCCCGCGCGCGGGCGGTGCCGGAGCCCGAAGCCCGCGCGGCGTGGCCCTTGCTGGTCGCCGAATACCGCAAGGCGCCGATGGGCCAGGGCATCGTCGCGCTCGGCGACACCAGCGAATACCGCCTGGGAGCCAAGGACGGCCTTGCGTGCGCGTTGTCGATCCTGGTGACGGAAGCCACCCTGCCGGATTTGATCGAGCTGACCCGGGACCGCAGCCTGGGGGAGAGCCGTGTCCTGCTGCTGTCGGCGCTGAAGAAGCGGCGGAACAAGAATCCTCTGGTGGCGCAGGTGATCGCGGAACTGGCGGACGATCCCGACCTGAGGAAGGAAATCGCCGCCTGGCGCAAGCGGTGACAGCCGGTCGCTATAGGATGCGTCCCAGTCGCACCGTGGTCTGCCCCCGGCGCGGGGTGCGCGTGGGCATGACCAGGACACAGTCGTCGTAGGGCGTGTGGACGGCGCGCTTGCCATCCAGGGCCAGCAGGGTGCCGCCGGCGGCGATGCGCTCCAGCCCCTGGAACTGCCTCACGAAGGCGAACTCCTCCGTTTCCGCCTGGATGACGTGGGTCACGTCCACCACGACGGGCCTGGGCGGCGTGGCGGGGGCGTTGGCCTCTGTCAGCAGGGTGCGGGCGGTGGCCGCGTCCAGAGTTTCCGACAGCGCCAGGAAACGGATCAGCCCGCGCCAGGCCTGGACGCCGGCGGCGGGGGCCGTATGCCGCCCGCACTCCATCAGAATGGCGGCGCTGGTGCCCCCGGGGGCGGAGAAGCGGGGGTGGTCGATCAGGCGCAGGCCGTCGGCATGGCCGTCATCCGCCACCACCCAGCCGGGATCGGCCAGCGCCACGGCCAGGGCGCGGGCGCGGGGCGAGCGACCGCACAGGGTCAGCGCGGGGGAAGGCACCTGCATGGAATGCAGGTCCAGCAGCAGGTCGGCCGTCAGGATCCAGGGGGCGATGGCCGCCACGCGCGCCTGTTCCCGCCCATGGCGATAGACCGGCGGCGGGCCGCCGGGCGGCACGTCGGCCCGGACGCCGGCCCACAGGCGGTTCATGTCGCGATCCAGGTAGCGCGCCGGCGGGCCCGCCGGGCCGAACAGGCGGCCGCCGGCCGCGGCGTCGGTGTTGGCGAAGGCCAGGGTCCAGGTGCCGCGCGCCGGCCGCAGGCCCCGGCGCAGCAGCCGGTCCAGGGCGACGGCGCCACAGGGTTCGTTGCCATGCATCAGGGCGATGACGACGACGTGGGGGCCCTCGGCCCTGGCCTCGAACCGCCAGACATAGGGGACGCCGGTGTTGCCGGCGCGATGGGCGCGCAAGTCGGGCATCGCCAGCGGCGGTTCGGGCGTGGTGGGACCCGGGGGCTGGCTGAACCGCTCCCACATCACGAGCCCCCATCCCTGACACTCGGGTCCGCCCCCCTTGGAACCATGGCCGCCTTTTCCGTATTGGGCTGATTGGGGAATAGTGCCGGGTCCGACGCGACATGGAAAGGGACGGGATGACCCAGGCTGCGCTATGGTAAAAGCTTATGACGGCTGGCTTTGTCGCCGCCGTCATCGGCGGTTGCGAGGTTGGCATGAAATTCATCATAGATGATGTGCTGGTGCGCCATGACCCGGAAGGCACGCCCGTTCCCGTCGTCTATGACTCGCCCCACAGCGGTTCCGCCTACCCCTTGGGCTTCACCCCGCGATGCCCCCTGCTGCTGCTGCGCCAGTCGGAGGACGCCCATGTGGATGAGCTGTTCGCCCGCGCGCCGGCCCTGGGCGCCACGCTGTTGCAGGCCCTATTCCCGCGCAGCTACATCGACGTGAACCGGGCGGAGGATGACATCGATCCCGCCTGCCTGGCCGATCCCTGGCCCGGCCCCCTGAACCCGTCGGAGAAAAGCCGCCACGGCATGGGCCTGGTGCGTACCGTCAGCCGCCCCGGGGAGGCGCTGTACGCCGCCAAGCTGACGGTGAGGGAGGTGCAGGCCCGTATCGAGCGTTACTGGCGGCCCTACCATGCCCAACTGAAGGCGGCGCTGGACGGGCTGCACGCCCGCTTCGGCCAGGTCTGGCACATCAACTGCCATTCCATGCCCACGCTGGGTACGGGCGATGCCGGCGCCGACTTCGTGCTGGGCGACCGCGACGGCGCCTGCTGTGATCCGTCCTTCACCCGCTTCGTCGCCGCCACCCTGCGCGGCATGGGCTATCGCGTGCGCCACAACGACCCCTACAAGGGGGTGGAACTGGTGCGCCGCTACGGAGTCCCCACCCGGGGCCGCAACAGCCTGCAGCTGGAGATCGACCGGCGCCTGTACATGGATGAGGAGACGCTGGAACGCCATGACGGCTACTGGCGCCTGTCCCACGATCTGGAAGACCTGATGCGTGCCATCCACGCCTTCGCCATGGCACGCGTCGGCGACCGGCGCTTGGCGGCGGAGTAGGCTCTACCGTCACACGGAAAGCCGGATTGTCAGTCCCCGACGGTCATTCCGGCGCGGCCATAAAGGCTGAGGGCGTTTGGATTGTCGCGCAGCACCTTCAGGTCCACCGCCGTCGCCCCCCGCTCGCGGAAAGACGCGAAGACATGGAACAGCAGCGCAAGGCCGATACCGCGACGATGCCATCGGGGATGAACCACCAGATCCTTCACAAAGGCGCTGCTCCAGCATTGCGCGGCCCCGACCAACCGGTCCTCTGAGTCCCTCACCAGGAAAAACAGTGTGGGATCGTACTCGCCATCCGTGGAAAGGGCGGTCCACCAATCGTCGAAGCCGTGCACGCCGCCCCCGCCGTTGGCGTAAGCAACGGTGAAGAGCGCGTGCGCCTCCCGGGCATCCATGGGGGAGAAGGAAGTAAGCCGCACGCCCTCCGGCCAAGCCGGGACGGGCAATGGCCCCTCAAGCGAGCGCCTCATCCGGATCACGGCGCCGGGCATGGATGTCATGGGCAGGCCCGGATGCGGCTAGGGGGTGAACTGCTCTTTCAGGATCCGCTCTTCCAGGTTCATCTCCGGATCGAACAGCAGGATCGAGGCCACGCTACGGTCCTCGCAGACCTCCACCCGGGCCACGTCGCGGATTTCGGTGAAATCGGCCACGGCGCTGACGGGGCGCTTGGCGCCTTCCAGGATGTCGAACTGCAGCTTGGCGGTGTGGGGCAGCAGGGCGCCGCGCCAGCGGCGGGGGCGGAAGGCGCTGATGGGTGTCAGCGCCAGGATGCCGGCGCCCAGGGGCACGATGGGGCCGTGTGCCGACAGGTTGTAGGCGGTGCTGCCGGCCGGGGTGGACACCAGCGCGCCGTCGCAGGCCAGTTCGGCCAGGCGCTCCACGCCGTCCACGCTGATGCGCAGCTTGGCGGCCTGGCGCGTTTCGCGCAGCAGCGACACCTCGTTGAAGGCTAACGCCTCGTGCCGCCCTTGCGCGTTGACGGCCACCATGCGCAATGGGTTCAGCGCCACGCGCTGCGCCCGGCGCACGCGATCGGTCAGGCCGCGGGGGCTGAAGTTGTTCAGCAGGAAGCCGACGGAGCCCCGGTTCATGCCATAGACGGGTTTGCACAGGGGCAGATGGCGGTGCAGCGTTTCCAGCAGGAAACCGTCGCCGCCCAGGGCCACGATGACGTCCGCATCCTCCGCCCGCACCGTGCGGTACCGCTCCGACAGCGTGACGCGCGCGGCTTCAGCCTCCGGCGTTTCGGCGGCGACGATGCAGAAGGCCGGCTTGGCCGGTAGGGGCACCGTGGCGCACTGCGCGGTCGCCTCCGCGGCTACCGGGATCGGTGCCTGGCCGATGGGGGCCGGGGGGAGGCGGCAGGGCGGGTGGGTTCGTCGAGCATGGCGCTTTCGCCTGGTCCAGGACTCGGGGAAGAAGGAAAGGGCCGGGGCCCGTTAACCGAAACGGACGCCCACCTTAACGGATTGGCCGGGGCAAAGGAAATGCCACGGTGCCGGGGAAACCGGTGTCTTTGAGAACGGATCGCGAAGGCGGTGCCGGCCTCAGCCGCCGGTGACGCTCATGTGCCGGGCCACGGCCGGGGTCTTCCGCCGGCGGTCGATGATGAAGTCATGGCCCTTGGGCTTGCGGGCGATGGCGTCCTTGATGGCGGCCAGCAGGGTGTCGTCATTCCCCGGGGCGTTACGCATCACGGCGCGCAGGTCGGCGGCGTCGTCCTGGCCCAGGCACATGTACAGCATGCCAGTGCAGGTCAGCCGCACGCGGTTGCAGCTTTCGCAGAAATTATGGGTCATGGGCGTGATGAAGCCGACCCGTCCACCCGTCTCCGCCACCCGGGCGTAGCGCGCGGGGCCGCCCGTGCTGACGGGCAGATCGGTCAGGGTCCAGCGCTTGGCCAGCTCGGCACGCAGCATGGACAGGGGCCAGTACTGGTCGGCACGCACCGTGCCGCCCTGGTCGGCCCCCCCGGCGTCAGCACCGTCCATGTCACCCATGGGCATGACCTCGATGAAGGTCAGGTCGTGGCCCTCACGTCCGCACCAAGCGACCAGGTCATGCACCTCGCCGTCGTTCACGCCACGCAGAGCCACGCAGTTGATCTTGACGGACAGGCCCGCGTCCTTGGCGGCCTTGATGCCGTCCAGCACCGGGGCCAGCTTGCCCCAGCGGGTGATGGCTTGGAAACGGTCGGGGTCCAGCGTATCCAGGCTGACGTTCACCCGGCGCACGCCGGCGGCGTACAGCCCGGTGGCGTACTTGGCCAGCTGGCTGCCGTTGGTGGTCAGGGTCAGTTCATCCAAGGCGCCGGTGTCAAGGTGCCGGCCCAGGCGGTGGATCAGATCCATGATGCCCCGCCGAACCAGCGGTTCGCCCCCCGTTAGGCGCAGCTTGCGCACGCCCGTCTGGATGAAGGCGCCGCACAGCCGCTCCAGCTCTTCCAGCGACAGCACCTCCGCCTTGGGCAGGAAGGTCATTTCTTCCGCCATGCAATAGACGCAGCGGAAGTCACAGCGGTCGGTGACGGAAACGCGCAGGTACCGGATCGACCGGCCGAAGGGGTCGACCAGCGGCAGGCGGTCACGCGCCGGCGTCACCGCGCTGGGGGCGCCATTCGCCATGGGTGTCAGGGCGCCGTCCGCCATCGTCTCAACAGTCCTCAACCAAGCTATGGGGAATCCGTCCGCCGGCCGGCGGACGTTCCCCATCCTCATCTACGGCAAATATGGTGCGGCGACCATAGCAATACAGCCCCCGCGGCGCTGTGACGGCGGCCATTGGGGCGCGCGCCGGCTTCAGGGCGTCCACTCCTCCGGTTCCACCACTCGCAGGGGCACGACGCCGGCGTCTATCATCCGCTTGCCGGCGTGGGGGAAGTTGACGGTGACACGGGTGCCCACGGCCGATTGCACCTGGCCCAGGCCCCAATCGGGCTGGCCCGGATGCACGACATAGGTTCCGGGAGTCAGCAGGGCGGTCATGGCGCCTGATTCGGGGGGTAAAGGGGGCATGGGGCGTACATCCTTGGGCCAGAGGGGCGGTGGCGGCGGCGGGACGCCATGAAAACGTCACCTATCCTTTTGCCCTTATCCGTTTGTCCTGAGGGGGCCGCTCCGCTAAACCCCTGGTATCGGCGCGGGCCTTCTCTATGCTGGACCCGCCCACTATGAACCGCCGCGCGGCCCAGGCAAGGCCCCAAAAACAAGGCCCCCGAATGACGGTCTCCCTGGAACTTCATGTTGTCGAGCTGCTCTGCTCCCGCCTTTGCCATGACCTGATCAGCCCGGTGGGCGCCATCGCCAACGGCGTGGAACTCATTGAGGAAATGGGCCAATCCATGGCCGAGGAGGCGATGGCCCTGATCGCCGACAGCGCCGACCAGGCGGCGCGGCGCCTGCGCCTGTTCCGCCTGGCTTACGGTGCTGCGGGGAACAGCAGCGCCTTCACCGCGGCCGAGGCGCGGACGGTGCTGGGCGCCTGGTTCCGGGGTGCCCGCACGCGCCTGGATTGGCCGGCCGACGTCATGCCCAAATCCGACAACGGCGTGCTGAAACTGGCGCTGAACCTGGGGCTGCTGGCGGAGGAGGCCATGCCCCATGGCGGCGTCGTCACCATCGCCGCGGGCGGCGGCGGGGCGGCGCTTTGCGTGGCGGCGGAGGGGCGCACCGTCAGCCTGCGCGACGAGGTGCGCGAGGCCTTGGACGGGGCCGTGGCGCAGGCCGACCTGACACCCCGCAGCGTCCAGGCATATGTCACAGGCCGCTTCGCCGAACAGTGCGGCTGGCGTATCGTCACCGAGGCCAAAGGTGCGGAAGCATTGCGTTTCTGGCTGGAAAGCCGGGCCGGCTGACGGGGGCCGGGCCCAGTTTCACGCTGATAGCGAACCTTAACGCGTTTATCGCTTGTCTTGTCGCCCGGGGCACGCCATCAATCTCGCAGGAGTAACGTGTTCTTAATCGTCTTTCTGGAATAGATGGGTGTAGGGAGTGGCGCCCCCTGTCACCATTAGGGGACCCATCACGGCCGGAGGGGTTTGGCCGGGGTCTTTGTGGGGCGGGGTCGGGGGCTTAAACCTTATTCCTAACGGGGCCGCCCGCCGGGACGGCTTCGATACGCGCATGGCAACGGGACGTGGACCATGGATGATCTGCTGAGCGAATTTCTGACCGAGACCAATGAAAACATCGCGGTCTTGGACGTTGAGTTGGTGCGGCTTGAGCAGAACCCAAATGACCCCAGCCTGCTGAGCAACATCTTCCGACTGGTTCATACCATCAAGGGCACGTGCGGCTTCCTGGGCCTGCCGCGGCTGGAAGCGGTCGCCCACGCGTCGGAGAACGTGCTGGGCCGCTTCCGTGATGGCGAGCTGAACGTCAGCCCCTACGCGGTCACGCTGATCCTGGAATCCCTGGACGCGATCAAGTCGATCCTGCTGGTCCTGGAAAAGACCGAGGCAGAGCCGGCGGGCAACGACGAAGACCTGATCAACCGCCTGAACGCGCTGGCCGAAGGCCGGGAGGCGCCCGCCGCGGCCGCCGCGGCTCCGCCGCCTCCCCCTCCGCCGCCCGAGCCGGTACCGGAGCCCGTGGCCCCGCCGCCGCCGGCCCCCGTGGCCGCCGCCCCGTCCGTGCCGGCGGCCGCCGCCACCCGCGAAGTGGCGCCCGTGGCCGAGGCAGCCCCGCCCGCCCCGGCTCCGGCCCCCGTCGCCAGCCAGGCGCCGCCCCCGCCGCCGCCCGCCGGTGGTGATGGTGGCGAGTCGTCGCTGGCCAACCAGACCATCCGCGTGAACGTCGACCTGCTCGAAAACCTGATGACCATGGTTTCCGAGCTGGTGCTGACCCGCAACCAGCTGCTGCAGATCCTGCGCAGCCAGAAGGAAAGCGAGTTCGCTGTCCCGCTGCAGCGCCTGAACCACGTGACGTCGGAGCTGCAGGAAGGCGTCATGAAGACGCGCATGCAGCCCATCGGCAACGCCTGGGCCAAGCTGCCGCGCCTGGTGCGCGACCTGGCGCACGAACTGCACAAGAAGATCGATCTGCAGATGCTGGGCGCCGAGACGGAACTGGACCGTCAGGTGCTGGAGCTGATCAAGGATCCGCTGACCCACATGGTCCGCAACTCCGCCGACCACGGGCTGGAGCTGCCGGCGGAGCGCGTGGCCAAGGGCAAGCCCGAGACAGGCCGCGTCACGCTGAACGCCTTCCATGAGGGCGGCCACATCATCATCGAGATTTCCGACGATGGTAAGGGCCTGGCGATCGAGGCCATCAAGCGGAAGATCCTGCAGAACGGCCTGGCCACCGAGGCCGAGCTGGCCAGCATGTCGGACCAGCAGATCCAGCAGTTCATCTTCAAGGCCGGCTTCTCCACCGCAGCCAAGGTCACCAGCGTTTCCGGCCGCGGCGTCGGCATGGATGTGGTGAAGACCAACATCGAGAAGATCGGCGGCACCATCGAGCTGAAGTCCGTCGAGGGCCGCGGCACCACCTTCACCATCAAGATCCCGCTGACCCTGGCCATCGTCTCGGCCCTGGTCGTCGAGTGCGGGGGCGAGCGTTTCGCCATTCCGCAGATCAGCGTGATCGAGCTGGTGCGCGCCGCCAATGACAGCGAGCACAAGATCGAGCGCATCAACGGCACGCCCGTGCTGCGCCTGCGCAACCGCCTGCTGCCGCTGGTGAGCCTGGAACGACTGCTGAAGCTGGGCGACGGCGACCAGGACAACCGCGAGACCTTCATCGTGGTGGCCCAGGTCGGTAATTACACCTTCGGCATCATCGTCGACCGCGTCTTCGACACGGAAGAAATCGTGGTGAAGCCGGTGGCCCCCATCCTGCGCCATATCGAGCTGTTCTCGGGCAACACCATCCTGGGTGACGGCTCGGTCATCATGATCCTGGACCCCAACGGCATCGCCAGCTTCTCCGGCGAGATCGCGGGGGGGATGCACGACACCGCCGCCGCCGCCGCGGAGGCGAAGCAGTCCACCCGTCAGGACGACCGCATGGCCCTGCTGCTGTTCCGCGCCGGCGACGGCGCGCCCAAGGCCGTCCCGCTGTCGCTGGTGGCGCGCCTGGAAGACATCGACCTCAACCAGGTCGAGGCCTCCAACGGCCAGCCGGTGGTGCAGTACCGCGGCAAGCTGATGCCGCTGGTGCCCATCGATCCGTCCTGGCAGGTCCAGCGCGACAAGCGCCAGCCGGTGCTGGTGTTCGCCGACGGCGACCGCTCCATGGGCCTGGTGGTGGACGAGATCATCGACATCGTCGAGGATCGCCTGCAGGTGGAGCTGGGCACGGAACGCGCCGGCTTCATGGGCAGCGCCATCATCGCCGACAAGGCGACGGACGTCATCGACGCCGGCTTCTACCTGACCCAGGCCTTCCGCGACTGGTTCGGCAACGCCACCGACCGCTTCGAGGACGAACGCCTGCACAAGGTGCTGCTGGTCGACGACAGCCCCTTCTTCCGCAACCTGCTGACCCCGCTGCTGACCGTGTCGGGTTACGACGTCACGGCGGTGCAGAGCGCCGACGAGGCCCTGGGCCTGTGTGAATCGGGCGAGGACTTCGACGTCATCGTCAGCGACATCGAGATGCCGGGCATGAGTGGGCTGGAGTTCGCCCAGGCCGTCCGCGGCAACAGCCGCTGGCAGAACGTGCCGCTGGTGGCCCTGTCCAGCCACGCCACCCCGCGCGACCTCGACCGCGGCCGTCAGGCCGGCTTCACCGACTATGTGGCGAAGTTCGACCGTGACGCGCTGCTCTTCACGCTGCAGCAGACCATCTCCGAGACCAAGGGTGCCGCATGAGTACGAACCTGCCCGCCAAGCGCACCGCCAGCACGGAAGTCGCGGTCGTCAAGAACGAAGACTTCGTGACCATGACCATCGCCGATCAGGTGTTCGGCATCCCGGTCCTGCAGGTGCAGGACGTGCTGGGCCCGCAGCGCATCACCCGCATCCCCCTGGCCCCGCCGGAGGTCGCCGGTTCGCTGAACCTGCGCGGCCGCATCGTCACCGCCATCGACGTGCGCCTGCGCCTGGGCCTGCCGCCACGCGCGGCCGACAAGCCCGGCATGAGCATCGTCGTGGACCACAAGGGTGAACTCTACTCCCTGATGGTCGACAGCGTCGGTGAAGTGTTAAGCCTGACTTCGGATGACTTCGAACGTCAGCCCGCCACCATGGACGCGCGTTGGCGCGAAGTGTCCACGGGTATTTATCGTCTTCGGGAAAATCTTCTCGTTGTGCTTGACGTGTCGCGGTTGTTGAATTTCGCTAATACCGAAGCTGCCTAAGCCTGGGCTTAAACCACCGGTGCTTTCGAGCGCTTAGCAACCCGAGGTCCTTTGCATGAAGTCCTGCCTGGTCGTCGATGACAGCCGCGTCGTCCGCAAGGTCGCGCGCAAGATCCTGGAAGAGCTGAACTTCATCTGTTCAGAAGCCGAGGACGGCAAGCAGGCTATGGAAGCGTGCGCGGCGTCCATGCCGGACGCCATTCTGCTGGACTGGAACATGCCGGTCATGACCGGCATCGAGTTCCTGCGCCGTCTGCGCAAGATGTCGGGGGGCCAGACGCCCAAGGTGGTGTTCTGCACCACCGAGAACGATTTGGCCCATATCCAGGAGGCGCTGTCGGCCGGGGCGAACGAGTACATCATGAAGCCCTTCGACAGTGAGATCATCCAAACCAAGTTCCAGCAGGTCGGGCTTCTCTGACGCCCGGGAACCATAAGATCATGAACGATATCCCCGGACGACCCCAGGCCGCGTCCCCGGCGGCCTCCACGACCGAGCCGTACCGGGTCATGGTCGTGGACGATTCGGCGGTCATCCGCGGTCTGCTGACGCGTACCCTGGAAGGCGACGGCACCATCCGTGTCGTCGCGTCCGTCGCCAACGGCCAGATGGCCATCAACACCCTGCAGCGCCAGACCCTGGATGTCATCGTCCTGGACATCGAGATGCCGGTGATGGATGGGCTGACGGCCTTGCCGCAGCTGATCGCCGCCGATCCTGCGGTCAAGGTCATCATGGCCTCGACCCTGACGGCCAAGAACGCCGACATCTCGTTGCGGGCGCTGCGCGCCGGCGCCTCCGACTACGTCACCAAGCCGTCCTCGACGCGGGAGCTGACGGGCGCGGAGAGCTTCAAGGCGGAACTGGTCAGCAAGGTCCAGGCCCTGGGGGAGGCCGCGCGCCGCGCCGACCCGTCCAAGGGGGCGCCCGCCCGGCCGCTGGCGCCGCGTCCCGTCATCACCCCGGCTCCCGGCGCGGCATCGTCGGCGGCGCCCGCCGGCACCGCGGCGCCGTCGCCCATCCGCAGCCGACTGCTGGATCACGGGCCCGTGGTCCTGCGGCCCGCGCCGGACATCCGTCCCGACATCATCGCCATCGGCAGCTCCACCGGCGGGCCCCAGGCCCTGTTCGAGGTGATGGCCAATTTCCGCGGCGGTTTGCAGCAGCCCATCGTCATCACCCAGCACATGCCGGCGACCTTCACCACCATCCTGGCCGAGCACATCACCCGCCAATGCGGGATCGAGTGCGCGGAGGCCAAGGACGGGGAACCCATCGTTGGCGGCCGCGCCTATGTGGCGCCGGGCGACAACCACCTCCTGCTGGTGCCGCGCAACGGCGTGACCACCGCGCAACTGACCAAGGATCCGCCGGAAAATTTCTGCCGGCCGGCGGTCGATCCCATGTTGCGCAGTATTGTTAAGATTTATGGGCGTAAGGTGTTGGCGGTCATCCTCACCGGCATGGGGCATGACGGTCGCGGCGGCTGCGACCACGTGGTCCAGGCCGGGGGTATGGTTGTTGGCCAGGACGAGGCCAGCAGCGTGGTATGGGGTATGCCGGGTGCCGTCGCTCAGGCGGGCCTGTGCAGTTCCATCCTGCCCTTGAAGGAGATCGGTCCGTTTATCCGCAAGATCGCACTGAGGACGGCGGCATGAAGGTCGAAGACTTCGACATGTTCTGCACGATGCTGAAGCAGCGCTCGGGCTTGGTCCTGACCAAGGACAAGGCCTACCTGCTGGAATCGCGCCTCATGCCCGTGGCGCGGAAGTGGAACCTGAAAACGCTGGATGAACTGGCGGCCACGGTTCGCGCCCGCAAGGACGAAAACCTGCTGAAGGACATCACGGAGGCGATGACGACCAACGAGTCGTCGTTCTTCCGCGACCAGAAGCCCTTCGACCAGTTCAAGCAGGTGGTGCTGCCGGCCCTGCTGGAAAGCCGGGCGACCAAGAAATCCATCCGCATCTGGTCGGCCGCCTGCTCCAGCGGGCAGGAGGCCTACTCGCTGGCCATGATGCTGTCGGAGGACAGCGTGCGCCTGAACGGCTGGCGCATCGAGATCGTGGGCACCGACCTGTCGTCGGAGATGGTGGAGAAGTCGCGCGCCGGCATCTACACCCAGTTCGAGGTGCAGCGCGGCCTGCCCATCACGATGCTGGTGAAATATTTCAAGCAGGCGGGCGACAAGTGGCAGCTGTCGCCACAGATCCGGCAGATGGCGACCTTCCGCGAATACAACCTGCTGACCGATCTGTCACCCCTGGGCCAGTTCGACGTGGTGTTCTGCCGCAACGTGCTGATCTATTTCGACCAACCGACCAAGACCAAGGTGCTGGAGGCCATCGCCAAGCAGATGCCGTCCGACGGCGTGCTGTATCTGGGCGGGGCCGAAACCGTCCTGGGCATCACCGACAGGTTCAAACCCATGGAAGGCCAGCGGGGCCTGTACGTCCTGGCTTGAGGATCGTTCACCATGTCAGGCGAAGGGCCGGCCCGGCGACGGGAGCGGCCCTTTTCTTTTGGGCTTTCGCGGGGTGTGCCTACATCCTGTGGGTAGTGACCCTGGCCGGCCGCCGCCTGCATACTGTGTCCACCAACCCATGAAGCGGCCCGCGCAACCGGGGCCGCCACGCAAATAAGGGGACGCAAGGATGTGGGAAGAATTCAAATCGTTCATCAGCCGGGGCAACGTCATCGACCTTGCCGTCGGTATCATCGTCGGCGCCGCCTTCACCGGCATCGTCAATTCGCTGGTCAATGACCTGATCATGCCCCCCATCGGCTACCTCCTGGGCGGTATCGACTTCTCCAGCTACTTCCTGGCCCTGAACGGCGAACACTACGCCAACCTGAAGGCGGCGCAGGACGCGGGTGCCGCCACCGTCAACTATGGCGTCTTCATCAACGTCGTCATCCGTTTCTTCATCGTCGCCGGCGCGGTGTTCCTGCTGGTGAAGCAGGTCAACCGCTTCCGCACCAAGGCGGTCTCCGCCCCACCCCGGCAGGAAGTGCTGCTGGAGGAAATCCGCGACCTGCTGAAGGCCCGGAACTGATCCGGGGCCATGTCCGGGGCGGGCTATCCGAACAGCTTCGCGTAGCCGTCCATGAGGGTCATCCAGGTGGCGCTGGCGGCGATGGGTACCATGGCCACCTGGTTCAGGATGGCCAGCGGCAGCCCATAGGCATAGACGGGATGCGGTCGACCCCGCGCGCGCCAGTCACGGACCAGGGCCACGACCAGCAGCAGGTCGGCGACCAGGCCGGGGGGAATCGCCACGAAGGGCGGGGGCAGACCCTCGGCCGCCGCCCCCGGCGGCGCCAGCAGGGCCACGAAAACCCGCGCGATGGCCGGCTGCATCAGCAGGGTCATGAGCAGGACCATGAGCCGCTTGTGCACTTCCGGCCGTCGGACCATGACGATGGCCAGCACGAAGACGGCGATGAACAGCGGCAGCGCCGTCAGCGAGACGGCGGCGAAGCGCTTGGCCGCGTCGCCATATCCCAATTGCGTGTAGAGGTTCAGGACGGCCACCTGGCTGGCCAGGATGGTGCAGATCATCACGCTGAACAGGGCGATGCCGGCCAAGCCCCAAGTGCGGTGGTCGGGTGTCCGGCCCCGCGCCGCCAGCAGCGTCTGCGCGAAATAGAAAAGGCACCAGGAAAACAGGACGAAGCCGTGGATATGGACGATGGCCGGCCGGTGGAAGGTGCCGCTGAGCACTGGCCGCCAATAGGTCGGCGTGAACCCGCCGAAGGCGATAGCCAGGAAGACGGCGGCCATGGCCACATAGAAGGTGTGCCGACTGGCCGTTGCGACAGGCCCAGAAGCGATCGCGGTTTCCATGGCGTCCCCCCGCCGTTGCCATACTGCCTCAATTATGCGTGGCGGCGGGTTAGAGGTCCAACTATCGCAGGTTTAGACCCTAAATAGGTAGTCGGTGGCACCCCTTACCGGATACACGCGTCCACAGCTGAGCCGGGGGTTTCGAACACGCCGTCCCAGGCGTCGCGCATCGCCGCATCCACCTCGTGCAGGCTGGCCAGGTGCCCCAGGGCATGCATGGAGGTCACGCCGAACTGGGTGATGCCGCAAGGCACGATGCCGCCGAAGTGGCTGAGGTCCGGATCCACGTTCAGCGAGATGCCGTGGAAGGTGACCCCTCGGCGCACGCGCACGCCGATGGCGCCGATCTTGTCCTCCTGACCCGGCAGCCCGCCATAGGGCTGCTTGTCCACCCAGATGCCCACCCGGCCGCAGCGCCGCTCGCCCCGGATGTTGAACAGGGCCAGGGTACGGATGATCCATTCCTCCAGGTTGGTGACGTAGCGGTGCACGTCCGGCCCGCGCTTCACCAGGTCCAGCATGACGTAGGCCACGCGCTGGCCGGGGCCGTGATAGGTGTATTGCCCGCCACGCCCAGTCTGGAACACGGGGAAGCGGCCATGGTCCAGCAGATCCTCCGCCTTGGCGCTGGTGCCGGCGGTGTACAGCGGCGGATGTTCCAACAGCCATACCAGTTCCGGTGCCGTACCGGCGCGGATGGCGGCCACCCGGTCCTCCATGGCGGCGACGGCGTCGGGATAGGGCACCGGCTGGTCGCTGATGCGCCACTCGGGACCAGCCGGGGGAAGGGTGTCGGTTTCGGTCAGGGGCAGGGACATCACGGGCGCTTACCTGTCGTGTGAAGCGGATCCATCGCCGCCGCGTGCGGGCGGCTTCGGGTCACGGAAGGACCACACCTTTATATAGTGTGTCCCGATCCCGATAGGGCCACACGGGGGCTTGCTATGGGATCGGCGATTTGCTATTCCCCCGTTCACCCGTTGGCAAGCCCTTGCCGACGAGGTTCTGACATGATGCGGTCATGGCGGAATTGGTAGACGCGCAGCGTTGAGGTCGCTGTGGGGCAACCCGTGGAAGTTCGAGTCTTCTTGACCGCACCATCACCTGAAAGGCCGGCCCCCAGGGGTCGGCCTTTCGCGTTTCGGAGTGTCATGTCCAGATCGGCCCGACGCATGGCAGCCCGGTGCTGTGGCGCTGAATGGCACCTCAGTGCCCATGGCCTCTGGACAACGCCCGGCCCCCCGCCTTAAGCAGGAAGCAGACCGAACGGTTTACGACGCCCGTGGAAGCATCGGCGCCCCGTGACGCCGCTCGCGACCCAGTCCCCCGCAGAAGAGACCGGCCCCATGTCCGACGAGTTTCGCGAAGCCGCCCTTGACTATCACCGGCTGCCGACGCCGGGTAAGATCGCCGTCACGCCGACCAAGCCCCTGGCGACACAGCGCGACCTGGCCTTGGCCTATTCGCCCGGCGTGGCCTTCGCCTGCGAGGCCATCGTGGCCGACCCGGCCGAGGCCAGCCAGATGACCTCGCGCGGCAACCTGGTGGCCGTCATCACCAACGGCACCGCCGTGCTGGGCCTGGGCGACATCGGTCCGCTGGCCGCCAAGCCGGTGATGGAGGGTAAGGGCGTCCTGTTCAAGAAGTTCGCCGGCATCGACGTCTTCGACATCGAGATCGACCAGAAGGATCCCGACAAGCTGGTCGAGGTCATCGCCGCGCTGGAGCCGACGTTCGGCGGAATCAACCTTGAGGACATCAAGGCGCCGGAATGCTTCTACGTGGAAAGCAAGCTGCGCGAGCGCATGAAGATCCCGGTCTTCCATGACGACCAGCACGGCACCGCCATCATCGTCGCCGCCGCCATCACCAACGCGCTGAAGCTGCGCGGCCGCAAGATCGACGAGGTCAAGCTGGTGGCCAGCGGCGCCGGCGCCGCCGCGCTGGCCTGCCTGGATCTGCTGGTGGATATGGGCATGCCCGTGGACAACATCTGGGTCAGCGACATCAAGGGCGTGGTCTATGATGGCCGCACCGAGCTGATGGACCCGCGCAAGGCGCGCTACGCCAAGAAGACCAACGCCCGCACCCTGGATGACATCATCGATGGGGCGGACATCTTCCTGGGCCTGTCCGCCCCGCGCGTGCTGACCAAGCCCATGGTGTCCAAGATGGCCGGCCAGCCGGTCATCCTGGCCCTGGCCAACCCCACCCCGGAAATCATGCCGGAGGAGGCGCGCGAGGCCCAGCCCGACGCCATCATCGCCACCGGCCGGTCCGATTACCCCAACCAGGTCAACAACGTCCTCTGCTTCCCCTTCATCTTCCGGGGGGCCTTGGACGTGGGCGCCACCCAGATCAACGAGGCGATGAAGATCGCGGCGGTGGAGGCCATAGCCCGTCTGGCCATGGCGGAGCAGCACGACGTGGTGGCCGCCGCCTATGGCGATCAGTCCACCGGCTTCGGCCCCGACAACATAATCCCCAAGCCCTTCGACCCGCGCCTGATCCTGGAGATCGCGCCGGCGGTTGCCAAGGCCGCCATGGATAGCGGCGTGGCCACACGGCCCATCACCGATTTCGACGCGTACCGTGAGCGGCTCTCGCAGTTCGTCTTCCGCTCCGGCCTGCTGATGAAGCCGGTGTTCTCCCGCGCCAAGCAGGCGCCCAAGCGCCTGGTCTATTGCGAGGGCGAGGAGGAGCGGGTGCTGCGGGCCGTGCAGTTCGTGGTGGACGACGGCTTGGCCAAGCCCATCCTCATCGGCCGCCGCGACGTGGTGGCTCGTCGCATTGAGAAGCTGGGCCTGCGCATCGCGCTGGACCGCGATTTTGACCTGGTCGATCCGCAGAACGATCCGCGCTACGCCGACTACTGGCAGAGCTACCACGCCGTCATGGAGCGCCGGGGCGTCAGCCCCGACCGCGCCCGCCAGGTGGTGCGCAACAACACCACCGTCATCGGCTCGATGATGGTGCGCAAGGGCGACGCCGACGCCATGATCGCCGGCACCGTCGGTCTCTATGACTGGCACCTGAAGCATGTGCTGGACGTCATCGGTCTGAAGCCGGGCACCACCATTCCGGCCGCCCTGTCGGTGCTGATCCTGCCAAAGGGCACCTTCTTCCTGGCCGATGCCTATGTGACGCCGGAACCCACGGCGGACCAGATCGCGGCCATGACCGCGCTGGCGGCGGAAGAGGTGCGGCGCTTCGGCGTGGTGCCTAAGGTGGCCCTGCTGTCGCACTCGAACTTCGGCAGCCACGGCGACGCCTCGGCTCTCACCATGCGGGCCGCCCTGGCCAAGATCGAGCAGCAGTGCCCGACGCTGGAGGTCGAGGGTGAGATGCATGCCGACAGCGCCATCTCCGAGGACATCCGCAACCGCGTGTTCCCCAACAGTCGCCTGAAAGGCATGGCCAATCTGCTGATCATGCCCAGCCGCGACGCCGCCAACATCGCCTTCAACCTGTTGAAGACCCTGGGCGAGGGCCAGCCGGTGGGGCCGGTGCTGCTGGGCGCCGCCCAGCCGGCGCACATCCTGACCCCCTCGGTCACCGTGCGTGGCATCGTCAACATGTCGGCCCTGGCCGTGGTCGATGCCCAGATGCATGAGGCGGGCGAGGACGCCTGATCCTGGCCCTCCGGGGCGCCCCCTGGCTGACAGCGGTGAAGACCCGTCCCGGAGCGATCCGGGGCGGGTCTTCGCTTTTCGGCGCAGGGCCCTTGCCTTGACAATAGCACGATCGTTCGTTTATTTTTTCGCCCCATGAGCAAGGGTGTCCGCACGCGCGCCGCCATCCTGGGTGAGGCCTTGAGCCTCATGAGCACGGATGGACTGTCAGGCCTCACCATCGGCCTGTTGGCGGAGCGTACCGGTCTGTCGAAAAGCGGGCTGTTCGCCCATTTCGGGTCCAAGGAGCAGCTGCAGGTGGCGGTGCTGCAGGAGGCCCAGGCCTGCTTCACCACCCATGTCATCCGGCCGGTGCTGCACCTGCCGCGCGGCCTGCCGCGGCTGGAGTTTTTCGCCGAAGGCTGGTGGGCATGGAACCGCTCACCCCCCTTTCCGGGCGGCTGTCCCATCCAGGCGGCCAGCCTGGAACTGGACGATCGGCCGGGACCCCTGCGGGATGAGATCGCGGGGGCGCAGCGCCGCCTGCGGGCCTTCATCCGGCAGGGGGCCGCCATGGCGGTGACGGCGGGGCATTTCCGTCCCGACCTCGACTGCACCCTGTTCGCGTTCCAGATGGTGGGTATCGCCTTCGCCCAGACCATGACCTGCCGTCTGCTGGGCGAACCGGAGGGATTGGACTTCGTCCGCCGCGCCTGGCGCCTCCAGGTGGACGGCGCCTTGGGCGCCTCACAGAATCAAACGGGAGAGATGAACCATGTCGAGTGATCCGATTGTCATCGTCAGCGCCGCCCGCACCGCCATGGGCGGCATGATGGGCGACTTGTCCAGCCTGCCGGCCGCCCAGCTGGGAGCTGCCGCCGTGAAGGCGGCGGTGGACCGCGCCGGCCTCAGCCCCGACGCCATCGATGAGGTGGTGATGGGCTGTGTGCTGCAGGCTGGCCAGGGCCAGGCGCCCGGCCGCCAGGCGGCGCTGGCAGCCGGCCTGCCGCAGTCCGTGCCGTGCAGCACCCTGAACAAGATGTGCGGCAGCGGCATGAAGGCGGCCATGGTGGCCCATGACCTGCTGGTGGCGGGCAGTGTCGACATCGCGCTGGCCGGCGGCATGGAAAGCATGTCCAACGCCCCCTACCTGCTGGACCGGGCGCGCGGCGGCTATCGCTACGGCCACGCCACCATCTACGACCACATGGCGCTGGATGGGCTGGAGGACGCCTACGACCGCGGCCGCGCCATGGGCACCTTCGCCGAGGACACGGCCAGCCATTACCAGTTCACCCGCGAGATGCAGGACGCCTACGCCATCGAAAGCCTGCGCCGCGCCAAGGCGGCGGTGGAGAACGGCTGGTTCGACGGTGAGACGGTGGGCGTCACGGTGAAGGGCAAGGCCGGCGACGTCGTTATCAATCGGGATGAGCAGCCGCTGAAGGGCAAGCCGGAGAAGATTTCCACCCTGAAGACTCCCTTCCGCAAGGACGGCACGGTGACGGCGGCCAGCAGCGCCAGCATCAGCGACGGTGCCGCCGCCCTGGTGCTGACCCGCGCCAGCGTGGCGGAAAAGCGTGGCCTGACGCCGCTGGCCCGCATCGTCGGCCACGCCAGCCATGCCCGCGCCCCCAACTGGTTCACCACCGCCCCCATCGGCGCCATCGAGACCCTGTTCGCCAAGACCGGCTGGTCCGCCCGCGATGTCGACCTGTTCGAGATCAATGAGGCCTTCGCCGTGGTGCCCATGGCGGCGATGCGGGAATTCGACATTCCCCACGAGAAGGTCAACGTCCATGGCGGCGCCTGCGCCCTGGGCCACCCCATCGGCGCTTCGGGCGCCCGCATCCTGGTGACCTTGCTGGCGGCGCTGCAGCGCTACGGCCAGACCCGGGGCGTGGCCAGCCTGTGCATCGGCGGCGGCGAAGCCACGGCCGTGGCCATCGAGCGTCTCAACTGACATCCATCCACGCTGGACCTGGTCCGGCGAGTGGGCATACTGGCGGGCGGCCGTGCCGAGGGTGCGGCCGCCCGAATAACATGGGGGAGGGGACCTGTGATGGCAGCGCAGCCCTTGGACTTCTATTTCGACTTCGCCTCGCCCTACGGCTATTTCGCCGCCATGGCGATCGATGAACTGGCGGCCCGCCATGGCCGCGCCGTTGCCTGGCATCCCATCCTGCTGGGGGCGGTGTTCAAGAGCGCGGGCGTCACGGCCACGGTGTTGCGCCCCTTGCAGGGCGACTACCTGCGCCATGACGTCGTGCGCTCGGCCAGGTACTACGGCCTGCCGCTTACCTGGCCCGAGGTGATGCCGATCAATGCCGTGGCCTCCTCCCGCGCCTATTACTGGACGGCCGCACGAGACGTCGACTTGGCGCGGAGCTTGGCGAAGGCGCTGTACCGCGCCCATTGGCAGGAGGGGCGGGACATTTCCGGAGTGGACGCGGTGGCGGAAGTCGCCACCGGCATCGGCATGGATGCGGACGACCTCAAGGCCGGCATGCAGGAGCCAGCGGTGAAGGACGCGCTGCGCGCCGCCACCGACGCCGCCATGGCCCGGGGCGTCTTCGGTTCCCCCTTCATCTTCGTGGATGGGGAGGGGTTCTGGGGGGCACGGCCTGGTGCAGGTGGAACGCTGGCTGGCGCAGGGCGGCTGGTGATGAACGCGACCACCCCCCGCCCCGTTCCCCCCGGCGGCGGCGCAAGCGTACCCTGGTGACGCCCATCGTCCTGACGGTGGGGTTGCTGGCCCTGATTTCGCTGACCATCCAAGGGGCGGATCCGGGCCTGATGCTGGCGCTGCTGGGCGCGGTGGTGGTGGTGGTGGGGACCTGTCACCTGCTGTTCCCCGGCAGCCGCTTCTTCACCATCGGCTTGGCCAACTTCGTCGGCATCTACGCCATCATCTTCGAGTTCTTCGTCGAGGCGCATTTCTCGCAGTTGCCGCCGGGCCTGCTGGGGCTGGGCTTCGTCCTGCCATTGGCCGCTTTCCTGGCCGGCGTGGTGATTCGGCGCGAAGGCATTCGCGCCATCGTCCAGGCGCGGCCGGAGGGCAACACCAGGCGGCGCGACCTGCGACGCTTCGGCCGCGCCTTTGGCTGGGTGGTGCCGCTGGGCCTGGTGGGGGCGGCCACCTTCCTGCTGACCCCGGAAACGCCCCAGCCCGTGGTGCGCGACGCCTTCTTTGCCGCCATGGGCTTCATCGCCTTCATCGTGCTGCTGGTCAGCTACGATGTGGTGGTGCTGCTGTTGGAGACGGGCCTGCTGTTCGAGGAGTTTTTCGAGCAGGTGGCCGGCCTGGCGGAGCCGGCCTTCGCCTTCTTCACCTTCTATTCCCTGCTGGTGATCGTCTTCGCCGCCCTCTACACGGTGGTGGACCGCTTCTCCCCCGTCAGCCAGTTCATGATCGGCGGCGCGCCGCAGAAGATCGGATTCGCGGAGAGCCTTTATTTCTCCGTCGTCACCCTGTCGACCGTCGGCTATGGCGACATCGTGCCGGTGGGCAGCTTCATCCGTCTGATCGTGGCGGCCGAGGTCATCGTCGGCATGTTGCTGTTGCTGTTCGGATTCAACGCCATCTTCAGCTACTCCAGCAGCCGCCGGCCGCCCGACCGCTGAACCCAGGGTCCCCTAGGGATGGCGGCACGTGGCCTTGCCGTTGGTCGCCAAGAAACATCACTGGTGCCGGCGTCAAAAAAGTCTTAACGCTTCTCTGATAGGGGTGGGGACCTGAAAGCCGCGTAAGGGCGGGGTGACCACCCTGGCGCGGGGCCTGAAACTTGAGGGGCGGGATGCCGTGAGCCGGTCGATCGAGGGCGTCACCAACTGGATGCACCTATTCCGTTGGATCGTGAAGCTGATCCGCGACGACTACGGCGTCGACGAGAAAATCCTGACCCGCACCGCCGTGCTGGAGACCGACTGCGGCCTCAGCATCGAGCAGGTGGAAGAGGTGCTGGACACCGTCGCCGACAGCTTCGCCATCCGCTTCCCCCAGGGCACCCTGGATGAGGTGCTGAAACTGGAAGAGCTGTGCCTGCTGGCCGCGTGGCTGAAGGGCATGTTCAAGCGGCCGGAATTCATCTCCGACGGTTTCGAGGCCAAGTGCCGCGCCCTGAACGCCTCGGTCGGGGCGTAGTTGTTCCTTGGATGTCGGGCTTAGGCCCCGCTTATGATCCGCTTGAGGATCACCCCTTGAGGACCGCCCCTGTGACGGGGCGCCTTGACCCTCAGGCTTAAGCTCGTAGTCTCAACCCCCCGATAGACACCGGCCTTGTTGAGACCATGCCCTTACATATGCTGCGCCTTGCCGTGGGCGCCCCCGACCTTGCCGACATGCGCGACTGGCGCAACCGCAACCAGATGGACTGGCACGGCCACCGGGTGGTGCCCACCTATACCCGCCGCATGCCCACGCGCACGGCGGAGCTGCTGGACGGCGGCTCCCTCTATTGGGTGGTGAAGGGCATCCTGTGCTGCCGCGCCCGTTTCGTCGGTTTCGATCTCATGCGCTCGCCCGAGGGGGATGAGGTCTGCCGCATGCTGTTGGATACCGAACTCGTGGAAACCGTGCCCCAGCCCAAGCGCCCCTTCCAGGGGTGGCGCTATCTGAAGCTGGAGGACGCGCCGCCCGATCTGGACCAGGCGGGTGGCGGGGGGCAGGACCTGCCGCCCCATATATTGGCGGAACTGCGCCAGTTGGGTCTGGCCTAAACCGCTGCTTCTCCTGTTGGCCTGCGGGCTTTGGGATGGTTTCCGGATAGGGGCTACGCCGCGTTTCGAAAAAAGTGAGGGGCAGGCGAAAAAAGCAGTAGACAGCCCCCCGGTGAGGTCACTATAACCCCGTTCACCGACGCGGCGGGCGACAACGAACGGCGCGACGGCGAAGCGATCCCTGAGTTCTGGCGGTTGACGTTGGAGACTGAGGGGTTGCGGTTCTGGCGGCGAGGCCGCTGGACGACATGGAATTCGCCCTTCCTGTCCGGGTTTGGGTTGGTCCTCTAGGGGGACCGGCCGGGGACGGGGTTGTGGCCTTGGGCGCTGTTCGCGTTTGGGCCACGGGTTCTTGAACAAGTGAACGTCTTGAGAAGGGATGCGCAGACGGCGGTTCCGATGCTGGGTCCAGTATGGGCACAACATGGAAACGATCGAAGCGCATCTTAAGAACATGCTCTGAATATGTCCCTTCAGCGATGAGGGGAACAGGAACGGACTTGGGTTTGAGGTGCCGACTGAGGTTGGTTTCCGTCGAGGTTCTGGTGGGCGCGAGCCCGCTACCGGAACCGCATTGAACCTGAGAGTTTGATCCTGGCTCAGAACGAACGCTGGCGGCATGCCTAACACATGCAAGTCGAACGAAGGCTTCGGCCTTAGTGGCGCACGGGTGAGTAACGCGTGGGAACCTGCCCTTTGGTTCGGAATAACTCCGGGAAACTGGAGCTAATACCGGATGAGCCTGATGGTTGTGGAGACTGTCAGGGAAAGATTTATCGCCGAAGGAGGGGCCCGCGTCCGATTAGGTAGTTGGTGAGGTAACGGCTCACCAAGCCGACGATCGGTAGCTGGTCTGAGAGGATGATCAGCCACACTGGGACTGAGACACGGCCCAGACTCCTACGGGAGGCAGCAGTGGGGAATATTGGACAATGGGGGCAACCCTGATCCAGCAATGCCGCGTGAGTGATGAAGGCCTTAGGGTTGTAAAGCTCTTTCGCACGCGACGATGATGACGGTAGCGTGAGAAGAAGCCCCGGCTAACTTCGTGCCAGCAGCCGCGGTAATACGAAGGGGGCTAGCGTTGTTCGGAATTACTGGGCGTAAAGGGCGCGTAGGCGGCTGTTCAAGTCAGGCGTGAAATCCCCGGGCTTAACCTGGGAATTGCGCTTGAGACTGAGCGGCTTGAGTTCGGGAGAGGTGAGTGGAATTCCCAGTGTAGAGGTGAAATTCGTAGATATTGGGAAGAACACCGGTGGCGAAGGCGGCTCACTGGACCGATACTGACGCTGAGGCGCGAAAGCGTGGGGAGCAAACAGGATTAGATACCCTGGTAGTCCACGCCGTAAACGATGAGTGCTAGACGTTGGGGTTCTTAGAACTTCGGTGTCGCAGCTAACGCATTAAGCACTCCGCCTGGGGAGTACGGCCGCAAGGTTGAAACTCAAAGGAATTGACGGGGGCCCGCACAAGCGGTGGAGCATGTGGTTTAATTCGAAGCAACGCGCAGAACCTTACCAGCTCTTGACATCTACTGACCGGTGCGGAGACGCACTTTCCACTTCGGTGGCGGTAAGACAGGTGCTGCATGGCTGTCGTCAGCTCGTGTCGTGAGATGTTGGGTTAAGTCCCGCAACGAGCGCAACCCCCATCTTCAGTTGCCATCATTTGGTTGGGCACTCTGGAGAAACTGCCGGTGACAAGCCGGAGGAAGGCGGGGATGACGTCAAGTCCTCATGGCCCTTATGGGCTGGGCTACACACGTGCTACAATGGTGGTGACAGTGGGCGGCGACCTCGTGAGGGGGAGCTAATCTCCAAAAGCCATCTCAGTTCGGATTGTACTCTGCAACTCGAGTGCATGAAGTTGGAATCGCTAGTAATCGCGGATCAGCACGCCGCGGTGAATACGTTCCCGGGCCTTGTACACACCGCCCGTCACACCATGGGAGTTGGCTTTACCCGAAGCCGGTGCGCTAACCGCCCAGACCTTGTGTTTGGGGGAGGCAGCCGACCACGGTACGGTCAGCGACTGGGGTGAAGTCGTAACAAGGTAGCCGTAGGGGAACCTGCGGCTGGATCACCTCCTTTCTAAGGACGCCCGCGCTGGGTCCGCGGCTTGTCTAATCATAGACGAGCGTGGCTTTAACCGGCCCGCAGGAGCCGCCGTCGGCGCATCCCTTCTCCAGACCCTT